>PMHU01000307.1 GCA_003156795.1 Acidimicrobiaceae bacterium
ATCTGGCTGAGATAGGGGTTGGAAATCCCGGCCATGTCGGACAAGCGCCGAACGGACAACCGGGCCACGTTACGTTGCTCCCGGATAAATGCACCCAAGTCTCGCCAGGGATCGGGGAACTCTTTCACGTCGGCAACAACTCGGCGACCAGATCGAGCAGCGCGATCGAGGAGAAGGGCTTGGTCAGGAAGGCGTTGGCCCCCGCCTCGCGGCACTCCACCTCCAGGTTGGGGTCGTCCCTGGCAGTCAACACGATGACCTTCACCCGCTCGTGATCGAGGCGCCGGCACACCTCCACGCCATCCAGACCAGGCATCATGATGTCGAGCACGACGATCGCCGGGTGGGTTTCCGAGGCCAGCTGGAGCGCCATTTCGCCGTCGCGCGCCTCGGCCACCTCGAACTCGTCGGCTTCGAGTACGGCGCGCACCAGCCTTCGGATCATGTCGTCGTCGTCGATCACCAAAACCAGCCCTGGCTTTCCCGCCCGGCTCACGACAGCAGGCTGTCTACCGTGGCCTCGCCAGTCCGGTAACGCCGGACGATTTCCGCTTGCAAGCGGTCGACGACGTCGAAAATGGCCTTGCGCCGGGATGAGACCGAACGCTCCAAGTCGTTGAGGCCGTCGGCGCACTGCCCAAGTTCGGTATCACCGAGATCAGGAAGGGCGCTGAGGCGTGCGGCCGGAAGGATCTCGTGCAGCTTGGCTTCGACGGCGGGGTCGAGGTGGCCCGGGCCCATCAGAGCCGGTAACCGGCCCAGACCGGGAGCGCGGACGTGCTCGCTCAGGATGCTGGGCAACTGGTCGATCAGGGCCGCCACGTCGCCTGGAGGTCCGCCCGTCTGGCGACGATGCTGCTCGGCGACGACGATGTCGAGGCGTCCTTGCACGATCCTGCGCAAATACGACAAGCCGGTCTCGACCTCGTTGGCCTCATCCCGGCGCGCCCGTACCTCGTCCATGGGCCATTCGCCGACGCCTTCAAGATAGGCCGGGTCAGTCACGTCTCGGAGCTGTGCCACCGAGACGGGAGGCTATCGCACCCTCACGCGATTGGTCGGCTAGACGCCGGGTCCGGGCTAGCGGTGGAGCACGATCGCCACCGCGATTACCCAGGCCGGCCCGCTCAAGGCCAGGGAATCCAAGCGGCGCAACGCGGGAAGCCGGGCTCCGGAGACGACCCGACCGAGCAAGCCCACGCCGGCCGGGGCCAGGACGGCCACCAAGGCGAACATGATCCACGGACGGTCGCCCGAAAACGGCGGGACGACGGCCGCGGCTACGAACACGGCGACAACAGCCACTGTAAGAATCCCTACCCCCACACCGACCGGTCCACCGAGCGCGCCGCGACCGGAGCCGAAGATAAAAGATCCCAGGTCGTACCCGCAGACCGCCGCTATCAGCGCCACTGCTTCCTGGGAACCCTGGGATCGGGCCAGGACGACCGACATGGCGGCCACCGATGGGGCCAGCACCGCGACCGTCAGGCGAAGCGGCGAATGGCTGCTCGCCGTCACAAACAGGACCGCACCGCCGCCGGCGGTGACCAGCACGGCCACCACGACGGCTGGGATGGGGCCTCCCAGCGCGGCGAGAGGAAGGAGCACCGGCGCCGCCACCGCGCACGCGAGACGCGGCGCCATCAGGACGCCCGGTCCTGCCGGCGAGGCGTGACCTTTCGATTCTCCTGTGCCACCGACCGCTCTGACTGCGGAGACCGCAGCCACGACACCGACTGGGATCAATACAACAACGGCCGTGGCGGCGCCGGCCCTCACGGCCGTCACGATCAGCACGGCCCAGACGACGCCCATGAGTACGGGAAGCGCCGGCCTCGTCGCTTCGGGCCCGCTCCCGCGGCGCGCCTGTGCCCCCGCCTCCTCCCGAGACGACCGGACCGAGCGGGACGACCGAGCCGAGCCGGCCCTCGGCGCCGACCGGGTCAGCCGCGAAGAACGACCAGACCGACCAGGTCGACCAGGTCGAGCCGGCTGAGCCCTGGGTCGGACCGGGCCGGCGGGACTGGCGGTCTGACTTGCGATCACCGGGCTGGCGGTCACCGCGCTCGCCTCCCGCTGCCACCCGACACGGGCGGCAGGACGGCGACCTCGTCACCGTCGGAGAGACGTTGTTCGGGCGAGCACGGCTCGCCATTGACCCAGACTCGTGACCGCTCGAGGACCGCCGCGAACGGCGTTCCGTGGCGGGNNACACGCCGCGTCGAGGATCTCCCCGACGGTGCTCGCCCACATTTCTTCTCGAGCTGTGCCGGCCGCCTCGCGGGCGGCAGCGAACAACAGAAGCGTGATCGAGGCTTGCGAGCCTGCGGGTGCGCTTGCGGCGCTGGCCGCTGGTCCCTCGCTCGTGGCAAACGGGGTCACTGTGTTCTTCTCCGGGAATCCACGCTACCGCTTCAAGCGCCTGGGTTCCCAGGCCGGGCTATCGTCCCGCCGATGCGAGGCCTGCTCATCCTGCGCCACGCCCAGTCGACATGGAACGCCGAGGGCAGATGGCAGGGCCACGCCGATCCGCCCCTTTCACCCCTCGGTGAGCACCAAGCCCAGATGGCGGCCCGTCGGCTTTCTACCGAGGACGCCTTCGATCTCGTCGTGTCATCCGATCTGATCCGAGCAACCCGAACCGCAGCTCTTATCGCGACCGGGCTAGGACTCGAGGTGCCACACGCGATCGAACCTGGCTTGCGGGAATACGACGTGGGCGCATGGAGCGGTTTCACCCGGGACCAGATCGAGGAACGGTGGCCGGGCGACCTGAGCCGCTTCACCGAGGGTCAACTGGACTCGCCAAGTGGTGGCGAGAGCCGGGCAGCCTTCGATGTCCGGGTGGCAGAGGCGGGCCGCGCCGTGGCCTCCCTCGCTCGAGCCAGCGGCTTCGATCGGGTCCTGATCGTGTCCCATGGCGGCGTCGTTCGGTCGCTCGCCAGGGGAGCCGGCCTGGCGGAGCTGCGAACTGGTCACTTGGCTGGGTATTGGGGGAGCTTCGAAGAGGGCGGTCTTCTTCCTTCAGAGGCCGTTGATCTCCTGGACGGGGACGACGACGGCTCCTATTTATCGCTCTGATGACCCATCGCTCTGATCGTCACTGGGCCCCTGTACCGTCCATGGCATGCAGGTAGAGGTGGTCCGCAGCCCCCGGCGGCGCAAGACGGTGCAGGCCCGGCAGGTGGGCGAAGTGCTCCGGGTGTCGATCCCCGCCAGCATGACCGCCGTCGAAGAGGAGCACTGGGTCGCCGAGATGGTCCGGCGGGTGGAACGCCAAGCTTCCACGGACCAGATCGACTTGGCCGAGCGGGCCGCCGCCCTCGCCGACCGCTACGAGCTACGGCGGCCGCTCGTGATCCGGTGGGTCGACAACCAGGAGTGGCGGTGGGGGAGCTGCACACCCGCCGACGGTTCCGTTCGGATCTCGTCCCGCCTGGTCAGGGAACCGTCCTGGGTTCTGGACTACGTGATAGTTCACGAGCTGGCCCACCTCAGCGTTCCCCGTCACGATCATCGCTTCTGGGCGATCGTGCACCGCTATCCGCTGACCGAGCGGGCCCGGGGCTTCCTGATGGCCCGAGGGGGGGAGCACGGCTGTGAGGGCGAAGACGGGTAGGGCGCCGCCCCGGTGAGGTCACCCACGGGTACGTGCGCCTGGGCGCTAACCGCGGGGCCGATGGCGCAGTCTCAGAAGTGATGGCCATCGGTCCAGCCGACGAAGCCCGAGAGGCCAACCCGACCTTCCTCGCCCTGCGAGCCGGGGTGAAGGGTCCCGCCGCCGCCGGCGTGACCCGCCTGCCCGTCACTGGCCGCAAGGTGGTGCTGGTGAGGATCGATCGGAAGGTCAGGAGGGGCACGCTCGCGGCAGCCGACAGCGAAACGATCGCTGCCGCCGCCCACACCGCCTTGGCCCAGCGCATCCCGCTGGTCGTGGTGCTGGCTTCGGCCGGCGCCGACGTGTTTGAAGGGGCGGCGTCGCTGGACGGTTGGGGCCGGGCCGCCCACGCCCTGACGGAGTGTTCGGGCGTGATCCCGGTCGTCATGGTCGCCTACGGCCTGGCCGTGTCCGGACCGGCCCTGTTGCTGGGCATGGCCGACGCCGTGGTGATGACGCCCGAAGCGGTGGCGTACGTCTCCGGTCCCGCTGCGGTGGCCCAGCTGACCGGGCTTCACCTGGCGCCTGAGGAGTTGGGGGGCCAGCGGGTCCACGCCCGCAGTACCGGGGTGGCCGCCTTGCTCGCGGACGACGTCCCGTCGGGACTCGAAACCGTGGCCGGATTCTTGGACTACCTGCCCGATCACGCCGACGAGGAACCTCCCGTGTGGCCTGGCGGCGACCCCGCCAACCGGCCGACGCCCGAACTTCGTGACCTCCTGCCGGTCAGCCCCACTGGCTCCTATGACGTCCGCCACGCCATCGCCGCCATCGCCGACGACGCCGCACTGCTCGAGCTGCGGGCCGGATGGGCACCCCAGCTGGTCACCGCCCTGTGCCGCGTCGAGGGCCGCACCGTCGGGGTGGTGGCCAATCAACCCCAGTCGATGGCCGGCACCCTCGACATAGCGGCGTCGCAGAAGGGGGCCCGGTTCGTGGGGTTCTGCGACTCGTTCAACGTGCCGCTGCTGACCTTGGTCGACACTCCCGGTTTCATGCCCGGCAAGGATCTCGAGTGGCGCGGCATGATCCGCCACGGGGCCCAGCTGGTATTCGCCTACGCCGAAGCGACCGTGCCTCGGGTGTGTCTGATCATGCGCAAGGCGTTCGGCGGGGCGTACATAGTCATGGATTCCAAGGGCATGGGCAACGACCTCTGCCTGGCCTGGCCGTCCGCCCAGGTTGCGGTGATGGGCGCTCAAGGAGCCGTTCAGATCCTGCACCGCCGCGAGGACGCCGAGGCCCAGGCCCGTCTGGTCGGCGAGTACGAGGAGTCCTACCTAAACCCGTACGTGGCCGCGGCCCGCGGTTTCATCGATCAAGTGATCGACCCGGGTGACACCCGCAAGGTCATCGCTTCGTCGCTGCGCATGCTGGCAACCAAGCGGGAGCGCATCGTCGCCCGCAAGCACGGCAACGGGCCTTTGTGAGGGGACGGACGCCTCCGCTCCCGGGCGCTCAGGCCCGATGGTCGAAACAGCGCATCGAGAGAGGATCGGCTTCCAGCTGTTCGGAGGTCAGCTCGGCGCCGCATACCTCGCACGTTCCGTAAGTGCCCTCATCCAATCGCCGCAAGGCGTCGTCGACCGCCCCCAACTCGGCGCTCACTTGGTCGAGCAGGGCTGCGTCGGCGACCGCCGGGTGGTCGGGCGGGACCGTCGGTTGTTCGGTCGACGGGACGGGTACGTCGGTCACGTGTGAAGACTAACCAGAGGACCGCCTGCCTGGACGCCGGCAAAGTCCAAAGCCGCGGGGCGCCGCTCTGCGCGGAATGTCGGGGGCGAGCACGAGGGCCGACCGTCGGTCGGCCGGCTCAGGATCCAGGCCACCCGGAGGTGCCGGGCTCGAGCTGAACGCGGGCGCCGTTGAGGAGTCCCGATACCAGGCGATAGAAACCAGCGAGGACGAGCAGCTCCAACAGCTCCGCCTCCGACCACCTCCCGGCCAGGCTCGACCAAGTTTCCTCCGTCACGTTGTTGGTCGCGCACAGCTCATCGACGAAAGCAATCAGATTCCGGTCTGGATCGCTCCATCCTTCGCTTCCCTCGCGCGCCAGCGAGTCGACCTCGTCGCCAGACAGGCCGGCTTCTTGTCCCATCGGGGCGTGCTGGCCGAACTCGTACACCGATCCCGAGCGCCAGCCGGTGCGAAGGATCACGAGCTCCCGCTCCCGGGCCGGGAGGAGACCCTTGTACAATAGGAATCCCCCGAACCTGCTGAAGCGGTCGCACAGATCGCGATGCTTCGCCAGCGTCAGGAAGATGTTGAGCGGCAGGATCCCTTCGACGTCGTCGGATAGGGGATCGATCCGCGGTTGGTTGTTGCCGTCGGGCATCTCGACCCCCCTCCTGGGCGCAGAAGCTAGCTGGTCAGGAGTCCCGGTATGTCCGGAGCGCCGGATGCGCATCGACGTCTGACAAATCCCGAGTGAGCTAGTAAGGTTTCCCATATGGGGCCAGTTTCGGTCACAGCGCCGATTCGCTGCCCCCGGGCGGTCCGATGATTCGCTTCGAGCGGGTCACGAAGCGATACGCAGACGGCACGCTCGCGGTCGACGACCTCTCCCTCGAGTGCGCCGACGGCGAGATCACCGTCCTCGTGGGCACATCGGGATGCGGCAAGACCACCTCGCTGCGCATGATCAACCGCCTCGTCGACCCGACTTCTGGCACCATCCGGGTCGCAGGAAAGGACGTGACGAAGTCCGACCCAGCCGAGCTGCGACGGACCATGGGCTACGTCATACAGCAGGGCGGGCTGTTTCCCCACCGGACCGTCATCGACAACATCGCCCCCGTGCCACGCCTGCTCGGGGCCTCGCGTGCCAAAGCTCGAGGGCGCGCCTACGAGATGCTGACGCTGGTCGGCCTCAGCGAACCTATGGGCAAGCGCTATCCCTACCAGCTCTCTGGAGGCCAGCAGCAGCGCGTCGGGGTGGCCCGGGCGCTCGCCGCCGATCCTCCGGTGCTGCTGATGGACGAGCCCTTCAGCGCGGTCGACCCAGTCGTGCGAAGCGAGCTCCAGCAGGAGCTGCAGCGTCTCCAAGCCCAGCTCCACAAGACGATCGTGTTCGTGACCCACGATGTGGACGAGGCGGTCAAGCTCGGGGACAAGATCGCGGTGATGCAGGTCGGAGGACATCTGGTCCAGTTCGACACTCCGGAGCGGATCCTGGCCCGGCCCGAGAACGCATTCGTCGAGAGCTTCGTAGGGACCGACCGTGGCATCCGGTGGCTGTCTTTCTTCGCAGCCAAGGGTCTCAGGCTGCACGTCCCCGCGACGGTGGAGACCACCACCTCGGCGGAGGACGCCCGCAGGATTGCGAGAGAGGCAGGCACGGGGTGGCTCCTCGCCCTCGACGCCGACCGTCACCCTCTCGGCTGGTTGGAGGTGGCGACCCTCAACGGCGGGGCCTCCATCGAGTTGGCCGGGTTGCGGTCGCTGGGACACACTTTCAAGCCCGACGACGACTCCCTAAGGGCCGCCCTCGACGCGACGGTGCTATCCCCCGCTGGAGTCGCGGTCGCGGTCGATGACCGGGGCGTCGTCGTCGGAGTCGCCGACCACGAAGAGGTAACCCGGGCCATCCGCGCCGCATCCGGGCGGGCCTGACGTGGCATACACGACAGCAATGAAGCCGGGGGGCCTCACGTTTCATTTCCACAAGGTGAGCGACTGGGCCTGGCTCACCGGCCACATCGGCTATTTCTGGCAGCTGTCGCGGACGCACCTCTACATTGCGCTGGTTTCGGTTGCGATCGGACTGCTCCTCGCTCTGCTAGTCGGCTGCCTCGCCGCCCGCATACCCACGACTCACCCCCCGATACTCGCGGTCACCACTGTGCTCTATGCCTGGCCGTCCCTGGCCGCTTTCGCGTTCCTGCTGAGCATCACCGGTCCGAGCGACACCACCGTCATCATCCCGCTGTCCGCGTACGCCTTTGCCCTGCTGGTGCGCAGCGTCACCGAGGGCATCAACAACGTTCCCGACGACGTACGCATCGCCGCCACCGCCATGGGATACCGCTCCATGCGGCGCTTGCTGACGATCGAGCTGCCTGCCGCCGTGCCGGTGATCATCGCCGGGCTGCGGGTCGCGACGGTGTCGAGCATCAGCCTGGCTACGGTGGCTTCTCTCATCGGGGTCAGCACACTAGGCCAGCTCTTCGTCGCCGGCGAGAACACCGACTTCCTCACCGAGATCATCGCCGGCGTGGTCATCGTCGCCATGTGGGCCCTCGTCTTCGACGGTCTGCTGCTGTTGAGTGGCCGGATGCTGACGCCGTGGGCGAGGAGGGTCTCGTGATCGCAGCGGCCAGCACTTCCTTCGGAGGTGTGATCTCGTATCTGACGTCAGCTTCGAATTGGCGCGGGTCCAGCGGCTTCCTCGAGCGGATCCTCCAGCATTTTGAGTACTCGGCCGAGACGCTTCTGATCGCCGTCGCTATCGGCCTGCCTCTCGGGCTGCTGTCTGGCCACACGGGACGAGGCGGCGCCGTGCTCTCCATGCTCAGCAACGCCAGCCGCGCCCTGCCCACCCTCGGCCTTCTCACCATTTTCGCCATCCTCATCGGCGTCGGGCTCGAGGCGGCCGTGATCCCGCTCATCTTCCTCGCCGTCCCTTCGATCCTCGTCAATACCTACGTCGGGATCCGCGACGTCGACCGGTCTCTGGTCGACGCGGCACGCGGAATGGGGCTGCGCCCGTGGCAGGTCCTGTTTCGAATCGAGATCCCCGTCGCCTTGCCACTGATCGTCCTCGGCCTGCGCACCGCCGCCCTCCAAGTCGTGTCCACGGCCACCATCGCGGCCTACGTCGGCCTCGGCGGCCTCGGCCGCTATATCATTGACGGCCAAGCCAGCCGTAACTTCGCAGAGCTCGGCGCAGGTGGAGTCCTAGTGGCCGCCTTCGCCATCGCCACCGAGTCGATGTTCCTAGTATGCCAATGGTTCCTCGTGTCCCCCGGCGTTCGGGCCCGGGCCTATACTTCCTGACCCCAACCAAGACATCCGGGCGCTGNNAAAAAAAGGACAGCACATGCGCCGCTTCTTGCTCCCAACCGCCATTGTCGTGATGGTCGCAGGTCTCGCCGCCTGCGGCAGCAGCAGCAAGACGTCCACGCCCCCCACGACGTCCTCGTCGGCATCGACAACGGCGCCGAACCCTTCGGTCGTGATCGGTTCGGCCAACTTCCCTGAGAACGAGATCCTGGCCGACATTTATGCCGATGTCCTCAAGGCCAAAGGCGTTTCGGTCACGACCAAGCTCGACATCGGCAGCCGCGAGATCTACTACAAGGAACTGCAAAACGGAACGCTCAACGTGTTCCCGGAGTACAACGGCGCCCTCCTCGACTACCTGGTGCCGACCGCCACCGCCGCCACGACGTCTGCGGTCGACGTTGCCTTGACGCAAGCCTTGCCGTCCAACCTCGTCGCCCTCNNCTCCAGGCGTCCTCGGCTCAGGACAAGGATTCGGTCACGGTCACGTCGGCGTTCGCCACGGCCCACCACCTGACGAGCATCTCGGACCTCAAAGCTCTGGGCACGATCACCTTCGGTGGCCCGCCCGAGTGGAAGACGCGCGAAGAGGGTCTGCTCGGCTTGGAGAGGGTTTACGGCCTCAGCATCGACTTCAAGCCCCTCGACGAGTCCGGGCCTCTGACCATTGCCGCCCTCAATGACGGGACGATCCAGGCCGGCGACATCTTCACGACTGATCCATCGGTGACCAAGTACCACTTCGTCGCCCTCGCCGACCCGCTGGGCCTGTTCGCCGCCCAAA
>PMHU01000219.1 GCA_003156795.1 Acidimicrobiaceae bacterium
TCGGCCATCTTGTGCATGTCCTCGCGGCGCTTCACCGCGGCGCCAAGGCCATTGGACGCGTCCAGCAGCTCGGCGGCCAGCTTCTGGGCCATGGTCTTCTCCCGCCGCTGCCGGGAGTAGCCGACCAGCCAGCGTATCGAGAGGGTGGCGGCCCGTCGGGCCCGAACCTCGACCGGTACCTGGTATGTGGCGCCACCGACCCGGCGGCTCTTGACTTCGAGCTGGGGCTTGGTGTTCTCCACGGCGCGCTTGACCACCGCCACGGGATCGCCGTCGGAGCGCTCCTTGATGATGTCGAGCGCGTCGTAGACGATCTTCTCGGCCAGGCTGCGCTTGCCTCGCTCGAGGATCTTGTTGACGATCTGGGTGATCAGCACCGACCGGTAGATGGGGTCGGGCAGGAGGTCACGGCGGGGTGCGGGTCCTTTGCGAGGCATGTTGCGCTAACCCTTCTAGCCCTTCTTGGCCCCGTAGCGGCTACGGGCCTGCTTGCGGTCGCGTACGCCGGACGTGTCCAACGTGCCACGAATGATCTTGTAGCGGACGCCCGGGAGGTCCTTGACGCGGCCACCGCGGACGAGGACGATCGAGTGCTCCTGGAGGTTGTGNNAGCGCCGAGTTCGGCTTCTTGGGGGTGGTCGTGTATACGCGGGTGCAAACCCCTCGGCGCTGGGGTGCTCCCCGGAGCGCGGGGGTCTTGGTCTTGACCGTCTTCTGTTCGCGGCCCTTCCGGACCAATTGCGCGATGGTGGGCAACCTAAACCTCTCGAATGCTGAAACTTCGTCGCCGATCCCATGGGCAGGCGGTGCGCGCGCCAACGGGCCGGGTGGCCGGTGTCCATGGTAGCGCGTCCCGGGCCACTTGGCCTACGGTGCCAGGCAGGACGCTGAGAGGAGCCCCGATGTCCCCAGAGCCGAAGTCACAGGAACAGTGGAGCGCCGTCGACGAGTACGTCAACGGGCTGGTGGTCCGGCCCGATGCCGCCCTGGACCAAGCCCTGGCTTCGACGGCCGCGGCTGGCATGCCGGCCATCGCCGTTTCGGCCGCCCAAGGCAAGCTGCTGCACCTCTACGCCCGCATGATCGGCGCCCGGCGCATCCTCGAAGTGGGCACCCTGGGCGGTTACAGCACCATTTGGATGGCGCGGGCCCTACCAGCCGACGGTCGGATCATCAGCCTCGAGATCGACCCCCGCCACGCAGAGGTAGCCCGGACCAACCTGTCCCGAGCCGGCGTGGATCACTTGGCGGAAGTGCGGATTGGGCCGGCCCTCGAAAGCCTGACCAAGATGGCCGCGGAGGGCGAAGGGCGCTTCGACCTGGTGTTCATCGATGCCGACAAAGCCAACATCCCGGAGTACTTCACGTTGTCGTCGAAGCTGCTGCGACCGGGCGGGGTGATCATCGTGGACAACGTGGTCCGCAACGGCGGCGTCCTGGACGGGAGCGGTAAAGATCCCAACGTCGCCGGTGTCCGCCGGTTCAACGACCTTCTGGCCACGCTCCCCGACGTCAGCGCCACCACCGTCCAGACCGTGGGTTCCAAGGGCTACGACGGCTTCACTCTGGCGATAGTCGGGGGGTAGCCCTTTCTCAGCCGGCGGCGGCGCCGGGACCGATCCGGGCCGCGTCGGCGGCTACGGCGTCGAGCGAGTCGTACTCCTGTTCGGTGTCGGTGTTGTTCTCGAACTGGATGATGCCGAGATCGGTGAACCGCTTCCGCAGGGACCCGTCGCCGGCGTCCAGAAGGCCCAGCTTCTTGACGTTGGGGACGATCTTGGAGAAGAGCATGGTCTGGAACATCTCTTCCATCGGGTCCGGGTGGGTCTGCAAGAAGCGCACGACCGCTTTGGGATCGACGCCCATCCTCTCCCACACGTCCTGGGCGAAGAACCGGTTGCGCAGGCGAACGGCGGCTTCGTAAGCGAACTCCTGGCGTTCCTTGATCTCAGCCGCGCTGAGCTGGCTGTACAACTCCTGCAGCGAGATCACGCCGAAAGCGACGTGGCGGGCCTCGTCGCTCATCACGTAACGCAGGAGCTTCTTGAGCAGGGGCTCCTCGGTGAGCATGTGCATGAAGCCGAAGGCGGCCAGGGCCAGACCCTCGACCATGATCTGCATGCCCAAGTACGTGATGTCCCAACGGCTGTCCTTGATGATGTCGTCGAGGAGGAGTTTCAGCTGAGGATTGACGGGGTAAGCCCCGTCCATCTTTTCCTCCAGATAGCGACCGAACACTTCGACGTGCCGGGCTTCGTCCATGACCTGGGTGGCGGCGTAGTACTTGGCGTCTATCCACGGCACGGTGGCCGTGATCAGGCCGGTACAGATCAGGGCGCCCTGCTCACCATGGAGGAACTGCGACAGGGTCCACCTCTGGGTCTCGATGACGAACTCGTCCCACTCCTTGTCGCCCCACTTGGCGGTCGGCGCGTCCGGGTCGTCCTGCATGACGTCGAAGCGGGCGACCGTCTGGCGGAATTCGACGGCCAGCTTCTCCCGGTCGACCTCGGTTTCCCACGGAAGGTCGGTGGTGGCGTTCCACTGGGAGCGCTTCGCCTTCTCGTACAGCTTGACCAGAGCGGGCCGGCTGCGCTTGTAGTCCCAGGTGAAAAGGACCTCGCTCTCCTGCTGGATCGTGTGGAGGATCTCGTTCGGGTCGCTGCGCTCGATCACGATTGAGTCGACGTCGTTGACGTCGGCACCGGTGAGTCGGGATTCGGTCGTGGTCACGCTTCCTCCTCGTAGTGGGCGATCCCTGCCAGATGAAGGATCGGTCCTCGACGGACATAATAACCACTATTTTCTGGCCGGGCCAACCCCATGAGCCAGACATGAGGCCCTACCCCGGGTCAGCCGGGCTGGGTCAGCAGGGTCTCGATCCGCTCGAGGGTGGCTGACATTCCCTTGGCCGTACCCGATGCGGCCGTACGGACCATGGGCTTGGTCACCAGCGACTCCTTGGTGATGTCCCAGGTCTCCCGGACCCGGGTGCCCCCCTCGACCGGTTCGAGCTCGTAGCGCCAGACCCTCCCGCCGAAGTGGCGGCCCACGCGGGTCGGGCCCGTTGTCTGCCAGGCGATCAGCTTGGGCTCGTCGAACTCGATCACCCGGCTCTCCATGGCGTAGGGGATACCCATTTTCATGGACATGCCGAAGCGGCTGCCCAGCCTGAGGCGCTCGACCGGGCCCCGGGGATCGCGGACGGTCCCGGAGCCGTCGATCTCGCGGTGGCGCTTCGGGTCGGCGAGCAGGTCGAAAATCGCCTCGGGCGGCGCATCGATTACCCGTTCGACGCTGACTACTTCTTGTTTGTCAGGCATGGGAGCGAAGCGTAGACGCAGCTACGGTGATACCCACAAGGGGTCGGAGCCGGCGAAGGAGATCGAGTGAGCAAGCGCGTCGTGGTGTGGGGTACCGGGTTCGTCGGGAAGATGGTGATCGCAGAGATCGCCCGCCACCCCGAGTTCGAACTCGTCGGAGTCGGCGTGCAC
>PMHU01000036.1 GCA_003156795.1 Acidimicrobiaceae bacterium
TCCCGGTCCAGTACGCCAAGCGCATGGTCGGGCGCCGGATGTACGGCGGGACATCGACCTACATCCCGCTGAAGGTGAACCAGGCCGGGGTCATCCCGATCATCTTCGCCTCTTCGGTGCTGTACATCCCGGTGCTCCTCTCCAATGTCGTCCCGTCTTCGGCCTTCCGGACCTGGGTCAATCACAATGTCACGCCGACCAGCCTCTTCTACATCCTCACCTACTTCGTCTTCATCCTGCTGTTCACGTTCTTCTACGTGTACGTGGCCTTCGACCCGCACCAGCAGGCCGACCTCATCCGCAAGCAGGGCGGGTTCGTGCCCGGTATCCGCCCCGGTCCCCCCACCGAGCGGTACTTCGCCCACATCCTCAGCCGGATCACCGTGGTGGGTGCCCGCTTCCTCGGCGCGGTCGCCGTCGTGCCCTCCATCCTCATGGCGCTGTGGCACCTCAACTCGTTCCCCTTCTACGGTACGACGCTGCTCATCTCGGTCGGTGTGGCGCTGGAGACCATGCGCCAGATCGACAGCCAGCTGATGATGCGCAACTACGAGGGCTTCCTCAAGTAGGGGATCTGTGATCCCCGGGGTCAGGCTCGTGGTCCTCGGCAAGCAGGGGGCCGGCAAGGGAACGCAGTGCGTTCGCCTGTCGCATCACTATGTCGTGCCGCATATCTCCACGGGGGACATGCTGCGCGGCGAGGTGAAGTCCAGGACACCCCTGGGCGTCCGGGCCCAGTCGCTGATGGACCAGGGCGACCTGATCCCTGACGACATGGTGATGGAGATGGTGCGGCTCCGGCTGTCCGAGCGCGACACCAGGGGCCGGGGTTTCGTCCTGGACGGGTGCCCGCGCACGACGGCCCAGGCGGAAGCACTCGAGGACATCGTCTTCCCTTTCGGGTTGGACCTGGTGGTCGATCTCCACGTGGAGACATCCCTGGTCTTGAAGCGGCTGGCGTCGAGGCGGGTCTGCGTGGACTGCGGGGCCAACTACTCGACGGCGGCGCCGCCCATGATGAACTGGACCTGCGACGTCTGTGGCGGTGAGGTCGTGCAGCGCGAGGACGACACCGAAGAAGCCATCAAACGCCGCCTGGCCCTCTACGAAGCCCAGACCGCGCCCCTCATCGCCTGGTACGCCGAGCGGGACCTGCTGGTCAGCCTGAACGGGACGGGCTCACCCGATGCGGTGACCCGCCGCGTGGTCGGGGCCATCGACGTACGGCGGCAGAAGCGGAAGGGGACCTCATGAGGCGCAACGCCGAGGAACTGGCCAAGATGCGACGGGCGGGCAAGGTGGTGGCCGAGATGCACGCGGCGACACGAGAGGTGGCCAAGCCCGGAGCCACGACCGCCGATCTGGACAAGGCGGCGAGGGCGGTGCTGGACAAGCGGGGGGCTCAGTCGAACTTCCTCGGCTACCACGGGTTCCCGGCTGTGGTGTGCACCTCTCCGAACAGCATGATCGTCCATGGGATCCCCGGCGACTACCGCCTCAAGGACGGAGACATCATTTCCATCGACTGCGGCGCCATCGTCGAGGGCTACCACGGGGACGCCGCGTTCACGATGGGCGTCGGGCAGGTCAGCCCCCTGGCCGAAGAGCTGATGCGGGTCACCGAGCGGAGCTTGTGGGCCGGGATCGCCCAGATGGAGGCTGGGAACCGACTGCACGACATCGGCCGGGCCGTGCAGGCCGTGGCCGAGGAGGCCGGATTCTCCGTCGTGAGGGAATACGTCGGCCACGGCATCGGCACCGCCATGCACGAAGATCCCCAAGTCCCCAATTACTGGCCTGGGCGCCCCGGCCCCCTGTTGAAGCCGGGCATGGTCTTCGCGGTCGAGCCCATGGTCAACGCTGGGGGTCCGGAGACGGTCACCCTCGGTGACGGCTGGAGCGTCGTTACTGCGGATGGGAGCCTTTCCGCCCACTTTGAGCATACGATCGTCGTATCCGACGACGGCCCCGAGGTGCTTACAACTCCCGGCTGAAGGAGCTGGCCACCCCCGGCTGAAGGAGCCGGCCACCCCCGGCTGAAGGAGCTGGCCACCCCCGGCTGAGGGAGCGGGGACCTACGGTGGACGCTCGCTCGGCGCGCGTAGTAGCATGTTGCGCCGGCCCCGTCGCGCTTTGGCGCGGATTGAGGCGCCCCCTTCGATGGAGTCGTGGTGAAAGTTCGTCCCAGCGTCAAAGCGATTTGTGAACACTGCAAAGTCATCCGCCGTCACGGCCGGGTGATGGTGATCTGCACCAACCCCAGGCATAAGCAGCGGCAGGGCTGAGAAGCCAATGGTGATCTGCCCGCTGTCACATCCAAAATCCCGCCGCCACAAGCAGCGGCAGGGCTGAGAGGGAAGCGAGAATGGCACGTATAGCCGGGGTGGACATCCCTCGCGAGAAGCGGCTGGCCACGTCGCTTACCTACATATTCGGGGTCGGCGACACGACCGCCGAGAAGGTGTGCCAGGCGACCGGGATCGACTCGGGCACCCGGGTCCGTGACCTGACCGACGAGGAAGTCACCCGCCTTCGCAACTGGATCGACGCCAACGTCAAGGTCGAAGGAGACCTCCGGCGGGACGTTTCGCAGGACATCAAGCGCAAGATGGAAATCGGCTCCTACCAAGGAGTTCGTCACCGCCGTGGCCTCCCTGTGCACGGCCAGCGCACCCACACCAACGCGAGGACCCGCAAGGGCCCCAAGAAGACCGTCGCCGGCAAGAAGAAGGTTCGTAAGCACTGATGAGAGAGCTGCACTAAGAAGGACATGGCCAAGCCGAAGCCGGGCGGTCGCCGCCCCCGCCGCAGAGAGCGAAAAAACGTCACCTACGGGGTGGCGCACATCAAGAGCTCTTTCAACAACACGATCGTCTCGATAAGCGACCCGGAGGGCAACGTCCTCGCCTGGGCGTCGGCCGGCAACGTCGGTTTCAAAGGGTCGCGCAAGTCGACGCCTTTTGCCGCCCAGTTGGCGGCCGAGCAGTGCGCCCGGCGGGCCATGGAGCACGGCGTGCGCAAAGTAGAGGTCCTGGTCAAGGGGCCCGGCTCGGGCCGTGAGACGGCCATCCGCTCCCTGATGAACACGGGGATCGAAATCGCCGGCATCAAAGACGTCACCCCCATCCCCCACAACGGCTGCCGCCCCAAGAAGCGGCGCCGGGTCTAGGCCAACCGGAGTACACGCAGTCATGGCTAGATATACAGGCCCGGTTTGCCGCTTGTGCCGCCGGGAAAAAATGAAGCTCTTCCTCAAGGGCCCCAAGTGCGACTCGATGAAGTGCCCGATCGAGCGTCGGCCGTACCCGCCCGGCGAGCACGGCCGCGACCGCATGCGGCAGGGGTCTGAGTACCTGACCCAGCTCAGGGAGAAGCAGAAGGCCCGCCGCATCTACGGCGTCCTCGAGAAGCAGTTCCACAACCTCTACGAGGAAGCCAACCGCCAGCAGGGCATCACGGGCGAGAACCTTCTCCGCATGCTCGAGCAGCGCGCCGACAACGTCGTGTTCCGGGCCGGCTGGGGGGCCAGTCGGGCCCAGTCCCGCCAGCTGGTGCGCCACGGCCACATCCTCGTCAACGGCAAGCGGGTCACCATCCCCAGTTACCGGGTGCGCAAGGGCGACGTCGTGGCCCTCAAGGGCAAGTCCCGCGACATGATCGTCATCCGCCACAACCTCGATACCCTGGACCGTCAAGTCCCCCCGTGGCTCGAGTCCGGCTCGGAGAGGTTCGAAGTAACCGTCCTGGACCAGCCGCAGCGCGAGCACATCGACGTGCCCGTACGCGAATCGCTCATCGTAGAGCTCTACTCGAAATAGGAATCCCATGCTGATCATCCAACGTCCGACCGTCGAGCCTCTGGGCGAGGAGGAGGGCAACCGCCAGCGCTTCGCCATCGGCCCCCTCGAGCCAGGCTTCGGGCACACCCTCGGTGTCGCTTTGCGGCGCACCCTGCTGTCTTCGATACCGGGCGCGGCGGTGACCCAAGTCCGATTTGACGAGGCTCTGCACGAGTTCACCACCCTGCCGGGAGTCAAGGAGGATGTCACCGACATCATCCTCAACCTCAAGGACGTGGTCATCGTCGCCTACACCGATGACCCGATCACGGTGCGCATCGACGTCCGGGGCCCGGCCACGGTCACGGCCGGCGACATCATCCTCACCAGCGACGTCGACGTCCTCAACCCGGAACTGGTGATCGCGACGGTCAACGCCAAAGGCCGCCTGGCCGCCGACCTGACCGTAGAGCGGGGTCGCGGCTACTCGTCAGCCGACCGCAACAAGCGCTCTTCGACCATCGGGGTCATCCCCGTCGACTCCATTTTCTCCCCGATCCGGGTCACGGCTTTCACGGTCGAGCCGACCCGGGTGGAGCAGTCGACCAACTACGACCGCCTGATACTCGACATCACCACCGACAGTTCGATCTCGCCCCGCGAGGCGCTGGCTTCGGCCGGCGACACCCTCCGGTCCCTGGTCAGCCTCGTCGCCGAAATGAGCGACGCCCCGCAAGGGCTCGAGCTGGGCGACGTCGGCGCCGCGACCAGCGGGTCCCCCGATCTCGACCTCCCCATCGAGGACCTCGACCTATCGGAGCGTCCCCGCAACTGCCTCAAGCGGGCGCAGGTCAACACCGTCGGCGAGTTGGTCCAGAAGACCGAGGACGACCTGCTGGCCATCACCAACTTCGGGCAGAAGTCNNGACGAGCGCGGGCTATCGCTGCGTAACAAGGAAGGCTGACATGGCCACGCTTCCGGGCCGCCCAAAGAGAGGTCGCCGTTTCGGTGGCGACGCCGAGCACCAGAAGGCCATGGTCGGCAACCTGGTGGC
>PMHU01000149.1 GCA_003156795.1 Acidimicrobiaceae bacterium
CGGTTCGGGCCGTACGTCACCGATGGGGTCACCAACGCTTCGCTACGCAAGGGCGACACCATCGAGGCGGTCACGCCCGAACGGGCCGCAGAGCTGCTGGCCGATCGCCGGGCGGCGCCGCCCAAGCCGGGCCGCGCCGGCCGCGCCNNCGGCCAAGAAGACGGGGGCGGCCCGGCCCCGCAAGGCGGCCAAGAAGGCGGCGGACTGACGCCCCGCGGGCGGCTCATAGTCTTCGAGGGTGGCGAGGCGAGCGGCAAGTCGACGCAGGCGGCCATCCTGGCCGACGCCACCGGAGCGATCCTGACACGCGAGCCCGGCGGCACGAGCACCGGCGAACACGTCCGATCGCTTCTCCTGGACCCCGCCCTACCGCATTTAGATCCGCGCACCGAGGTGCTTCTACTTCTTGCGGCCCGAGCCCAGCACGTATCAGAGGTCATCGCCCCGGCGCTGGAAGCGGGTCGTGACGTGGTGTGCGACCGCTTCGCCGCCAGCACCGTCGCCTACCAGGGTTATGGCCGCGGGCTCGACCCGGCCCGACTGGTGGACCTGTCTTCGTGGGCGTCTGCCGGCGTCGAACCCGACCGGGTCGTGCTGCTCCAAGTGGCCCCGACGGTCGCCGCGGCCCGGCGGGCGGCCAGAGGGGGAGACGATCGCATGGAGGGCGAGGGGGCCGAGTTTTTTTCCAGGGTCGAACAGGGCTTCGCGGCCCTGGCCGAAGCTGACCCGGTCCGTTGGCGGGTGATCGACGGGTCGGGTTCGATCGACCACGTCGCGGCCCTGGTGCAGGCGGCGGTGGCAGACTGACGGGCCGATGACGCAGACCCGGCCCCACGCTCTCTACGCCGAGGTGATCGGTCAGGATCGGGCCGTGGCGGCCCTCGAGGCGGCAGCCGCCCGCCCGGTCCACGCCTACTTGCTCGTGGGGCCGCCCGGGACCGGGAAGACGGCCGCGGCGACGGGCCTGGCCGCCGCCTTGCTCTGCCCGGCCGTGCCCCCGGACGGGACGTGCGACTCGTGCCGCCGGGTGCTGGGCGGAGTCCACCCCGACGTGATCCACGTCGAGCGGGAGGGCGCCTCCATAGGCATAGACACGGCAAGGGACGTGATCAGCAGCGCACTGACCAGCCCGGTTGAGGGGGAGCGCAAGGTGGTCGTCCTGCACGACTTCCATCTGGTTCGGGACGCGGCCCCGGCGCTTCTGAAGACGATAGAGGAGCCACCGGCGACGACCGTGTTCGTGATCCTCGCCGAGCATTTGCCCCCCGAGCTGGTGACGATCGCCAGCCGCTGCGTGCAAGTGGAGTTCAACCCGCTGACCGCCGAGCAAGTTACCGGTGCGCTCGAAGCCGAGGGCGTTGCGCCGGACCGGGCCGCTCATCTGGCGGAGGCCTCAGGCGGTCGCTTGGACCGAGCTCGGCTGCTCGTCACCGACGAGCAGTTCGAAGCCCGCCGCCGGGCCTGGCTCGACGTGCCCGCCCGCCTGGATGGCAGCGGAGCCACGGCGGCCATAGTCGCTGACGAGCTGATCGGTTTCCTCGACTCCAGCGTCGAGCCGCTCAAGAGCCGCCACGCACGCGAGATGGCTGAGCTTCTCGAACGCAACGAGCGCGCCGCCGAGGTGGTCGGTTCGGGCAAGTCAGGCCGATCCGGCGGCCGGGCCGCCAAAGCCGCCCTCAACACCGGAGTCAAGGCGCTTGAAGAGCGTCACAAACGTGAGCAGCGTCGCCAGCGCACGGATGAGCTGCGCTCCGGGCTGGCCGCCCTCGCCACTGCGTACCGCCAGCGCCTGGCCGCCGGCCCGGATCCTCGCCGTCACGTAGCTTCGATCGAAGCCGTCGGCTACATCGACAAGCTGTCGCGGGACCTCACTTACAATCCCGGGGAGCTCCTGGCCGTGCAAGCCCTTCTCGTCAGGCTCGGTCGTTCTGCGCTCCGGAGCTGAGCGGCCGGTCGGAGTGATCGCGGTCTCGATCCTGTAGCTTCGCATTCGGGGTGCTCGGGGGCGCTGCGGCGGACCCCTTTGGTTACTTCGACCGGATCGAGGTTGTGAGCATGACGACAGGCAGGCCGAGCGAGGCACAGGAACTGCGGTCTCGAGTGAACGCGGACGGAACGCTCGAGCTATCGCTGGCGACGGTTGCCGTGTCGGAACCCAAACCCAGCGAAGTGCTCGTTCGGATCGAAGCGTCGCCCATAAACCCGTCGGATCTAGGGCTGCTCTTCGCCGGGGCGGACATGAGCGCCGCCAAAGTGTCCGGCCCGGCCGACAGCCCCGTCGTCAGGGCGTCGATCCCAGCTGCGGCGCTGAGGGGCATGGCGGGACGGGTCGGCGCCTCGCTTCCGATCGGCAACGAAGGGGCCGGCACCGTGGTGGCCGCTGGCTCTTCCGACGCGGCCCAGGCCTTGGTGGGCCAGACCGTGGCCGTTGCGGGTGGAGCCATGTACACCCAATACCGGTGTGTTGATTCGACCATGTGCCTGGTACTACCGGAGGGAACGACCGCGGCCGAGGGTGCGTCCAGCTTCGTCAACCCGCTCACAGCGCTGGGCATGGTGGAGACCATGCGCGGCGAAGGACACAGCGCCCTGGTCCACACCGCGGCGGCCTCCAACCTCGGCCAGATGCTCAACCGGCTGTGCATCCAGGACGACGTGCCGCTCGTGAACGTCGTGCGCAAACCCGAACAGGAGGACATCCTCAGGACGGGCGGCGCGACCTACGTGTGCAACTCCAGCGCCCCGACGTTCATGGACGACCTCATCCAAGCGTTGATCGCGACCTCGGCCACGCTGGCCTTCGACGCCATCGGCGGCGGGAGGGTGGCCGGGCAGATCCTCACAGGCATGGAGGCCGCCGCCACCTCCACCGCGTCTGAATACAGTCGTTATGGATCCACCAGACACAAGCAGGTGTACATCTACGGTGGCCTCGATCGCGGCCCGACGGAGCTCAACCGCAGCTTCGGCATGGCCTGGGGGATCGGAGGCTGGCTGCTGACGCCCTTCCTGCAAAAGGTCGGGGCGGAGGCCTTCCTGGCCATGCGCCAGCGGGTGGCGGCCGAGCTGAAGACGACCTTCGCCAGCGCATACACCAAGGAAGTCTCGATGGCGGAGGCCCTGCAACTCGACGCCATCAACGTCTACGGCCGACAAGCGACGGGTGAGAAGTATCTCATCAACCCCAACAAAGGGACGGCGCCTCCGAGCTGAAACCGGAGGCCGTAGGGGAGCACGTGCTTCCGGTCGCCCCTACCATCGTCTGGCATGGCCTCCGAGACGACCCGTGACACCTACACCCACGGCCATCAAGAGGCGGTACTGCGATCGCACCGGTGGCGGACAGCAGAGAACTCCGCCGCCTATTTTCTTGCTCGTCTTCGGCCCGGGCTGGATCTCCTCGACGTCGGCTGCGGGCCGGGCAGCCTGACGATCGACCTGGCCAGGCGCCTCGACCCCGGGCGGGTCGTCGGAGTCGACGTGTCCGACCAGGTGATCTCCGAAGCGTCGGCTACGGCTGTCGCGGCAGCCGTCCCCAACGTGTCTTTTGTCGCTGGTGACTTCCGAACGACCGGGCTGGACCAGAAGTCTTTTGACGTGGTGCACGCCCATCAGGTGCTCCAACACCTGCGCGATCCCGTCGAAGCCCTCGATGCCATGCGCCGCCTGGCTCGTCCGAAGGGGATCGTGGTGGCCCGAGATAGCGACTACTCGGCTATGAGCTGGGCCCCTTCGAGCGTTTCGCTCGACCGGTGGCGGGATATCTACTTGTCGGTCACCCGGCGCAACGGAGCCGAGGCGGACGCCGGTCGCTGGCTTCTGCGCTGGGCTCACCGTGCTGGTTTCGGCGAGGTCCTGTACACCACCTCGACGTGGACCTTCGCAACGCCAGCCGACAGGAGGTGGTGGGCCGACCTATGGGCGGAGCGGACCGTGCGATCGTCCTTCGCCCAACAAGCCATCGATTACGGGATCGCGACCGGCGACGAACTGGCTGATATCGCCGCGGGCTGGCGCCGGTGGGCGGCCGAGCCGGACGCCGTCTTCATCATTCCCCACGGTGAGGTCGTCGCGGAGGCCTGAGTTCTGCCTCTCCCGCCGGGCGGGGGGCGCGTCAGATGGCGCGAACTAGTGGGTGTTGAACCACTCGATGTGGCGGGCGACGTAGTCGACCATTTGCGCCGGCGAGCGCACGATGTGGAACCCGCCGGGGTAGCGGACCATGACCACTTCGCGTTCGAGCTTGCGCAGCCCTTGGAACAGTTCTTCTGCCTGTCCGATGGGGCAGCGGAGGTCGCCCTCCCAGTGGAACAGCTGCACGGGAGTCCGCACCTTGGACACATAGGTGATGGGCGAGTGGGCGCGGTAGAACTCCGGCTGCTCCCACGGAAAGCCGCCCAGCTCAAAGGCAGCGAAGCCAGGTATGTCGGTCGTTCCCCACATGCTGGCCAGGTCGGTAACGGGGGCGGATACGCACGCCGCCGCAAACCGGTCGGTGTGGCCGACGGTCCAGCTGGTCATGAATCCGCCATAGGAGTAACCGGCAACATAGAGCCGTTTGGGATCGGCGACTCCGGCATGGACGAGTTGGTCGACGGCGCCCATCAGGTCCTCGAAGTCGGCGCCGCCCCAGTCGCCGACACAAGCGTGGGCGTAGTCCTCGCCGTAACCATGGCTCCCTCGAGGGTTCGGGAGAACGACGACGTAGCCGGCCGCGGCGAGGCCCTGGTATAGGCCGAACAACGACATTTGAGGGTGCCAGCCGTGTGGGCCACCATGAATTTCGAGGACCGTAGGCGCCGCCTTGCCCTTGGTGTGCCCGGGCGGGTAGATGACGAACGACTCGATGCGGCGCCCGTCGTCGGCCTTGTGGCTCGTCCGCCTGACCGTTGCCCACCGCACGGATCGCAACCCGACGTTGGCTTGGCTCACGCGGACTTCTCCAGCTCCGTCGAGCGAAGCGCAGAACACTTCCGGCGGGATCGTTATCCATTGGGAGATGAAGGCCACGGTCGAGCCCGAACTGTGAATGGATGTGATCTGCCGGTCGCCACCGACGACCAGCTCGGGTCGCGGACGGCGGAGCGAACTGCGGAACACGGCGAGGGTGCCGCGGTCGGCGGCCACGAACAACACGGCCTTGCCGCCTTCGATCCAGGCGTGGACCGGCCCGGGCGGGCGCAGGAGTCCCCACACGGAGCGGTCCAAGGTGGCGCTGAGAGAGCGGGGTGCCTGCGGGTCTCTCGACGCCACGACGAGAAGGTGGATGTTGGCCGCCGAGTTTCCGTCGTCGTGCTCGTGGCCGATGTATGCGATCGTTTTCCCGTCGGGTGACCACAGGGGCGCCGCCGCGTTGCCTCGACCGCGGGTGAGGCGACGAGGTCGGCCCCGGCCTCCACCAGATGTCACCCAGACGTCGCGGTGAACTTCATCGAAGCGGGTCGTAGAACGATCAGACACGAAGGCGAGCTCGAGACCGTCGGGCGACCAGGCTGGATCGGCGTCGTCCCAATCGCCGTCGGTGACCTGCTTCGGAACTCCGCCTGCGGCGGCTACGACGAACAGGTGGCTGCGGCGGCTGTCGAACCAGCCGACCCCGTCGAAGCGGGAGTGAAGGCCGGTGACGACCCGCGGCGCGGCCTTTTCGATCGGGCTGCGTTCTTCAGGTTTCTTCCAATCGCCGGTCCGCCCCACGTAGGCGATGCGCCGACCGTCCGGCGCCCACACGGGCTGGGATATTCCGTGGGGGGCCTCGGTCAGGGCCCGCGCCTCGCCGCCGGCCAGAGACGCCAAGTGCAGTTGCGGTCCGTTGCCTCGCTCGGCGACGAACGCCAGCTCGCCGCCATCGGGCGCCCAGCGCGGACTGCTGTCCTGGGGCCCGGACGTGAACTGCCTCGCAGGCGACGCGCCGTCGCTGGGTGCCAGCCAGATCGTGGTTGCGGGCTTGTCGGTCTCCTGTTCGGACGTGGCGACGACGAACGCCACGCTCGAGCCGTCGGGTGAGATCTGCGGATCGCTAACGGCCTGCAGCCGCCACAAATCGTCGGGTACGAACGCTCGCTTGGTGGGCATTCCGATCTCGGCTCCTTGCCCGGGCGTCGGCACCCGTCGCCCGACCATTGTTGCCGCCCCAGCCGACCCTTGATGGGGCCCCTGTCCGCGCTCCGGCTCAGCCTTCAGTGGCCAGGCGGAGCCCGAAGCCGACGAGCACGAGCCCGGTGGCCCGGTTGAGCCGACGGCGAACGCGTTCACGTCCCAGCCAGCCGGTCAGGCGGTCGACGAAAAGCAGCAAGGCGGCGAAGTAGATGGCCCCTTCGGTGGCGAAGATGGCGCCCATGGCCAGTGTCGTCGTCGCCACGGGTGCGCCGTGGGGTATGAAGGCGGGGAGGAAGGTGATGAAAAAGACGCCGACCTTGGGGTTGAGGAGGTCGGTGAGGAGCCCGCCGCGGAATGTGCTGCCGAGCAGGGAGAATCGCGGCGGCTGAAGTTCAACGGACGGGCCCAGGGACCGGCTGCGCAACGACTGGATGCCGATGTAGATCAGGTAGGCGGCGCCGAGCAACCTCAAAGCGAGGTAGCCGTCGTGGCTGGNNCCCAAGGCTGCGGCGACTATCCAGATCAACAGCCCGGTGAGGACCCCGAGCGCCACTCGCGCCGCCCGTCGCCGGCCGTGGAGCACGACCGTGCGCAAGACGATCAGGGTGTCGGGACCCGGGAGGAGGACGAGGAGGACCGACGCGGCCGCGAACGCCAGCAAAGCCGTGAGCACGCGTCCATTCTGGCGGAGGGTGGCCGCGACCTCCCGGTATTTTTGAGAGTCATCCAGTGGTCGGTCTTGGAAGGTGTGTCGACAGGCATTGGTGCATGATGGGACCGTGCTCGACCACCTCTCGATCCAGTGCGCCGACCCCCGGGCCAGCGCTGCCTTCTACGATGCAGTCCTTCCGGCTGTAGGCGGAGGGCGAATCATGGACTTCGGCGACGTCATAGGTTACGGAGTGCCACCACGACCGGACTTCTGGATCGCTCCCCAGCAAACGGGCGATGGATTTCGCGAATCCCACGTCGCGTTCTCAGCGCCAAATCGCGACGCGGTGCGGGCCTTCGTAGATGCGGCCGTCGCTCACGGCGCCGAAGTGCTTCACCAGCCACGTGTGTGGCCCGAGTACCACGCCAACTACTACGGCGGTTTCGTGCGCGACCCCGACGGTAACAACGTCGAGGCCGTTTGCCACCTACCCGGTCCGTAGGGCCTGGCGGGCGAGCTGGCAGGCCACCGGCAACTCGGCGATGAGCTCGGCCGACTCCTGCCGGTCGCGGTCCCGAGCGAGAGCGTGGACGTTGCGCCCAGCGGTATCGAGATGGATCGTGGCCAGATGAAGCAGGCGTTGCACCGGTCCTTCCACCCGCCGGATGCTCTGGACCTTGGCCAGCGGGACCCAGTCGGTGGTCAATCGGATGCGACCCGACGTGGTCACGGCATACGTCTGATTCCGGCCCCAAGAGAGGTGGCGGTACCGGAGTGGCGACTTCCACCTGGCCCGCGACGGAGGGTCGAGTCCCGGGCGCGGTACGCCGGGGAGGATCCAATGAAGCAGCCATTCCGCTTGGTCGCGGCTGCCGACCGGCAGCACCGCCCTGAGGTTTGCCGATTCGGACTTGTTCTCCCGGCTGGAGCGCTGCTTGCCGGCCACGTCGACCTCAAGGCGGCACCAGCCGAAGGGACGCCACATCAAAGGCTCGACCAGGCGCACGGCTTGGACCCGTCCTCGGGGGATCGTTTCGGAGGTGGTCTGTAGCAGCCCGGAGCGCAGCCGGATACCGTCAGAGGCCTCGGCCACCGTCATTTCGTATTCGCTGTTTAGCCGGCGGAAGACGGTTGTCCCTAGGCCGAGAAAGGCGGTGGCGCCGCCACTGATGGTGGCACCGAGGGCGGCCGGCTCCACTGCGGTGAGGACTATCAGTCCGATTATCACGAGCTCGAGGATCAACCCGAGGCCGCTGAGGAGAATCGATGCCACCAAACGGCCGCTTCCGATGGTGAAGAGCACCCGTTCCGGTGGCGCGGGGGTGTGATCCGCGACGCCGTGTGCCAGCGCCAGCAGCCGGGCCCGCACGGCCTCGGCGTCGGCGTCGCTCAGGTATGAGAGCCGCCCAGAGGAGCCGGTGGAGGCGGCCATCCGCAGCCGGACTTCGGCCAGGCCGAATATGCGGGCGGTGGCGGGCCGTACCGTGTCCACCGCTTGGAGCTGCTCGGCTGGGAAGCGTCGCGAAGTCCGTCGGATCAATCCGCTCTCTATGCGCAGCACCCCCTCCTCTATTCGCCACCGGGTGACGAGCCACGCCACGACCGACCCGACGAGCAGCAGCCCGATCAGGCCTGCCTCCACCAGCAACGTCGTGTTGCTGGCTCCGTGGTGTGATGAGAGGTCGGTAGCGGCCAGGACCACGAGGACGGCCAGGGCCCGGCCCGTCCGAACGACCGGCGAGAGCGGATGAAGTCTTCGCCATCGCACCTCGGCAGGCGCGTTCCCGCTCGGGTCAGGGGTCGCCGGACCGTTTGGACCCGAGGTTCCGAGGATGCTCACAGTCCGGCCGCGTGGGCCTCGCCGAGCGAGGCCAGGTTGTCGCGCAACCGGGCCGCCTCTTCTGCCGGCAGCCCCGGAATGCGTGCGTCGGAAGCCGCCGCGGCCGTGTACATACGGACGGTTGCCAGTCCGAAGGATCGTTCGACCGGTCCGGCCGTCACGTCGATGTACTGCATGCGACCGTAGGGGATCACCGAGAGCCGCTGGAACATCACCCCCCGGCGGACCAGGAGGTCGTCGTCTCGCTCTGCGTAGCCCCACGCTCCCAGGCGACGGGACAGGAACAAGTAGGCGACGCCCGCGGCGGCCGTGACGACCACGAACCCGCCGGCGGCCCCTAGGACCCCTCCGGTCGCGGCCCCGACCGCGACGGCGATCACGAGGGCAGGTACCGCGGCTGCAGCCAGCTGGACCTTACGCACCGAACGTAAGCGAGGCGAAGGGGTTTGCCATTTGGCGTCAGGCCACGGCGCGGCTGCGGACGGCGGAGTCGTCCCGACTCCGCCTGCTGTTGACATGGCCCGACCATACCGGCTGTCTTTCAGCCGTAGGCGTCGAGGGCTAGGTGTACGGCCAGACCCAGCCCGGCGCAAGCGACGACCGCCCGTAGTGGACCAGCCGGAGCTCGCCGGACGAGGATCGGCCCCAGCCGGCCGCCGACCAAGAAGCCCGCTGCCAGTGGTATGGCTGCAGACCAGCGGACCGGACCGAAGGCCACGAAGGCCACGGCGGCCACCGCATTGGCCAGACCGAGCAACAGGTTTTTCATGGCGTTGCTGCGAGCGAGCGGCTCGTCGGCACTGAACAGAAGGAGGGCGAGGAGCAGCACCCCGGCCCCGGCCCCGAAGTAGCCGCCGTACACGGCTATGGCGAAGACGCCTACCGTGACCGCCGCGGTTGCCCGGGCCGACGCGCCCGGCGCCAGGCCGTCTTGGGGCTCCCGCACCGGTCGGCGGGGGACCAGAATGCCCAACGACGCCAGCCCTATGAGCCACGGCACGATCAAGGCGAAATCTCCGGAAGGGGTGGACAACAGCAGTACGCCGCCGGTTATCCCACCCCCGACGGCGACGTACCCCAAACGCCGAGCCCGAGCCCGCTGGCCCCTCAGCTCCGGGTGGGACCCCCACACCGAACCGACGCTGCTAAACACCAGGGCGACGGTGTTGGACACGTTGGCGGTGACCGGTGAAAGCCCGACCGCGAGCAGGGCGGGGTAGCTGACCAGCGACGCCAGCCCGGCCACGCTGCCGGCGATGCCGCCACCGAATCCAGCCAGCACCAACCAGACCGGGTCAAGGTTTCCCAAAATGTTGTCGGTTCCTCGTTGTCGGCTTGGGTGCCGGGCGCGACCCTACCCGTACCTGCTCGCCAAAGACCTGCCCTACCCGCGACCGGACGGCGGTGGCCCCTCGGGGTCGACGACTGCGGGTGCCACGACCTCGGGAACGGCGACCTGCGACGTTGCCATCTCGCCTAGGGCGGGCCCCAAGCCGTCCTGCACAATGCGCATGAGCTGTCCCGCCTGGCTGGCAAAGCCAGCCAACAGCTGTCCCATGCCGTCCGCGCCGTTGAGCACCGTCACGTTGGCGTTGGCCAGCTGAGACGCGGCAGCTGAGATGATTTCCGGCATCTTCTCGACGAGCATCCTCTGTAGTGCGATTCCCTGCCCCGTCCCCGTTGCTTCCGCCTGTATGCGGGTGCGAAGAGCTTCCGCTTCGGCGATGGTACGGATCCGGTAAGCCTCCGCTTCGGCCGGCTTTTGCACCGTCGCGATCAACTCCTTCTCGCGCAGTTCGGCGTTTCGCACGGCGAGCTCGGCCTGGGCCTGGAGGACGGCGTTCTGCGATTCGGCCTGGGCCAGCGGGCCCGCTTGCGCAGCTTGGGCCTGGGCCCGGTCGACCTCTGCTTTGTAACCCGCCTTCGTGACCTCAGTCTGACGCTCGTACTCGGCCTGGTTGCGCAAGGACTCCTGGTGGGCTTGGGCCGAGGCCTGCTCAGCTTGGGCCTGGGCGATCTGGGCATCGCGCTGGACGGCCGCTTGATGGGGCGCAGCCAAGGCGGCGATGTAGCCCGAGCCGCGGTCGTCGATGGACTGGATCTGAAGAGAATCCACGACGAGGCCGATCTTTTCCATCTCTGGCTTCGATGAGTCGAGGACCACCTCGGCGAGCCTTTGGCGCTCGCGGATGATCTCCTCCACGGTCATGGAGCCGATGATGGACCGCAGGTGTCCGGCGAAGATCCGCCCGGTCAACACCGACATGTGATCCTGGTCCTCGAGGAAGCGGCGCGCCGCGTTGGCGATGCTCTCATGGTCGTCGCCCACTTTGAAGGCAATGACGGAGCGGCAGAGCAGGGTGATCCCCTGCTTGGTCACGCACTCCTCCGCGACCTCGGCCTCCTGCATGGCGAGCGTCAGGGCGCTGACCCGCGACAGCACGGGCATCACGAACGCACCGTGCCCGGTCACGATCCTAAACGGCAGGCCGTCGTCGGACTTCTTCCTGCCGCTAACGAGCATCGCCTCATCGGGTGCCGGAACGTGCCAACCAAACATTAGAGGGCCTCCTTATTGGGTTTCGCCCGCTGTCATCTTCGCGCCGAGCGGCGGTATTGCTGTCATCCGATGAAAGGAGTGACCTCCACCGTCCTAGCGGAGCGCTGGGCGACGACGAGGACTTCGGTCTCTTCGGCGAGCTCCGTGTCGGCGTACGCCATATAGATTTCGGTCCCGCCGCGGATGCGCACGACGATCTCGCCCGGCTTGCCGGGGGCGATGGGATGGGTGACGGTTCCTAGCTTCCCGACGACGGGATCGTCACTCGACATGGGCGCGAAGGGTAGCCGTCACCGCTCCCCGCTGCTGTCAGCCGCCCCCGAAGCTGCTGTTATCGACAGTGGTCGTCGGGCAGGTCAAGGCGCCGGAGCTGTTGGTGCCTCCACCTAGCGCGTTCTCCAGGGCCTGCACCCCACCGGGGTTGCTGGCGCCGGCCGAGGCCAGCCCCGAAGCGGAGGCGACCGTGATTGGAGTATCGGAGTTGGGATCGCCCGATGCGTCGGCCTCTGCCTGTTCGTTGGCGCAGATGCCCGCGATGCCATTCTGGGCCAGGTTGGTCGGATTCAGCGGTGAGGACGGCGACGAACCCGAGCACGAACGAGCGGTGATGACGGTCAGGACCATCATCACGATGATGCCCATGAGCTTCATCATGAGCCTGGCGCGCATACCCCTCACCGACACATATGCGAGATCGGCAGGCTGGAAAGGCTCCTTGACCGTACTTCCGCTATTGCTCGGGTGCTCCGTTGCAGGTCAGCTGGTGATGACGGCCTGGAGTTGGCTGACGCGGAAGTTGGGGATGGCGGCGACGGTTCGGAGGTCGGGGAGCACGCCGTGGAAGGGACCGAGGGTCCAGACGGCCGACCAGTTCTCGTCGAGCGTGACGGTGACGAACCCGGTGTTGTCGTAGGTGTGAGCGATGTTCCCGTTCGGGTACGGCCGGCCTTCTTGGCCGTAGGGGCCGGCCCATGTCGGCGAGGTGCCGTCACCCCAGTTCACTAAGTACGAGCCGGTCGCGACGATTGTCAGCGGTCCGAGGGGGGTGTTGGCCAAATACGGGTTCGGGTGGAGAGTTCCGTCCGTCACGAGGTAGGCCGGGAGGCCCGTTATGGCATATCCGGGCGGCACTCGTGGCTTCGGTACAGGCAGCGGGATCCTGCGCCAGAAGCTGACCGCCAGATTGGTGGGACTGACAGCAGGCAAGGCAGGGACGTTGTCGACAGGGCACGCCCCTAGGCCAGGAGTCGGCTGATAGAGGTAGGCGATAGGGGGCAGGCTGGACCCGGCCGGCGCAACGCAGAATCCCGTCGACCCCAGAGTGACGAACGGGACGTTCGGGGGCGGCTTCGGCACTTCGCCAGCACCGTCCCGATGCGCCACCGCGGGCTTCCCGGGTTGCTGGACTACGTAGACGCCTCCGCAGACGATGATTCCGCCGGCGAAACTGAAACTGCACGACGCTTGCCCGGACGGCGTACTCGCCGGAGGTGAGCCCAGGCCGAGGGCTTGTCCGCGGAATAGCGCGAGGAGGACGAGGACCGTTATGCGGGTTCGCATTTGCTCGCTACTGAGGTGGGTTTCAGGAAGACCTCGTCGGCGCCGTAGGCCCAAGGCGTCGAGTTCAGACCTAGCGGATCGGCTCCCGGTTGCTTCAAGAGCAACTCGAAGTACTCCGACGCCGGCTCGAGGACGGGTTCGACAAATAGTGCGGACGGGTCAGATGTTGTCTCGACGAAGATGCACGCGGAGGTCCCGGTGATGAGGCGGTCAACAACTGTCTCGGCGTCGCCTCCGTCTGGACGGACGTTGTTGATCACGCCCTGCTTGAGACTCGCTTCGGCCGCTTGGACCTGTTGGTCGTAGGCCGGATCGTTGAAGATGGCTCGCAAATCAGCCCGGACCTCCGCGTTGACCTGGCGCGTCGACGCGAGTTCCCGTTCTGCGTTGCTGTACACGTGGTTCAGGACAACAAACACGGAGTTGACGTAGGCGACGGTGATCACCGTCGGGATGCTGTACGGGCCCGGGGCGGAGGTAGTCGAACGCGGAGTCGACGTGGTCGGTGGGGCCGCGTCATGCGACCGGCTGGAACATGCCGACACCGTCAGGAGAACGACTCCGCCGAGTGCCAGAAGCGTGCGTCTCATAGCCTCTCTTATACCTTGGCACACAGGCGATGAGCGCCGCAAGGGGCAAAATCACCGCATCCGGAGGCTTCGTGGGCGCTGCCGTTCCCAAAAAATCGCTAACGCGCCAGTGGATCCGATGCGGGTCGATCCGCTGTCGCGTTACCTGAGAAAGGTTGACCTAACGCGCCAGCGGACTGGGATTAGGCCGATCTCCGTGGCGCGTTAGCGCGATCGGGCGCCCGCCGGGCAAACCCGCCGGCCAAACCCGCCGGCCCACCGCTCCGGGCCGCTCGGGGGACGAACCCCGCTCAGGGTTTCGGGAACAGGCGGGGGAGGCGGTCGGCGAGCGCTCGGTCACCGTTCAGGTGGAGATGCCCGGATCCGGTGAGGACGGGCAGTTCCGCTCGCCCGTACACGAGCAGGACCAGGTCGGCCGCGGCGGCGATGAGGGTCACGTCCGCGGGGGCGTCTTCCCGTCGGGTCACTAGCTGGTCTGGATAGAAGGTCATCAACCAGCTGGCATTGGGGTCGCCGTCGACGGCCAGCGAATACCGCTCGCCGTTGCCTCGGTCTTCGGACAAACCCGCGGCGTACATCAGCGGGGCGTTGCTCTCGAGAAGGGTAGGGAGTACCAGTCCGGCCACGTGTTCCGGCAGTACCGGCTGTCGATGCAGCGACAGCTGCAGGTCCCAAGAATGAAGAGCGACCTCCACCAGCCGGTGGGCTGCGTACCAGCGAACCGGGCGATCGCCGCGCCGGTGGTAACAGATTGCGGATAGGCCGTCTTCGTCGAGCCCGGCATACAGGCTCGCGAATTCGTCCGTTATCTCGCGAAGCGCGGAAGCCGCTGTCGCCGGGTTCCCGTCCGCCAGGGCGGCCATTCCGCTAAGTCGAGCGTCGGATCCGGTAGGCGGATCTACCGAACCGGCCAGCCCACGGCGGATGCTGGCGGCGAAGCGGTGGCCGCTGTCGACTACGTGTCCGACGAGGTCGTTTACCCGCCACGGCGGACAGCTGGTCGGTCCGGTCCATACGTCGGCCGGTAGGGCACGAATCTCCAACTCCAACTCAGCCGACGTCTCGTCGATCGCGTGGAGGCAGCCTTCGACGTCTATCTCGGTCGGCATGAGTCGATCTGCGCGCTAAACGACCATGCTGCCGCCATCGACGACGATCACCTCACCCGTCACCCAAGAGGAAAGGTCGCTCGCCAGATACAGGGCGGCCCTGGCGATGTCGAGCGGCTGGCCCAGGCGGCCCATGGCCCAGGGCCAGTCCTTGCGGTCCGCGCCTGGCTCCCAGAGGGCGCGAGCGAAGTCGGTCTTGACCAGGCCGGGCGCGATGGCGTTGACCCGCACGTGGGGACCGAGCTCCGACGCCAGGTGTTTGGTTACGTGTATGAGGGCCGCCTTGGTCATGTCGTAGATGCCGATGGATCCGCTGAATTTCATTCCTCCGACCGAAGCGATGTTGATCACCACTCCACCCCGGTCCTCCATCGATTGCTTCCACGCTTCTTGGGTCCACACGAAAGGACCCCGCAAGTTGACTTCGACGATCTTGTCGAAGCGCGGCAGATCGATGTCGATGGACCGGCCGTAGTAGGGGTTGGTGGCGGCGTTGTTGACGAGTATGTCGAGACCGCCGAAGCGTGCGATCGTGGCGGCGACACAAGCGCGGGCTTGTTCGGGGTCGCCGGCATTGGCGGCGTGCACGGCCGTGTCGCCGTCGATCGTGGCCGCCGTCTCTTCGAGGGCGCCGATCTTCCGCGACGACAACATCACCGACGCGCCGTGTTCGGCGTATATGCGGGCGATCGCCGCCCCGATGCCCTTAGAAGCGCCCGTAACCAAGGCGACCTTCCCTTTGAAATCCAGGCTTTCCGTTCCCATGCGTTCCCCTTCCTGGGCGTGCGCGTCCTTGGCATGGTTCCCGGTGGCGCCGGGCTCACGCAAGCCCAGCCCGCGGGGTGTCAGTCTCTGGCCGTCCAAGCCGGGGCACCGCCGCCTAGCGGTCTCGAACGATCAGCTGATCGGGACGCCCATATCCGCGAGGAAGGCGAGCAGGTCATCTGAAATGTATTCCGCTGTGCTGCTCGACCCTAAGACGTGGATTCGGGCAAAGTTGACGGATGCCTCCGGCTCCGGTGACGTGGCTATTTGGGGAACGGTCGTGGCACGGAGGGTGCGACGAAATACCGTTACCTCACGGTCCTGGGCGTCTGTGGCTGTCCGGTAAACGTTTCGTAGCTGACGATCCGGACGAGGCTCTGGCATCTGTGCAGGGCACCCGGATCGTGTGCCTCTGCGAGCGGCATGAGCTGGAGGAGCGCTATCCCAACTACATCGCCTGGCTGACGCGTGAGTCCGAGGCCCGGGCCATCTGGTTTCCGATACCGGATGTCCATGCCCCCGGGATCGACGCGGCGGTGCCCTTCTTGGAGACGCTGCGAGCCCAGGTCGTCTTGGGAGAGGGTCTGGTCATGCACTGCGGGGCCGGGATCGGCCGCTCGGGCACCATGGCCGCAGCGTTATTGATGAGCATGGGCGCGGATCGGTTGGCCGCCACGGCCGCCGTGGCTGAGCACCGGCCGATGGCCGGTCCCGAAGTGGGAGCCCAGGAGTCGCTCCTCGTGGATCTCGCCGCCCACTTGGGTTGAGGGCGGCGCGGGCGCCGTATGGAGTGGTCTCGCCGGGGTGGCAGGCTGGCCTGGTGACTGACGAGCGCGATCGGCTGGCCGCATTCGCTTTGCGGGTTTGGGGCTACAAACAAGGGGAAGTGGTATCGCTCATGGTCCACCTCGGGGACCGACTCGGCCTCTACCGGGCCATGGGCGGGAACGGCCCCCTGACCGCCGCCGATCTGGCGGCGGCCACCGGACTGCAGGAGCGCTGGCTGCTCGAATGGCTCCGCTGTCAGGCCGCAGCCGCTCTGATTGACACGGAGGACGGCGAGACCTTCGAGATGAGCGACGAGGCGGTCGCGGTCTTGGCCGACAACGAAGAGAGCTTGTGGTACGCCGCCGGCGCCTTCCAAGGGGGGGTCGCACCACCGGACGTCGTCGAGCGGTTGGCTGACGCCTTCCATTCCGGGATGGGGCTGAGCTACGACGACCTGGGGCCGTCGGCGGCCCACGCCGTCGAGCGAATGCTGGAGCCGTGGACCCGGCTGGCGCTCGTTCCGTTGATCCTGCCGGCCCTAGACGGGGTCGTGGATCGCCTCGATGCGGGTGCCCGGGTAGTCGACGTCGGATGCGGATCCGGTGTGGCTCTTTTTACATTGGCAGCAGCATTCCCGGCCTCGCGTTTCGAAGGACTCGATCCTTCGGAACACGCGATCGGCCGAGCTCGAGCCCGGTTGGCCGAGAGCGGGCTGGCCAACCTGGAGTTCCGCTCGGCCGGCGCAGAGGACTTGCCGGTGGACGAGAGTTACGCCCTGATCGTGACCTTGGATTGCATCCACGACATGCCGCGTCCGGCGCAGGCGATAGCCGCCATACGCCGAGCCATCAGGCCGGACGGCGCGTGGCTGATCAAGGACATCCGCTCGGGCCCGACCTGGAACGTCAATCTCCGGAATCCGTTGTTGGCCATGATGTACGGGACTTCGGTGTCGTGCTGCATGTCGTCGGCCTTGTCCGAGCCGGGCGGCGCTGGGCTGGGGACACTCGGCTTCCATCCCGAGTTGGCCGAGACGATGTGCCGGGCCGCCGGCTTCTCGCGCTTCACGGTCCACGATTTCGATGACCCGGCGAACCTGTACTACGAGGTCCGCCCCTGAGCCTGGTCCGACCTCCGACGGCGTACCGGCCGTCTCCCCGGCTGGCCGGGGCGATCGCGTCTCTGATGATCTAGTGCCTCGGGGCATCCTTGTACGGCGCCCATCGTCGCCGCGCTGGCAGACTGGCATCCATGGACGACGAGCAACGGGTCGCGGTAGTCACGGGAGGAGCGAGCGGCATAGGTCTCGCCACCGCCCGTTTGCTCGCTCAGGAGGGATGGCGACTGGTTCTAGCCGACATCGAAGCGGCTCGGCTGGAAGCCGCCCGGGCGGAGCTGGGTGGTGGCGACCGCGTGATCGGGGTCGTCACTGATGTGGCTTCCAAGTCCTCGATGGATGCCTTAGCCGACGCCGCCTACGACCGCTTCGGGCGCACCGACGTCATGTTCAACAACGCGGGCGTCGCCATCTCCGGCCCCACCGTTGACGTGAGTAACGCTGACTGGACGTGGCTTATCCAAGTCAACCTCTGGGGCCCGATCCACGGCGTGGAGGCGTTCCTACCCCGCATGATCGAAGATGGTCGCGGCGGTCATCTCCTGTTCACCGCGTCGTTCGCCGGCTTGGTCCCCAACAAGTGGCTTGGCCCCTATTGCGTAACGAAATATGGCGTGGTGGCGTTGGCCGAGGTGCTGTATCGGGAATTGCGATCCGAGCGGATCGGGGTGTCGGTGCTCTGTCCGATGCGGGTGGAAACCGACATTGGTCGTTCCGAGCGCAACCGGCCGGTCGAGTTGGGAGGCTCCGGCCATGCGCCGCGGCCCGCGTTGGCTCACGACGACGAACGGTTGGCCGGGCGGGTTCTGCCGGTCGAGGTGGTCGCGCAGCAGGTAGTCGATTCCATCGGCACGGACCGGTTGTACCTCGTGCCTCACGAGGAGAGCCGAGAGATGATCCGCCGTCGCTTCGAGCGCATCGACCGAGCGTTCGGGGAATAGGAGCCGGGGTGGACGATCTGGCGCGTGCGTCCCTTCCGGCTGACTCGGTCGGCCTGTTCGAAGGTCTTGTCTCGACGCGGGCCGTTCGCCGATACCGCGATGAGCCCGTTCCGCCCAAGGCCCTCCGCGATATCCTTTTCGCCGCCACCCGAGCCCCGAGCGGCAGCAACCGTCAGCCGTTTCGCTTCGTGGTGTTAACTGACGGACCGCGAGCGATCGAGGCCAAGAAACTCATCGCCGGCGCGGCCCGAGACTTTTGGCGGGCCAAAATCCGGACCGACGGCTACCAGGAGGGATCCGGGCTGACGGAGGACTCTCCAAAAGCGCGTATGGCTCGGACCATGCAGGCTTTCGTCGACAACTTCGAGCGGGTACCGATGCTCGTCCTTCCCTGCCTGGTGCGCTATCGGTCGCCGAACCCAATGGAAGGGGGTTCGATCTACCCGGCATGTCAGAACCTGCTGTTGGCAGCTCGGGCCCTCGGCTACGGCGGGGTGATGACGGGCTGGCACGCGGGCGTGGAAAGTGAGCTCAGAGAGCTGCTCGGGATACCAGACGGGGTCTGGATCGCGGCGACCATCACCATCGGTCGCCCCGAAGGTTCGCACGGCCCAGTGCGCCGCCGACCGCTCGAGGAACTGGTCTATGACGACGGTTGGGGGCACGCGGCCGATTGGGCCGTCGACCCGCCCGGAACCCGTCATACCGCCGCCGGTCCGCCCAATCCGACCACGACGACGACGTAGGGTTCGCTGCGGTGTACATCGCTCCACCCGACCGCAGCCGCGGAGATGACGAGTGGCGTCGCTTCGTGGCGGCCCAAGGATTCGGTCACCTGGTTGCCGCCGGCCGGGACAGGGATGTTCCCGTGGTGGTGCCAACCCAATTCTTGCTCGAAGAGGACCGGGTCTTCCTCCATTTGGCGGCCCCGAACCCTGTGTTCGCGGCTCTCAGCGAACAGCCGCGCGTCGTGCTGAGCGTCGCCGGGGATTGGGCGTTCATCCCTTCGGACTGGAAGGCGATAGGTGATGAGGATCCGACCCTCGGGATACCTACCACTTACTACGGTGCCGTGCAGATGGTCGGCAGCGCGACCGTCGACATCGCCCCCAAGGCAGTCGCGGCCGTGCTCCGCCGGCAGTTGGCCGGCCTCCAGCCACAAGTGCTCGCCGCTGATCCTGAGCTGGTCCACGCCACTAAATTGAAGGCCATCCACGCCATCACGATCGCCATCGAAGAGGTCCGGGCCAAGTTCAAGTACGGAGGCAATGTCGATCGTGCCCATCGCCAAGCCGTCATCGAGCGCCTCCGACGCCGGGACGGGCCGGGTGATCGGGCCGCGGCCGACCACGCGGCGCGCCGGGACATCTAAACGCGTCGAGTGGGTATAACGAATGGCGTCGCGGCGCGGCCCGGATAGCGTCGTTGGAACAGTGAAGTCCCCCCAAGCAAGTCCGCCTACAAGAGGATTGAGATCAACCAAGTGGCTGATGAATCAGACGACCGCCCGGCCCAGGAGGGTCCCACGGCGACCCCGCCCGAAGCAATCCCCGGGCGTATCGCGGCCCAGGTCGACGACGCCGTCAAGGTATACGGGCGGGGCGAGACTTCGGTTCGGGCCCTCGACGGAGTGTCGGTTTCGTTCCCCGCAGGTCGATTCACCGCCATCATGGGGCCGTCGGGCTCGGGCAAGTCGACCCTGCTGCACTGCACTGCGGGCCTCGACACGCTGACCAGCGGCCGGGTGATGATCGGCGACACCGACCTCAGCAGCCTCGACGACCGAGGTCTTACCGCGCTCCGTCGCGATCGAATCGGCTTCGTCTTCCAGACGTTCAACCTGGTACCGACTTTGACGGCGCTCGAGAACATAGTGCTTCCGATGGACCTGGCCGGGCGCCGGCCGGACAAGGCATGGCTGGACTCCGTGATCGACACGCTGGCCATCCGGGACCGGCTCAAGCACAAGCCCAACGAGCTGTCCGGAGGCCAGCAGCAACGCGTAGCCGTCGGGCGAGCCCTGGCGTCGCGACCGCAAATCATTTTTGGCGACGAGCCCACGGGCAACCTGGATTCCCGCGTCAGCGCGGAGGTTCTCGGGTTGCTTAGAGACGCCGTTAGCCGTCTGGACCAGACGGTGGTCATCGTCACCCACGACCCCGTCGCGGCCAGCTACGCCGACCGGGTCCTATTCCTTGCCGACGGGAAGATCGTCGACGACGTTTCCGGTCCGACGCCGGAGTCGATCATCGATCACATGAAGCGGCTGGGGAGCTGACAGCAGTGTGGAGCGTGACGATCAAGAGTCTCGCCGCTCACAAGTTGCGGCTGGCGTTGACGGCCCTGGCGGTGGTCCTGGGCGTGGCTTTCATGTCCGGCACCTTCGTCCTCACCGATACCATCAAGCACGACATCAACGGGCTGATCTCCCAAACCACGGCTGGGCGCAGCGCGGTCGTGCGGGCCACGGCTCCGTATGGCGACAGTTCCGGGGGATTCGCGCAGGACGTCCGCCCCCTTACCCCGGAGTCGATCCAGCAGATCGTCCGGTCGGTCCCGGGTGTTGCGGCCGCGGACGGCACCCTGCAGGGCCAGGTGACTCTGATACATGACGGCAAGGTCGTCAAGACGAAGGGCAATGCGCCGACGATCGCCCTCAATTGGGAACCCGACCACCAGCTGACCTCGCTGACCCTCAGAGCGGGCCACGCCCCGATAGGACCAGGCCAGTTGGTCATCGACGCCGCCACCGCGAAGGCCGCTTCCCTGCGTATCGGCGATGCCGTCACGGTGATCGGGAACCCCGGCCCGGAGCCTTTCACCATCGTCGGCATCGTCGGGTTCGGGAAGGCGAACACCCTGGCGGGAGCCACGCTGACCGCCTTCGACACTGAGACGGCTCAAAGCCTCGTCGGAAAGCCGGGTTACTTCACCGCGATCAACGTAGCCGCGGCCAAGGGGGTGTCTTCCGACACATTGCTGTCGGCCATCGGAGCCCGGATCCCGCTCGGCTTCGAAGTGGTCAGCGAGGCGACCGTCGTGGCCCAGACCTCGGCAGGCATCGACTCCTTCATCAACACGTTCAACACCTTCCTGCTGTTCTTTGCCGGGATAGCCCTATTCGTGGGGGCCTTCCTCATCTTCAACACATTCAGCATCCTGGTCGGGCAGCGGACGCGCGAGCTGGCCCTGCTGCGGGCGGTAGGGGCCAACCGATCCCAGGTGACTAGGTCGGTCCTGGGCGAGGCCACCCTCACCGGCCTGGCCGGGTCCATCGTCGGCCTTCTAGTCGGCATCCCCTTGGCGGCCGGTCTTTATAGCCTCCTGAGCACCCTCGGCTTGTCCATACCGTCGCAAGGCCTGCGCATTCTGCCGCGGACCATCATCGTCTCGATCGTGGTGGGTACCCTCATAACGGTCGCATCGGTGATTCTCCCGGCCCGCCGAGCCGGCCGGGTGCCACCCGTCGCGGCCATGCGCGACGACGCCGTGATCGAGGAGACGTCGTTGCGTAGGCGCGCCGTCATTGGCGGAGCGGTGCTCGTGGTCGGGGTGCTCGCCCTGATCTCCGGCCTGTCCGCGTCGAACGGCATCGGTCTGGTCGGCCTCGGAGCCGCCTTGACCTTCGTGGGCGTGGCCATGCTGGTCCCGTTCATCGCCGCTCCTATGGCTCGAGCCTTGGGATCGCCCCTTCCCGCCCTGCAGGGCGTTACCGGCCGACTCGGGCGGGAAAACGCGGCCCGCAACCCGCGCCGTACCGCCGCCACCGCCTCCGCGCTGATGGTCGGTCTCGGAGTGGTCGGCGCCGTCGCCACTCTGGCCTCGTCGGCGAGCGCGTCGGTGGGCAGCCTGGTCGACCGGACGTTCAACGCCGACTACGTGATCACGACCGGCGCCAACCAAGGCCTTTTCTCGAGCGCGGCGGAATCCGTGGTGCGTAGTGCGCCTGGGGTCATCGTCAGCAGCCCATTTACCCAGGCCACGTGGCACGACGGGAAGGTGTCGCACGGGTTGTCGGCGATAGACGCTGTCACCGGACCGCAAGTGCTCAACATAGACGTGGTGACCGGCTCCGTGGCCGCCCTCGCTCGGGGTCAGGTGCTCGTCGACAGCACCGTGGCGCGTCGGGACCACCTGACGGTCGGGGACGTGCTGCCCATGGGCTTCGCCGAAACCGGGGTCAAGCCGGTGACGATCGGCGGTACGTACAAGCCGAATCAGCTCCTCGACAGCTACCTCATCTCGACCGCGCTCCTGTCCCAGAACGTGACGACCCGCCAGGACATCGCCATCCTCGTCAAGACCACGCGCGCAAGCGCGGCCCAGCAGGCTGCCCTCAAATCGGCGCTCGCTGCATACCCTCAGCTCTCCGTCGAAACCGGCGCTCAGTTCAAGGCCGACCAGAAGAAGCAGATCAATAGTTTCCTCGCGATCGTGTACGTACTCCTTGCCCTCTCGATCATCATCGCCCTGATCGGGGTGATCAACACCCTCGCCTTGTCCGTCCTGGAGCGCACACACGAAATCGGCCTCCTGCGCGCCGTCGGTATGTACCGCCGCCAGGTGCGGCGCATGATCCGCGCCGAAGCCGTCGTTGTATCTCTGATCGGTGCTGTTCTCGGGCTGGCGTTGGGGATCGGCCTCGGAGCGACGATCGTCCACGCCGCGAGCAGCTCTGGCATCGACGAACTGGCCATCCCGTGGAGGACGATCATCGTGGTGCTCGTGGCGGCCGCCATCTTCGGCGTCTTCGCCGCCGTCTTCCCGGCCCGGCGCGCCGCCAAGCTCGACGTGCTCACGGCGGTCAAGGCGACCTGAGACGGCGCGGCCGCAGCGGGCCCACCGTCCTCGGTCAGCCGGCTCGACGTGTGGTCGTGTCCAACTTGGTGAAGTCTGCGGTCAGATTCCGTCGAGATGAGCGAACTCGTCTAGCACCGAGATGGCTTCGTCGGGGACCGACACCTTCAGGGTGGCTCGATCGGATTCGATGCTGATCGAGAAGTCGAAGAATGGGCAGCAGGTCTTTTCGCGTTGCGAAAGCCGGACGAGCGCGACCAGGTGGGTCAGATCACCTCTCAAGCGAAACGCCAACTCGGTCGGGGAGGTACGTCTGGTCTCGACGGCCGACTCCGCCAGCAGATCGCGCCACTCCCCGAGCTGGGCCCGCGCGGCGGTGTCGGTGAGGCTGCACGCAATGGGGACGTTCACGAACGGCCAGGCTACGACGAATATTCGAGTCGGGGGGCCCGAACTAGAATCCGTCGGTGCGCGGGATCGATACGGACGTCTGGCGGGAGCGTAGAGCTGGGAATCAGTTGGTCATGGCGGCGGTGCGGGGACAGTCGTGATTGGCGAGCGCAACCTGGGCTTCGCGGGTGCTTACAACTTCCGGGACTTGGGTGGCTACCCGACTTCCGGAGGAGCGCGGACCCGATGGGGACGCGTGTTCCGGTCGGACGCCCTCGTGCTCGAGGATCAGGACTTCGACTCGTTTGCCGGCCTCGGAATACGGGTCGTCTATGACCTTCGCAGCGACGCCGAGCGGGCGACGACGCCCAACCGTCTACCGCCTGGGGGGTACTCGAACGAAGCCATCTCGCTCGCTTCCGAGGAAGCAGTTCGCCCCGCTATCGAAGCAGGCATGGACGACGGGGAGGCATTCCTGGCCGGGCTGTATCTGTCGATGCTCGAACGCTGCCCGTCGGAGATCGGACGAATCCTGACCGGGCTGGCAGATGACTCCAAGCTGCCCGCAGTGTTTCATTGCGCCGCCGGTAAGGACCGCACGGGTCTGGTGGCCGCGGTCTTGCTGTCTCTACTAGGTGTTGCTGAAGACGCCGTGCTCGACGACTACCAGCTCACGTCGCTGTACCGGACGCCTGAGATGGTCGCGTCCTCCCTGGACCGGTTGAGCTCGGACTCCAACATCGGTGCCGAAGCGATTGCGGGCATCCTGCGGGCTCCGCGGTGGACCATGCAGTCCGCTTTGGGCGAGATCTCCCGAAGATACGGAGGGATCGTCGGATACGCGACAGGTCCGGCCCAAGTCGATCCTCACGTCATCGAACGGCTGCGCGAGCAGCTGCTCGAGTAAGAGGTAGACCGCGGCTCGCCACTTGTGAGAATGTGCAGGTCCATGGATGGCGACGACTGGGAGGACGAGTGAAGCCGTCATTTTCTGCCGAAATGCCGGAATCGAGATTCTCATGCCTGCTCCCCTCTTATCCGACCTGATCCATCCGGCTACCACCGCGATCGTGACCCAGGAGTGTCAAGGGGGGGTCATCGGTCCGAACGCGGGTCTCCGACAGTTGGCGGAGGAAGCGCGGCGCACGGCTGTGCCGAACATCGCCCGCCTGCTGTCGGCGGCCCGGGATTGCGGGGTCAACGTCGTTCATTGTCTGGCGATGCGGCGACCTGACGGAAGGGGCTCCAACCACAACGCCCGCCTCTTCGCCGCCGCGAAGTCGTTTGGCGCCGATATCGCGCCGGGTAGCGAGGGCGCCACCCTTCTACCCGAGCTCGATCCCCATCCGGATGACCTGATTCTGACCAGGTGGCACGGGCTTGGCCCCATGGGCGGTACCGACCTCGATTCCGTGTTGAGGAACCTGGGGGTTACGACGATCGTCGGGGTAGGGGTGTCGGTCAACGTCGCCATCACCAACTTCGTGATGGACGCCGTCAATCGCGGCTACCACTTCGTTCTGCCCCGAGACGCAGTAGCGGGGGTTCCACGGGAGTATGCCGAGAGCGTCATCGACAACACGCTGTCCTTGCTGGCCACGGTCGTCACGTCGGAGGCGGTCGTTGAGACCTGGGCCGCGGCCGCCAGGACTTGACGCCCATGGTCGATCCGATATTGAGCTTTCCCGACAGCTTTTGGTCTCTGCTGACGGCGTCCGCCACCAGGGAACCCGACCGCGTCGTCCTCGCCGATGACTACGGGCGGACTCTCACGACGGTTCAACTTCGCGACTCCGCCTTGAGCCACGCTGCCAGTTTGCACGACCGCGGCATCGGCGCCGGTTCCGTGGTGTCGTGGCAGCTGCCGAGCACGCTGGAAGCGATGGTGGTCATGGCTGCTCTCACTCGGTTGGGAGCTGTGCAGAATCCGGTCCTGCCGATCTTGCGCGAACGAGAGGTCAGGTTCATCACGGAGCAGATCGGGACCGGATGTCTGATCATTTGCGACTCCTGGAAGGGTTTCGACCATTCGGAGCTGGGTCGGGTGCTGGCCGCTGAGATCGGCTTCGACCTCCTCGTGGTCGAGCAGGGGAGCCCGCCTCCGGGGGGGCCATCGCCGCTTCGTCTATCGATGGGGGACCCCGACTACCTGCCCTCACCGCCGGGCGAGGCGCGAGTGGATGAAGTCAGGTGGGTGTACTTCTCATCGGGGACCACGGCCGATCCCAAAGGGGTCCGCCACACCGATCGTTCGGTGATGTCGGGCGCGGCCGGTGTGGTGGGGATGGTCGGGGCGAATACTTCCGACGTCGACCCGCTTGCCTTCCCGATCAGCCACATCGGCGGCAGCGCCATGCTCGCAGCCGCCCTTCTCACCGGAATGCGCTTGGTTCTCTTTGACAGCTTTGACCCCACGGCGTCGCCCATGCGGATTGCCGCGCACCGGCCCACCATCTTGGGAAGCGCCACGCCGTTCTTTGTGGCCTTCATCGAGGCTCAACGGAGTAGTGGCGAAGTTCGAGTTTTTGGTGATTTGCGCGCATGCATCGGGGGCGGGGCTCCTGTAACCGCAGAACTCAACCGTCAAGTGCGCGAGGTCCTCGGCGTGCCGGGTATCGCCAACGCATGGGGCCTGACCGAGTTTCCCGTCGCCACCTCGCCCCGACCGGACGCGGCCCCGGAGGTCCTCGACAACACCGTCGGTCCTCCGGTTCCCGGAGTTTTCGTCCGGGTAGTTGCGTCGGATGGACAAGAGCTCGACGCAGGCCAGGAAGGCGAGCTTCGGTTGAAGGGTCCTCAGTGCTTTGCCGGCTACGTCGACAGCTCATTGAATCGTGACGCCTTCGACGCCGAAGGATGGTTCTGTACCGGTGATCTGGGGATGGTCGATCAGGATGGCAACGTCCGGGTCACCGGGAGGATCAAGGATGCGATAATCCGCAATGCCGAAAACATCTCAGCCCAAGAGATCGAGGAGGCGCTGATCACTCACGGCTCGGTGGCGGATGTAGCAGTGATCGGTGTGCCCGACGAGCGCACGGGTGAGCGGGTATGCGCGGTCGTGGTGGCCGTGCCGAACTGTCGGGTAACGCTTCGGGAACTGGTCGACCATTGTCAGCAATTGGGCCTGGCCCGCTACAAACACCCCGAAGCTCTGGAGGTCGTGGATGCGTTGCCGCGTAACCTATCCGGAAAGGTTCTCAAGCGGGAGCTGCGGGTGACGTTCTCGACCTAACCGGTGTTCATCCCTGACCCTTGGCCCAAAGCCCGACTCGGCGAGACGTGCTGTGCTTTTCGTGTGAGGCTGGCCGGTCCAAATCAATGTATTGTCACTCCCGGAATGAGCGGATTAGGGACCATGACCGACTCCGGCGTCGAGTGTCGGCAACCTAGTATCGGCGTCGAAGACCGTTTCACTGGCTGATGAGCGATCTCGTCCGACCGGCCATCGGTCCTGATAGTTCTGCCGAAGATGTTGCGACCGAGATCAAGCGATGGGTATCTGCCAACGTGCCGAGGTCGTGGCAGGAAGCCGCCATCCTCGGGGCAGAGGCTCTCCGGACGGCTCGGACCCGCAGGGAGTACGAGGACTGGTATCCCATCCTGGGCCGAGCCGGGCTGGTCGCGCCGACCTGGCCCGTCGACTTCGGGGGGTTGGGCCTCGGTCGCGAGACGTCAGCGGTGATCGATGGCGAACTCCGGTACCTGTCCTTGCGGGCCCTCAACCCTCTGGGGTTGAACAATACGGCGTCAGCTCTTTTCGCCTTCGGGACAGAGGAACAGAAGAAGAGGTTTCTACCTCCGATAGTCACCAACGAAGAGAAATGGTGTCAGCTCTTTAGCGAACCCGGAGCGGGATCGGACCTGGCCTCCCTCGCCGCCCGAGCGGAGCGCGACGGTGACGAATGGACCATCTCGGGGCAGAAGGTTTGGACCACTTGGGCCGGCGACGCCGATTTTGCCATCCTCCTGGCTCGCACCGATCCCGCCAAGCCGAAGAATCAAGGAATCACGTACTTCCTGCTCGACATGCACCAGCCCGGTGTCCATATCCGCCCGCTCTACCAAATGACTGGAGGGTCCGAGTTCAACGAGGTCTTCCTCGACGACGCGAGGGTCCCGGACTTCCATCGGCTCGGAGAGGTCAACGGAGGATGGCGCGTAGCGGGTGCCACACTGTCGAGCGAGCGACAGATGGTCTCGGGTGGGGGTACGGGGGAATCAGCGGCCGCCCGTTTGGCTGACGCGGCTCGCGACCACGGCCGAGCCGGCAACGTGCTCTGCCGCCAAGCGATCTCCGCGATATGGGCTGAGGAGAAGATCCGTCGCTGGACCAATGCCCGGGTAACCTCCAACCTGGCCGCGGGGCAAGCACCTGGGCCCGCCGCCTCCATTGGGAAGGTGCACCAAGCCGAGCTCAATCAGCGATTGCAAGCGACGTCTGCGGGCATGATCGGCGCCGCCGCCACCGCCTGGCTTGGCGACGTAGAGGTCGGCCCCGCTTCAGCTCCGCCGATTTCCTACGCCCGCGACTTGCCGGCTGAGGTTCGTGGTCTCTTGCGGAGCAGGGCCAACACGATCGAGGGCGGCACGAGCGAGATCAATCGCAACATCCTCGGCGAGCGGGTGCTTGGACTCCCACGGGAACCGGATCCTTGGCGGGGGGAGTCGTGGCGCGACGTACCCCGGTCATGAAGACCTAGACGTCGTCGGTGGGCCTGCCGCGGCTGCCGTCGGTAGAGTGTGGGTGTTGGTAGAGCTATAGCAAAGAGGGGACCTCATGGACGTCGATGATCTGATCATGGTGAGCGTGGATGACCACGTGGTCGAGCCACCGAATGTCTTCGATGACCGCCTGCCCGCCAAGTACCGCGATCTGGCTCCGAAGTTCATTACCAACGCCGACGGCACCAACGCCTGGGAGTACGAGGGCCAGGTCATCGGCAACGTGGCCTTAAACGCCGTCGCGGGCCGCCCACCGGAGGAATACGGGATCGAGCCGACCTCCTTCGACGAGCTACGGCCGGGCACGTACGACATCCACGAGCGGGTCAAGGACATGGACGCCAACGGCGTTCTTGGATCTCTCTGCTTTCCGTCGTTCCCGCAGTTCTGCGGCCAGCTGTTCGCTCGGACCGAGGACAAGGACGTCGCCCTGGCCATGGTGAGGGCGTACAACGACTGGCACATCCAAGAGTGGTGCGGAAGCTATCCGGGTCGATTCATCCCCTGTTCGCTGCCGGCCATCTGGGACCCCGAGGTGCTCGCCGGAGAGATCCGGCGTACGGCGCGCCTCGGCGCTCACGCCGTCACCTTCTCGGAGAACCCATCCAAACTTGGATGGCCCAGCGTTCACTCCGACCACTGGGACCCCTTCTGGACCGCGTGCAGCGATGAAGAGGTCGTGGTCTGCATGCACATCGGCTCGTCGTCACAGCTGGTCATCACGTCGCCCGATGCGCCTATGGACGTGCTGATCACGCTCACGCCCATGAATATCGTTCAGGCCGCTGCCGATCTGGTCTGGTCGCCCGTCCTGCGGAAGTTTCCCAAGCTGAAGTTCGCCCTGTCCGAGGGCGGCATCGGCTGGATTCCATACTTTCTGGAGCGGGTGGACTACAACTACCAGCGCCACCACATCTGGACGGGTCAGGATTTTGGAGACAAGCTTCCGAGCGAGGTGTTCAACGAGCACGTCATCACCTGCTTCATAGATGACCACTTTGGCGTGGCCAGCCGAGGGTTCCTGGACATGGACAACGTGTGTTGGGAGTGCGACTACCCACACTCGGACTCCACGTGGCCTACAGCGCCCGAGACGTTCATGAAGCAGATGGACGGCGTCTCTCGGGTCGACATCGACCGGCTCAGCCATCAGAACGCGATGCGCCACTTCCATTTCGATCCCTTCGCGTCCGTTCCGAAAGCGGAGGCGACCGTGGGAGCCTTGCGCGCCAAGGCCTCCGGACACGACGTTTCGATTCGGGCGCGAGGCAAGCGGGGGAGTTCCGGCACACTCGCGACCGGCCTGGCTGCGAGATTCGAAAAGTAGTCGTCACCCGCGTTCGGTATTCGATCCCCGATCCGGCACGACCACGCAAACACGGAAGGAAACGATGAGCGAGGACTACCGCTTCATTACGTATGAGGCCCTTGACGACGGAGCCATTGCCCGTATCCTCTTGAACCGCCCGAAGACGCGCAACGCTCAGAGCCGTGGATTGCTGGTCGAGCTCGACGACGCGTTCATGCGAGCGGAGGCGGACGACCAGGTCCGGGTCGTGATACTCGGGGGCGTCGGTCCCCTTTTCTCGAGCGGACACGACATGGGCTCCTCCGAGTCGCGCGCCGAACTTACTCCCGGACCCGATCAACATTCGACGGCCGGGATCAACGGCGGCACTCGAACCGGGGCCGAGAAGCGCATGCTTCAGGAATGGCACTACTTCTTCAACAACACCCGGCGGTGGCGCGATCTGCGCAAGATCACCATCGCCCAGGTCCAGGGGACCGTTTTCGCCGCCGGCCTCATGCTGATGTGGGCGTGTGACTTGATCGTCGCCTCGGATGACACGTTGTTCGCCGACGTGGTGGGCACCCGTCTCGGTATGTGCGGGGTGGAGTACTTTGCCCATCCATTCGAGTTCGGCCCGCGCAAGACCAAGGAGCTGATGCTGACGGGGGACTCGCTCGACGTCCACGAAGCGCACAGTCTCGGAATGGTCTCGAAGATCTTCCCGCGTGCCGATCTCGAGCAGAAGACCCTTGAGTTCGCGCGTCGGATCGCGCAGCGACCGACCATGACTGCCCTCCTGATCAAGGAGTCGGTCAATCAATGCGTCGACAACATGGGCTTCTACAACGCCCTCAACGCCTGCTTCACGCTCCATGAGCTCAATCACTCGCACTGGGCTGAGATCCACGAATCCAAGTGGCCCATTGCAGAGGTTGAAGACGGCGTTGCCGACTGGCGCAGTGCGCCGGCGGTCCTCCCTGCGCTCAAGGACCAACCCGAGGCACCCGTTCCCTCGTAGGTTTTCTGTCCGACCTGATAGAGCCAGAGGAGCCGAGCATGGATCTGGGACTAGCCGGGGCTACGGCAGTCGTCACCGGTGGCACAAAAGGCATGGGACTCGCGACGGCTGAAGTGTTGGCGGGCGAAGGCGCGTCGGTCGCGGTGCTTGCAAGGGACCGGGCTGGTCTCGACCAAACGGTAGACCGGCTGCGCGCCATCGGCAGCCCTGATCCCGTAGGGCTATCTGTGGACGTCACCGATGCCGGACAGATTGAGAGGGCCTTCGCCGAACTGTCGGAGCGCTGGCCGTGCCTCAACTCCCTGGTCAACACGGTTGGTCCCATGGACGGAACGTTCGAGAACCTGACCGACGAGGATTGGGACACGGCGTTTTCGCTGGGCACGATGTCGGCCGTACGGTGCATCCGTGGCGCCCTGCCGCTATTGCGCAGGGCTCCTTGGGCGCGGATCGTAAATATCGGCGCCCACTCGATCAAGAGACAGAGCCCTCGCCTGGTCGCCTACACGGCTGCCAAGGCCGCCCTGACCAGCATTTCCAAGAACTTGGCTCGCAGCCTCGGGCCTGAGGGAATTCTGGTCAACACCGTCAGCCCCGGGACGATCGTGACGGCCAGTTTCAGCAGCACGTTGAGGCCTCTCTTCGAGGCCGAAGGGCTGGACCCTACGGATCCTCACGACGTGATGCGCTGGATCGAGTCCAACTTCAATCATCCAGTCGACCTCGGCCGCGCCGGCCTTCCTGATGAGGTCGCTTCGATAGTCGTGTATCTAGCCTCGAAGCGCAACGGATACGTAACCGGGGCCAACGTCAACGTGGACGGCGGAAGCGACTTCAACTGAGCCCCGCAAGATCAGCCCCATCGGATCGGCATGTGTTTGATGCCGGCTACGAAGTTCGAACGCAGCATCTCCACTTCGCCATCGAACCGGGCGTCGGGCATCCGGGTAACGAGCTCGGTGAAGATGAGCCGGAGCTCGAGGCGAGCCAGGTTCGCGCCTAGACAGAAGTGGGGACCCCCGCCCCCGAAGGCGACGTGATCGTTGGGAGTTCGATCCACATCGAACATGAAAGGATCGGGGAAGGCCTCGGCGTCTCGGTTCGCCGACGCGTACCAAAGGACCACCCGATCGCCCTGCCTGATCGTCTTACCTCGAAGTTCGATGTCCATGGCCGCGGTTCGACGGAAGTAGTGGATCGGTGAGGACCACCGGAGGATCTCCTCGACGGCACGTTCGATTCGCGCCGCGCTCGGATCCTCTCTCAACTTCTGCATTTGGTCGGGGCTCTCGATAAGTGCCCGCATCCCGTGGGCGGTCGCGTTACGAGTCGTCTCGTTTCCGGCCACGACGAGAAGCAGGAAGAACATTCCGAACTCGGCCTCCGTCAACCCCTCGCCTTCATCCAGCGTGGTGTTCGTCAGCTTGGTGATGATGTCGTCGCGAGGATTCAGCTCCCGGTCCTGCCTCAGTCCATCGGCGTACGAAATCATCTCGGCTGATACGAGCATCCCGTGTTCGAGGTCCCCTTCGTATTCCGGGTCGTCTATGCCGGTCAGCTGGTTGCTCCACGCGAAGACCCTCTTTCGGTCCTCGTCGGGGACGCCGACCAATTCAGCGATAGCTTGGAGCGGGAGCTCGGCTGCGACGTCTTCGACGAAATCACACGAGCCCCGTTCGACCACGTTGTCCAAGACCGTCTTGGCTTTGAGAGCGAGGTGACCTTCCAGAAGGCGCAACGTCCTGGGTGTGAATCCCCGGTTGACGATCCGCCGGTAGCGCGTGTGCTGAGGAGGGTCCATTCCAGGAAGCATTTCCCTCATGGCGGCACCTTGAAGATCGTCCGGGTCGATGTCGATGAGCGTGAAGCCTTCTGACACGATGAAGCGTTTGGCATCCCGGTTGGCCATTTGCACGTCAGCGTGCTTGGTCAGCGACCAGAAGCCGATCCCATTGCTGTCGACGTGCCAGTGGACCGGGTCTTGGTCCCGCAACCGGGCAAAGAAGTCATGGTGCTCCTGGCGCTTGAAGATGTCCGGACCCAGCACGTCCTGGGTATCTACGTCGTCAGTCATGGGCACCTCTCGGGTCTCGTTGGGTTACTTGTCGGTTGCATGTTCAGCTGCTCGGCTTCCAGCCGGCCGGCCGGTCGCCTATCACGCCAGATTGGCGGAGACCATCCAACTGGGCATCGTCGAGGGAGAGGATCCCCGAGAGGATCTCACGATTGTGCTCCCCAAGCATGGGGGCCGGATGCGTGAACCACGGACCGGAGTGGCCCGAGAACCGAACGGGGACACCATGGATCTCCATGTCGCCGATGACTGAATGGTGGACCGCCTCGACGAACCCTCGGGCCCGGAGGTGAGGGTCATCCAGTACGAAGGGAGGACCGACCACCGGCGCGACTGCGATGTCCGCGGCCGCCAGTTCTGTTGCCAGCTCGTCGATTTCCCTGGTGGAGCAGTACTGCTTGATCCTTCGGTCGAGCTCATCTGCTTCGGCCCGGCGGCCGTCGACGCTGTCGAAGCGAGGATCGGTCGCCCAGTCGGGATCGCCTACGGCTAGTTTGAACCCTTGCCACTGACCATCATCCTCTATGGCGATGGCCAGCCAGCGCTCCTTGGCCGAGCACTCGTAGACTCCTTGCGGAGCCGCCATCGGCCCTCGATTGCCTACCCGCCCGATGGACGCTCCATAGGCGGAGTGCTCGATCACGACCTCGGCCGCGATATTGAGCGCAGCGTCGATCATGGTCACTTCTATGTGACGCCCGACCCCGGAAAGGTCTCTCTCGCGGAGGGCTGCGAGAAATGCCACGACGCCGTGCATGCCGGCCACGGGATCGCACGGCCCGCGAGGGATTACTGGAAGGCTGTCCGGGAACCCCGACATCCATGCCATCCCGCTCAGCTGCTCCATCGTCTGAGCGAAGCCGGTTCGATCCCTCCATGGCCCTGAAAGGCCGAAGCCAGGCATCCGCATCATGATGGCCCGCGGGTTGGCCGCGGAGACCGCCTCCCAGGTGATACCCATTGAGTCGAGGACACGCGGCGAGAAGTTCTCGACCAGGGCGTCAGAGCGGGCGACCAGGTCGAACAGGAGGCGGCGCCCTTCGTCGCATCCGAGGTCGAGGGTGACGGCCCGCTTGTTGGTGTTGACCGATTGGTAGTACGGGCTCCATTCCCACCAACCATCCTCGATCGGTTTCTTGGTGGAGCTGAAGCGCATACCGTCGGGCCTTTGGATCGACTCGACCTTGATCACCTCGGCTCCGAGGACCGCCATGATCTGGGTTGCCGATGGGCCGGCCCAAAAGGCTGTCAGGTCGACGATCCTCAGCCCGCTGAGCGGCTTTCCGGGCACGTTGGAGCGTCGGGGCTTACCAAGCTCCAGCTCTCGCGGAGTAGGCGCGTGCGCCCGTGGCGTCCAAGCGGCGCCATTGTGCTGACCCAAGGCCGGCGAAGCTCCGAAGGGGTGGGGTGCGGCGCCGGACACTCTGTAAGGAACGTTCGGCTGAAGGAAGGCACCCGAGGGATTCAAGACGTGACTCCGACGCTCCTTGAGATGATCGAACTCCGTGATGGTCTCCGGCCGCCCCACGTCGGCTACCGGTATTCGATACGCAACGGCGAGCTCGACGATGTCTGCCGTGGTGTGCCGGGTGGTCCAGGCACCCACTATCTGGCTGAACTCGTCCCTATGGTTGATCCGTCGAGCGGCCGTGGCATAGCGATCATCGCCGCGGAGGTCCGGGCGTTCGATCATGAGCAGGAAGTCCTCGAACTGCTGCCCGGTTCCTGTGCAAAAGCCGACCAAGCCGTCAGAGGTCGGCTCGACGCACGGAGCTTCGAGGCTGCGGAAGGGCCCAGCGAAGCCACTCAATGAGTCCCGCAGACCGGAGAGCGACGAGTAGAGGGAGCCGAATCCTCCCAAAGTCGGAGCCATGCATTCCAGGAAGGAGATGTCGGCATGCTCGGGCCGCCCCAACCTCAAGCTGGCGAGAGCGGCAACCGCGGTGTACGTGCCGGCGATCCACTCGCCGATGCGCCCGCCCGCGTGCAGAGGCTCGCGGTCGGCGCTCCCTCGGCTCGCCGTGGATCCGCATCTCGCTTGTAGGGTGAACTCTGTCGCTCTTCGACCGCTGTCAGGTCCACGACGGCCCAGAAGCGTCACCGAAATGACCGACGGACCATCCGGTTGTTCGAGGAGTTCCTCGACGTATTCGTCGGGGAGCTGCCCTCCTTCGATGAGCACGTCGGATTCGCTCGCGAGACACCGAATCCCAGGGTCGCTCCAACTCCCGATCAGTGACCGCTTGGAAGCGTTGAGGTACTGAAACAGGGCGCTGTCACGCGTTCCGAGCTCGGCTCCGGATGCGGTCCAGTGCCTCATCGGGTCCCCTTCGGGCGACTCCACCTTGATGACGTCGGCGCCGGCGTCGGCCATCAGCTTGGTGGCGTAGGGCCCCGCGATTTGTTCGCTGAAGTCGAGTACCCGAATTCCTGCCAAGAGGGTCATTTGACGAGAGTGGGACTGAGTGTCTCGAAGGGGGGTGGGGAAGATTCCGGCGCGGTCGCCAGACAGCCCGACGTCACTTCGTAGCGACGCCCGCCCGACCCGGGCGGCTAGCCAGCAGCTGCCTGGCCATCACCTGCGCGAAGTCGACATCACCGGCCTCCTTCCCGACTCGCGTGACGACGTCGACCTCCGGTGACTCGCTTCGGAGGTGGCCGGCCGTGCACGTTTCTTTCGGGCGGGTGGCGAAGGGGTCGAAGTGGTAATTCCGCATCGCGTTCCGGTGCGAGATCTTGGCGATCTGCTCGTCGTCAAGGCGGCTGGACACCGCAGAGAACAGCTCCGGCGCGTTTGGCCACGTGCCATCGGAGTGCGGAAAGTCGGATTCCCAAAAGACGTTGTCGATATTGAAATGCGAAATGAGCTCGATGCCTATCGGCTCGTTGATGAAACAGCAGAGGATGTGGTCGTGGAACACTTGAGTCGGACTTCCTCCGTTGGCGAACTCGTGCTTGCTCCAGCCAGAGTGTCTTTCCTGGACGTGTTCCGCCCTCCATGCGAAGTAGGGCATCCATCCGATGTCCCCTTCTGTGAGCGAGAACTTCAGTGAGGGGTAGCGCTCCCAGAAGTTAGCCCAGATCAGCTCCCCGAAGGTGAAAGCCGTCGTGCAGCCGGCGAGGGTGAAGATCACGCTCGCCGGGGCGTCCTTGGAGATCTGCATCGGTCGCGAGCTGGACCCGAGGTGGCAGCACAGGGTCACGTCCTCGTCACAGGCAGCCTCGAAAAGCGGGTTCCAATAGCCCGAATGGATCGTCGGCATGTTGAGCGCCTCGGGGTTCTCGGAGAAGGCGACTGCGTGGCAACCCTTGGCGGCCAGCCGCCGGATCTCTCGTGCTGCCCTGTCCACGTCGAACAGCGGCAGGATCCCACACGGTATGAACCGCTCGGGATATGCCGCACACCACTCATCGATGTGCCAGTCGTTGTAGGCCTGAATCATTATTTCGTTGACGTCTTGATCGGGACCTTGATTGAGGACCTGTCCGGAGAATCCGGTCCAGTTCGGAAAGTTGAGGCCAGCGAGCTGGCCGCCCGCGTTCATGTCTTTCACACGCTCGTGAACGTCGTAGCAGCCGGGTCGCATCTCGTCGTAGCGCGACGCGTCGAGGTTGAAGTACTCCCGTGGCTTTCCGGCCACAGCGTTCAATCCGAGGTTGCGGCCAGGCAGATCGCCGTACCACCACTGCTCCCGCCCGTTTTCGTCTTCGAGCACGCGAGGCGCTTGGTCGAGGTACTTGGTCGGTACATGGCGCTCGAACATGTCGGCGGGTTCGCAGATGTGGTCGTCGACGCTGACGAGTATGAGGTCCTCGGGTTTGATCATTCGGTCCTCCCCTGAACTCCGCCCGTGATCCGCCGGGTGCCATCACAAGTTCGGCGTTAGGGCCAGGCATTGAACATCTTGACGGTTAGTGTCTACATCGTAATACTGGCGCTGCCAGCCACGCAATCCCCGCGGAAGCTCCCCGGGTGCCAAAAAGGAGGGTCATGGGGCACCCCTACCAGAACGTCGCCATTGCGGCCGGATTCAATACCAAGCAGGCCAGGGTGCTCGAAGGTCACACCTCGCTGAGCATCGCCATCGAGGCCGCGCTGGGCGTCATGGAGTCGGCCGGCTTGACTCCGGCGGACGTCGACGGAGTCTTCGGGGAGTTCGCCATGGATCTGACCTACTCGCTGGGGATGGGTCCGGTCTACGCGTCCTCACCAGGGATTGGGGGCATCCCGGCCATATTGGACGCGGCCAACGCCATCGCCGCGGGGCATTGTAAAACCGTCCTCCTGGCTGGGGGCGGGGCGGGCATCTACACCGATCGATCGGCCGTGGCGCCCTGGACCCGGGTGTCTCACGAATTCGTGTTGCCATTCGGAATGTTCACGGCGCTCGAGTTCGCGTTCATCGCCAGACGCCACATGACGATGTTCGGGACGACACCGGAGCAGATGGCCCAAGCGGCGGCGACCATCCGCAACAACGGCCACGTCAATCCTGAGGCCGTCTTCTACGGCCGCGGCCCCTTCACCGCGGCCGACATCCTGAGCTCGCGCATGGTCGCCGACCCGTTTCATCTTCTCGATTGCTCTATGACCGCTGAAGGCGGCTGCGCGCTAGTACTGACGACTGCTGACCGGGCAGCCGATCTGAAGCTCCCCCCGGTTTACATCCACGGCGGCGGTGTCGACCACAATGGACCTTCATACCAGTTCCCCCCCAGCTTCGACCTGAGGGGCGCGTCTCCCGACAGCCCCCCCAACGGCTACGTGGGTCGGCGGGCGGCCATGCGGAGCTTCGCCATGGCCGGCGTACAGCCGTCGGACGTCGACGTGTGCGAGCTGTACGACCCTTTCTCCTTTGAAATCATTCGACAGGTGGAGGCCTTCGGCTTCTGTGAGCCGGGAGAAGGCGGGGAGTTTGTTACCAATGGCCCCATGGGCCCGGGCGGCGCCCTGCCACTGACGACAGACGGTGGACTCATGTCCTTCAGCCATGGAGGCGGGACGGTGCAGCTCTTGCAGCGGGTGATCCGGGCTACGCACCAGATCCAAGGCCTATGCCAGACCACCCAGGTACCGAACGTTGACCTGGCGCTCTGCTCGAATGGGGGAGCCGGAGCGTTGTTCAACGACGTGATGATCCTCGGGAGGACGAGGCCGTGACCGCACTCGAACCTCAACGCTCAGGCGAGATTCGGATTCCCAGGGCGTCGCCTATCTCACAGCCGTTCTGGGAGGGATGCGATCGCGGGGTCCTCCCCTACCAGCGGTGCGACAGCTGCAGTAAAGCGAACTTCAATCCGGTGTACATATGCCGGTTCTGCACGTCCAAGTCCCTGTCCTGGCATGAAAGCGCCGGGCTTGGCACCATTTACAGCTGGACCATCGCGTGGCGACCTCAGTTCCCTTCCTTCGCGACCCCGTACGCCCCCATCATCGTGGACTTGGACGAGGGCTACCAGATGATAAGCAACCTGGTGGGTTGTGATACGGAGGAAGTCCACGTCGGAATGAGGATTTCCACGTGCTTCCACCGAGTTGCGGACCGTACCCTTCCCTACTTCACCCCCTTGGAAATCAGCCGCGGAGTGATGTTCGGTGAATGAGCTCGGGTTCGACCCATCGGGATCGACGGCTCGATCCACTCGCGACGTCATCATTCAAGCGGCATGGGAGTGCTTCAGGCAGTTCGGTCCACGCAAGACCACTATTGCCGACATCAGCCGGACAGCGAATCTGTCACGCGGAACCGTCTACCTGTACTTCAAGGACAAGTCCGCGATATTGCAAGCGACCGCGGAAAACGCGTCCAAGAGCTTCTACGCCGCTCTTGCAGATTCCATGCGCGGCCTCGTCTCTCTCGAGGAGCAGTTTGCCTCCGCGGCAGTATTCGTCTGCCGTTCCAAGCAGCAGCTCAGACACTGGGAGAAGCTTTTCGACGCCGAGGCGGTAGCCGTCCTGTTGACCTCGGACGGCGTCCTCTTGCGTGAGTGCGTGGAGTTCTTGAGCCCATATATCGAGTCGGCAACCGCGACAGGAGAGGTGCGGGCCGATCTCGACGTGGGATCCGCCGCCGAGTGGTTCGCTCGAATTCTCTTCTCGCTATACAGCACACCATCACCTCTCCTCGATCTCGATGACCCCGCGACCGTCAAGCGGTTTGTCGAGAGCCATGTAATCGCGGGGTTTGCGCCGCGACGTCAGACGCTCAGCCGAGCAAATCGATAAGTGGGACGCCGCCCGTCGCCGGCGGCCGCCTACCTTTAAGGTCATCCACAGTCCGAACCGTCAGATACAGGAAGGGAGAGCCGATGCCCGACTTGCTCGTCAGCCAGGCTGGTCACATCACGGTCATGACCCTCAATCGGCCCGAGCAGTTGAACTCATTCACGAATGCGATGGCTTCGGGCCTGACAGACGCGATGGCAGAGTTTGACGCCGATCCCAACCAGTATGTGGCGATCATTACCGGCGCCGGTCAGCGAGCGTTCTCCGCCGGGCGCGATATGAAGGAGTTGGCTGCGACTTCCGAGGGCGGTCTGAAAGTGGAGCGATCCGATGTCGACCTCTGGGGTGTCGGATCGAGCCCGAAGCCGACGATCGCTGCCATCAACGGCTTGGCCGTTGCTGGAGGGTTCGAGCTGTCACTCAACTGCGACATCCGGGTGGCCTCGGAGGACTCGTGGTTCGGGCTGTTCGAAGTCAAACGCGGGATCATGGCGGGAGTAGGGACGAACCTCCTGGCCCGCTATCTCTCGCTTGGCGACGCTCTCTATCTGCTCATGACCGCGGACCGGATGTCGGCTCAGGACGCCTTCCAGCGAGGCCTCGTCCAAAAGGTCGTCCCGGCTGCTGACGTAATGGAATCTGCAATGTCGGTCGCCGAGAAGATCGTCGACAACTCGCAGGTAGCGGTTCAGGCATCTAAGAAGGTGGCCTACTTCTCGCGCAATCATGGAATACGAGAGCAGTTCGAGTTGTACCGGGCGGTCAATCAACGTCTTCTGCTGTGCGAAGACCCGATGGAAGGAGTGACCGCCTTCGCGGAGAAGCGGGAGCCGCACTTCACCAACCGCTGGCCCATCCCACCATCCAGCTGAGCATCGTGACCGACCAGCGGCGGCGCCTCACGTCAACGTTTGCGCACCCACAAGCGGCGGTTTGGGGGGCTCCCGGTGGGCCCTGGCCGACCCAGACTCTTGACCAGGCCATCGTCACCGACGACGAGACGGATCAACTGGTGGGACACGTTGCGGGTGGTCTCGCAGAAGCGGGTGTGCGCCGGGGCGACACGGTCGCGTGGCAGAGAGCCAACGGGCCGGAAGCGATCGCCCTGTTCCGAGCGGCGTGGCGCCTAGGAGCGGTTGCGGCGCCCATCCATCACCTGGCCGGGCCGAGCGATCGAGACGAGGTCCTCGGCCGTCTACGGCCGTCTCTGTTCCTCGGGCCGACGGACCCGGTACCAACGAGTGACTCGCCAGCCGTCGCGTCAGAGCCGATCGAATCGGGCGACCTGGCGCTCGCACTCGGGACGTCTGGATCGACGGGAACCCCCAAGCTGGCCTTGCACACTCATCGGTCCCTGCTGTACAAGTCGCGGCAGATGGGCCAGGTCCATGGTCTCGGTCCGGGTGACTGCACCCTTCTTTGCGCGCCCCTCGCGCACATATCCGGCCTTCTCTACGGGGTCCTTCTTGGCGCCTGGGGTGTCAGGTCCGTGCCGATGGGGAAGTGGGACCCGGCCGTCGCCCTCGAACTGATCGAGCGTGAACGGGTTACGTTCATGATCGGGCCGCCCACCTT
>PMHU01000241.1:0-276 GCA_003156795.1 Acidimicrobiaceae bacterium
ACCACGACCGGCGTGCACCGCCTATATCAGCGCCACGAACGGGGCGATCTGCTCTTCCCGGCCATCAACGTCAACGACTCCGTCACCAAGTCCAAGTTCGACAACCTGTACGGGTGCCGTCATTCGCTGATCGACGGGATCTTCCGGGCGACGGACGTGATGATCGCCGGCAAGGTGGCGGTGGTGTTCGGCTACGGCGACGTAGGCAAGGGCTGCGCTCAATCGCTTCGCGGTCAGGGCGCCCGAGTGATCATCACCGAGATCGATCCGATCTGC
>PMHU01000241.1:316-4625 GCA_003156795.1 Acidimicrobiaceae bacterium
AGATCGACATGGCCGGGCTGGCGCGCATCGAAGGCATCAAGAAGACCCAGATCAAGCCGCAAGTGGACGCGTGGGACTTCCCGGACGGACACTCGGTGCTCGTCCTCGCCGAGGGCCGCCTGGTCAACCTGGGCTGCGCCACCGGCCACCCCAGCTTCGTCATGTCGTCGAGCTTCACCAATCAGGTCCTGGCCCAGATCGAGCTGTTCACCCGGACCGAGCACTACCCCGTCGGGGTCTACGTCCTCCCCCGCCGACTCGACGAGAAGGTCGCCCGCCTTCACCTCGACAAGCTGGGCGTCAAGCTGACCTCGCTGTCGGACAAGCAGGCCGCCTACCTCGGCGTCGACATGGGCGGGCCGTTCAAGCCCGACCACTACCGGTACTGACGGGCCTGGTGGTCGTCGGTGCGGGTCGGCGTCTATCCAGGGACGTTCGACCCGCCGACTGTCGCCCACCTGGCCATAGCTGAAGCGGCCCTCCAACAAGGAGGGCTCGACCGGGTCTGCCTGGTCCTTTCCCGGTCGCCGCTGGGGAAGGACCCGGCCGTCCCCTCCCTCGAGCATCGCTTGTCGGTGCTGTCGGAGGTGGCAACCAGCCGGCCGTGGTTGGATTTCGCCGTCAGCGAGCTGACCCTCATCGCCGAGTTGGCGAAGGGCTACGACGCCGTGGTGATGGGAAGTGACAAATGGCAGCAGGTCTGCGACCCGGTCTGGTACGGCGGTTCTGTCCGGGCGCGCGACGATGCGCTGGGCTCGCTCCCGCGGGTCCTCCTGGCCCACCGGCGCGGCCACCGAGAGATCCCGACCATCCCCGACGGAGCGTTGATCCTCGCCGTTGACGAAGGCCACCAAGACGTGTCGTCCAGCGGCGCTCGCGCCGGACGGCTGGAGTGGATGGCACCCGAAGCGGCCGAGTTCGACGCCGCCACGGGGGCTTGGAGCCGGTCGGATCGCTACCGGTCCGGGCGTGGTGGCCGGGACTTCGGCGGCGGCTGGTGAACACGATGGTGATGCGGGGCCGGACTACCCTCTACCTGATGTACAGAGCCCCCGCCGAGCTGCTGTAGTACGTGAACCTGTTAGTCGGCGCAGGCATCTGTCTCGTGCTAGCCCAGCTGCTCGGGATCTACGCGCTCATCACCCGCAAGGCGGATGTGATCCTGGCGTTGGTCATGGGCGCGTTACTCTCTGGCGCCCTGCTCATGGCCGCGGCCGACTTCTACGACAAGGTCCACTAACAACCACCGCGACAGCGGCGGTGAGGGCTCAGCTGCCGGTGAAGTTGGCGGCCCTCCGCTCGAAGCTGGCCCGGGTGCCTTCGGCGAAGTCGGCGGTGTTCCTCAGCCAGATCTGCTCGGAGTCCTCGCGTTCGGTGACTTCGGCGACCGCGTCGGCCAGGTGGCCCCTCATGGTCTTGCGGATGGACTTGATGGCGAGCGGGGCCGACGCGGCTATCTCCGCGGCCAGGTCCCGAGCCCCGGCTCGGACGTCAGCGAGTGGCACCAGGCGATCGCACAGGCCCATGCCTTGGGCTTCCTCGCCGGAGACGCGCCGACCCGTGTAGAGCATTTCGAGCGACTTCTGATGACCGACGATGTGCGGCAGCGTGACGCTGAGCCCGAACCCCTGGTGGAAGCCGAGGCGGGCGAAGTTGGCCGCGAATCGGGCTTCGGGGGCCGCCACGCGGAAGTCGGCCGAACAGGCCAGCCCGAGGCCGCCGCCGACGGCTGCCCCCTGGACCGACGCGACCACCGGGAGCTCGCCGCGAAACAGCCGTACCGCTTCCTCGTAGAGGCTGGCCGCCCCCTCGGCCGGCAGCGAGTCGGCGTCGCTCTCGTGGTGGAAGTCCGCCCCAGCACAGAAGTGCTTGCCTTCGGCGCAGAGCACGATGGCCCGGCACTCGCCTCCCGCTCCCAACGCTTCATAGGCGTCGGCCAGGCTCCGAATGAGGGCGACGTCGAAGAAGTTGTTGGGCGGACGGTGGATCTCGACCTCGGCCACGTGGTCGGCGCCGACTTCGACGCTGACGTCACCGAACTGCTGGCCCACTCGTCCTCCTCATTTTCGACCCGTGTTCGCTTGAAGACGGCTGGAGCCGGGCGCGTTCCCGGACTCGGCCGACGCCCATCAAACCTAGCTCGCGCCCCGCAAGGTTCCGAGGCGACGGACCGCCTCGTCGAGGACCTCGGGTTGCTTGCAGAATGCGAAGCGCACCAGGGGGCGGGCCGCGCTCGGATCGTCGTAGAACGCCGCCGCCGGGACGGCCACCACCCCGCAGCGATCGGGCGCCTCCCGGCAAAAGGCCGCACCGTCAGTCCATCCGAGGCGGCTGACATCGGCGACGACGAAGTAGGTGGCGTGGGGTGTGTAGACGTCGAAGCCGACGCCTTCCAGCCCGGCGCAGAGCCGGTCCCGACCGGCGCCGAGTTTGGCGGCGGCTCCTTCGAAGTATTCATCGGACAAGGCCAAGCCGGTAGCGACGGCGGGCTGAAAGGGCGCCCCGTTGACGTAGGTCAGGAACTGCTTGACGGTCCTCACGGCCGCGACGAGCCGCCCGGGCCCGCACGCCCAACCGATTTTCCAGCCGGTGTACGCGAAGGTCTTCCCGGCGCTAGAGATGGTTATGGTCCGCTCGGCCATTCCCGGCAACGAGCACAACGGGACGTGGCGCCCCTCGAAAATGAGGTGCTCGTAGACCTCGTCGGTAACGGCGAGGAGGTCGTGCTCGCGACACACCCGGGCCACCTCCTCCAGCTCGTCGAGGCCGAAGACCTTTCCGGTCGGGTTGTGGGGGGTGTTGAGCAGGACCAGGCGGGTCCTGGGACCGATGGCCGCGGCCAGCTGACCGGGGTCGAACGTCCACCCGGGGGGCTCGAGCGGGACCACCTTCCGCCGGGCTCCGGCCATGGCGATGGCGGCCCCGTACGAGTCGTAGAGAGGCTCGAACACCACGACCTCGTCCCCTGCCTCGCACAAGGCCAGGATGGCGGCGGTGATGGCTTCGGTCGCCCCCGCCGTGACCAGGACCTCGGTATCGGGGTCGACCTCGAGCCCGTAGAACCGCTTCTGATGGGCGGCGATGGCCCGTCTCAGCTCGGGCGTACCCGGCCCGGGCGGATACTGGTTGCGGCCATCCCTGATAGCGGCGATGGCCGCCTCGGCGACTTCGGGCGGGCCGTCGCGATCGGGGAACCCCTGGCCCAAGTTGATCGACCCGGTCCGCTCGGCCAGGGCCGACATCTCGGCGAAAATGGTGGTGCCGAAGCCTTGCAAGCGGGTGACGAGCTGGTGACGCTGGGTGCCGGGGTCACCCACTATTTCTCACACCTCCAGGGTAGAGCCCGTCCGCTCGCCGCGTGCTCCGAGGGGTACCCGGTGCTGTGGCGGTGACCACTCTGTGTGGTCGCGGTCGGATGGAAAGAGGCGGACCGCGCTTCGGTCGACTATCCTGCCGGTCCGACTTGTCTCACATCGCGAAGCTGGTGCGGGCAGGCTCCTGGTCATCGTTTCATGGAGCCGGCTTGGGGAAGCGGACGATGGTCGGCATAACTGTCGCCGTTGTCTTGTTCGGCGCGCTCGTTTTGCAGACCGCCGTCCCGGCGGGCGCCAATTCCATCAGTACGGCGAAGAGCCAGCTCAGCGTCGTGCAGGCCCAGGCGGCTGCCGGGGCGGCCCGGATTCACGCCTTGACCCAGGCTTACGACCAAGCCAACTTCCGCGCCACGACCCTCTCGGAGCAAGTGAGCGACGATCAAGTGGATCTCGTCCAGCTCCAGGCGAAGGTCGACCAAAGCCGCAACGCCCTCCAGCGGGAGGCGATCCTCAGCTACACCGGCGGCGCCATGCCGACACCGGATGCTCCGCTGTCGGGTGTGTCCGATCCCTCGGTTCGAGCCGAGTACATCGAGGTGGCCAGCGGCGACCTGTCGGAGGCCCTCGACGGTTACCAGACCCAACTCCAAATGGTAACTGCGGCTGTCTCCAACCTCATACGGCAAGAGCGCCAGAGCGATGCGGCCGCGACGCAGATGGCAGCAGCCCGCGCCCAAGCGCTCGACGAAGCAGCTGAGGAGCAGTCACAACTCGACCAGCTCCAAAGTCAGTTCGATCAGCAAGTCGAAGCGGCCGCGTTGGCGTCGCAAAGCGCTCCGGTCAGCCAGGGGCTGCCCGTCAACGATGGCGTGGTCGCCGTAGTAGTGGCGATCGTGTCGCCTCCTCCTACCGACCCCGGACCGGGCAATGGCGGCGGGGCCGGCGGGGTGTGGCTGCAGCTGCGCGAGTGCGAATCAGGGAACAACTACCAGGAG
>PMHU01000331.1 GCA_003156795.1 Acidimicrobiaceae bacterium
GCAGCCGGCGGCATGGGGATCCTCCTGGTCCAACTGCTTGGCGCGCGGGGGGTGAAAGTAGTCGGTGCCGCCCGAGGGTCGACCAAGCGAGACGTCGTGTTGGGAGCCGGGGCGGCAGCGGCAATCGACTACGGCGAGCCGGGATGGAGTGATGCGGTTCTCGACGCCACCGGTGGGCGCCGACCCACCGTGGTGCTCGATGGCGTCGGGGGCTCGATCGGCGGGGAAGNNCCTTCGGACTGATCGCCGATGGTGGACGGTTCTCGGCTCATGGAACCCCGAGCGGCTCGTTCGCATCCATCGACCCGGGCGATTCGGAGCGACGTGTCGTGACCGTGACGACCATCGCCGACCTCCAGTACGGCGAGGGCGATCGGTCTCGACTGCTCACCGCCGTTCTGGCCTTGGTCGGCGCCGGACGGTTGGCCCCCCTCGTGGCTCAAACCTTCCCACTGGCTGAGGCATCGAAGGCACACCTGGCCATCGAATCCCGCGAGACCGTAGCCAAGACGCTCCTCCTCTCCGACGCCCGATGACCCTCCCGGTCCAAACCGGAAACGGAGGACTCCGCCTAAACCCGCCCGACGGACCGTGGACCCCGCTCCCCTACGACCCGTCGGTCGTCCGGATCGAACGACTCGACCCCCTCGACGGAGATTCAGCCAATCGCCGCTCGGACTCCGGCGTAGCTGATCAGTGAGATGGCGGTGTACTGGGCGACGTACGCGGCCACCGTCAAGGTGTGAAAGATCTCGTGGAACCCGTAGACGCGCGGCCATGGGTCGGGTCGCCGCAGGCCGTAAACCAGACCGCCGAGACTGTAGAGCAGCCCTCCGGTGAGGATCAGAACGAAAGCGGCGACCCCGGCACCTTGGAGCAGCTGGGGCATAGCCACAACCATGACCCAGCCCAGCAGCACATACAGAAGCGTGTACAGCCATCGCGGCGCCCCGATCCAAAGCAGCCGGAACGCCACCCCGGCAGCTGCGCCNNCCTGCGATGAGCAGATAGATGTTCGCGTGGTCAAGGCGTTTGAGCACCGCGCAGGTACCAGCTCGCCACTGGCCCCGATGGTAGAGAGCCGATACCCCGAACAGCATTCCCGATGTCACCGTGTAGACGATCGCGGCGACACGCTCCGACGCCGTGGGAGCCGCGCCAATCAAGATCAGCCCGGCAAACACGACCACAGGGAAGGCCAACTCGTGGATCCATCCCCTCAACCTGGGCCGGTCCCCATTCTCACTTGAGACTGCAGCCGACACCGGAGGTGGCCAAGCGGGATTTGATGGCATCAGCCCCCATCCTTGCACCACGACCAGTGGCCCTAGTACGCATCGGAATGTGTCGTTCTTCACGCCTAGAAGCAGCGATCGAACCGCGGGCGCACGCCTACTGCCGTTATGTATCCGGATCGGTTGTTCCGTGGTCTGATCATCGAGCGTTGGTTCTGCGCTGTCGCCCAAATGGCGCCGGGCTGATTCCGGAGACCGAGCCGGGCTCTGGACTCGACGCGGCGCCCGCAGTAGTCGACTGATTGTGTCTGGAGCCAAGTGCTCTGGATCGTCGCGGGCTCGGGAAGAGTCGGACGTGTAACGGCTACGTGAACTCGCGACGAACTTGAAAGTAGATCAGCGCTGACCAGGAAAAACGCGCCAAACGCCCGGCGGAGGGGTATTGACATGTAGGTGGGTAAGCGTCAACGTGATCTATGTGGCCAGGCTCCACTAAGTCGCCAGGCCCCACTAGCAGTTCCGAAGTTAGGAGGTAGCAGGGCCGAACAGGGCGGCACTGTACGGCGGAAGCTGATCGGCGTTAAGTCTCCCGAGAAATGGTTTTTAGCTGTGCGGCCGCGGCTTCACTACGAGGCCGGCACATGAATAATAGGAGTTCCATTGGCTTTAGATCGTTTGAGTCCGCTTGATGCGGGCTTCTTGGACGTAGAGGACAACGTCAACCAGATGCACATCGGGTCGGTTCTGATCTTCCAGGGGCCGTCTCCGCCTCTCGCAACATTCCGGGCGATGGTGGAAGGCAATTTGCCGGCGGTGCCCCGGTACCGGCAGGTGATGCGCCGGGTGGCGTTCGAGGTAGGCCGGCCCGTATGGGTGGACGACCCGGCGTTCGGTCTCGATTATCACGTTCGTCACACCGCACTTCCCATGCCTGGTGACATGGTCGAGTTGCGCGATCTTGTGGGCGATCTGATGGGAAGGCCCCTCGATCGACAACGACCGTTGTGGGAACTGTGGATGGTCGAGGGACTCAAAGACGGACTATGGGCCGTCGTCGCCAAGGTGCACCATTGCATGGTCGATGGTGTCGGGGGGGCCGAACTGCTGAGCCTCATCCTCGATGTCACCGCCGATGCTTGGCCGTCGCCACCAGAGCCGTGGCGGCCTGGACCGATGCCCAGCGGACGGGATCTGTTAGTGCGGTCCGTGACGGAGGCGTCGTCGAACTCTCGTGACGCTGTGCGGGCGTTACGGTCGACGGTGGGCAGGATGGCGAGCGTGAGTCAGGTGCGGGGGCTGGCTCGTAGCGTGTCTTCAGCGGCGCGGGTAATCAGACCCATGCCTCCCTCCAGCCTCAACGGCCCTATCGGTTCGAGCCGGCGTTGGGCCGCTACCTCAGTGCCGGTCGCCGACATAAAGGCGGTCCGTTCCAGTCTCGGTGGCGCCTTCAACGATGTCGCCCTCGCCGCGGTCGCCGGCGGTTTCAGGGGACTGCTGGAGAAGCGCGGGGAGCCGGTCGACCGCCCGATCCGCGCGCTGGTACCGGTTTCGGTTCGAGCTCGCGACACCGCCGGTAGAGCGGTCGGTGACGGGGCTTTGGCCAACAAGGTCTCGGCCGTGTTCGCCGAGCTACCGATTGGGTTGGCCGATCCGGTAAAGCGGCTTGCGGCCATCTCGGCCGAAATGACTTCGGCCAAGGAGACCAACGAAGCTCAGGCGGGCGAAAGTTTCACCAGCCTTCTGAGATACTTTCCTCCGGTTCTGCTGGCTCTCGGCGCCCAGCTGTTCAGCAAGGCGTCTCAGCGCAACGTGAACACCGTGACCACGAACATCCCGGGCCCCCAGTTTCCGCTGTACGCGGCCGGGCGGCGGATGATCCGTGCCTATCCGTACGTGCCGATAGGGATGCAGATCAGAATCGGGGTGGCCATGCTTTCCTACGACGGCGAGGTCAATTTCGGCATCACAGGCGATTTTGACCATGCACCCGACGTCGAGGTCCTGGCCGAAGGCATCAAAATAGGGATGGACGAGCTGTTGACCGCAGCCGGTACAACCTCGTCGAACTTTCCCTGCCTGTCATTGGTTTGACCGTCATCGGTTCGATCTCGCCGCGCCGGCGAGGNNGCGAATCGGCTCGCACGAATCGAGTACTCACACGAATCGAGTAATTGAGAGGAGGTCTCATGACCCGATCTGCACAGTCGCCAACCGACGAGAGTCCGGCGCGGGACATCCCCGTCCGCCGCTTGGAGCCGTTTCCGGCCGACCGCCTGAGTCTGCGCTTCGCCGGCGCAGACCCGGTGATGAGCCATGCAGTCGCCGTGTTGTCAGCGATGTTTCCGAACGGCGAGGACTTCTTTGTTCGCTCGGTGCGCAACTACCGGGACCAGGTGAGCGATCCCGAGTTACGACAGCAGGTGAACCGCTTCGCGGGCCAAGAGACCATGCACGGCCGCATCCACCGCGACTTCAACAATCGGTTACAGGAGGTCGGATTCAAGTCAAACGTCGTGGATCGCTCGGTCGGTATCGGTTTTAATGGAGTCCTGGCGAGGGTTCTTCCCGAGAGCGTGCAGCTGGCAGTCACCGCCGCTCTCGAGCACTACACCGCCACACTGGCCGAAGTGCTGATGAGCGAGCCCAAGGCGCAGGAGCTGTTCGGCGACGAGGTCCGCTACCTGCTGCTGTGGCACGCCCTCGAAGAGTCCGAACACAAGGCTGTCGCTTTCGAGGTATACCAAGAAGTCGTTGGGAACGAACTGCTGCGGCGGGCCGTAATGCAGGCGACGACCGGCGTCTTCGTCGGCGGTCTATTGATAGGCACGGTGTACTCGGCGGCATCGAATTTGGGAGTTCGAGACCTTCCCGAATTGGTCCGGAGCCTTGCCCGACTACCCCGGTCACCGTTCTTGGCTCCCGGCGTGCTGCGCCGGATACTCAGTTACAACCGTCCCGACTTCCATCCCGACACATTCGATGCAACCGAATTGGTGAACCGCTGGAGAGCGGACCTGTTCGGAACCGGTGGAGTCCTCGCCGAGCGGGTGAGGACCTAAAAAAACGGACTGCACGAATGGCGTTGCCGCACGGGTTCATTGCCGAGTAGCGATCCCGGGGGCGGGTCTCAATCGCCCAATTGATCTTTGAAGACCGCGGCCAGGGCCTCGATCTCGCTACGCAGTTTGGTGACCTCTGGGCCTGCTTCCAACAAAAGCCGCGACGCGCTTGGCATGACTCGGTCGCGGCATACGTGGAAGACCTGGGCCACATCCGATGGAGTGGCGCCCTGGGCGCCCACGCCGGGCGCCAGACACAGAGCGTTGGCTGACGCCAGGTCAAGCTCAGGGTGCATGTGCGTCGGCCCGATGACCGCCCCGATCGGTCCGATCGCCCCCGGAGCCAACTCCGCGTTCCGGCGCCCGATCTCCTCCAACAGTGTCGCCTCGACGCTCCTGCCGGTCTCGTCCCGGGCTGCCTGCACTCGGCGGCCCTCGGGGTTGGAAGACCGGGTGACGACCAACAGGCAGCTGCCTGCCTGGGTGGCGCGTTCGACGAAGACATTCATGGCCCCGAAGCCGAGATAGGGATGGACGGTGAGCGCATCCACCTGTATGGCCGCGTCGGCGCCTAGAAAAGCCTCGGCGTAGGCTTCGTTGGTCGATCCCACATCTCCCCGCTTGGCGTCCAAGACGACCAGGAGCCCGGCCTGCCGGGCGTCGGCAACCAGACGGCCGAGTGTCCGAATTCCCCGCCACCCGTGACGCTCGTAGAACGCGGACTGCGGCTTGACGAGACCGACGACTCCGACAGCGGCCTCCAGAACTACCTCGACGAAGCGATCCAGCCCGTCAGGCGAGTCATCCAGCCCCCACGATCGAAGAACGGCCCCAGAAGGGTCGAGGCCCCAGACCAGCGGCCCGAATATCGACCGTGTCCGGGCAAAGCGATCGGCGAAGGAGTCAGCCACGGCCAACGAGTCTTGCCCACAGCAAGGGGCAGCCGCTGAATGCCACGGAAGTCCCCAAAGATCGGAGGGATGGTTAGTATGCCTGGACGGCGTAGAGTTCCCAGTCGTCTGGGACCCCTTTGAGGGTGTGCACTCCGCGGTCGACGAATACGAGGCCCGATCCCGCGACCAGGTCTCGGACTGTACGGGAGACCAGGATTTCGCCGGGCTGGGCTTGAGCGGCGATCCGCGCTCCGACGTGGACCGCGATCCCAGCGAATGTTGGGCCGTGGATCTCGACCTCGCCGGTGTGCACACCAGCGCGGATGGTGAGTCCGTCGCGATCCGCGCCCTCGCGGATCGCGACCGCGGCGTGGATCGCGCGGCCTGGACCATCGAAGGAGGCGAGGAAGCCGTCGCCGGCGGTGTCGAGCTCGCGTCCCCGATAGCGGGCGAGTTGTCGACGTACGTCGCTGTAATGGCGCTCCAAGAGATCGCGCCATGCCCGGTCGCCCACTCTGTGGAGATGACCGGTGGAGTCGACGAGGTCGGTGAAGAGCAAGCTGGTCAACTGGCGATCGGTCGAGGGGGCCGCAGGTGCGCCGGTGAGGAACTCTTCAACAATGTCCAAGAGCCCATCAGCGTCGCCGACCCAGGGAATGTGGTCGTCACCGGCAAGCTCGACGAACCGGGCGCCGGGGATCTGCTTGGCGATCCACCGCCCTTCCTCTATGTGGGCGTCCCGGTCACCGGTGCGATGGAGGATGAGCGTCGGCACTCTGATCGCCGGCAACACGGCCCGGACGTCGATCTGGGTGTTCATCTTCATCAGAGCCGCGGCCGCCCCTGGGGACGCGCTGCGCCGGAAGTAAGCCGCCAACCGTTGTTTGAACACGGGGTCCTGCGCGCAGCTCGGAACCAGGTGTTCGAGCCAACCGGTGCCCCCCCAGTCGCGCTCTATCTCCTCGATGTCGCGGGCTCGCTGTTCGGGGGTGGGCGCCCAGGGATAATCCGGGCTCCAGATCCGCTTGGCGAAGACTCCGGTAGTGACAAGTGCGATGGTGCGCTCCGGGTAGCTAGCCGCGAACAGCACCGACAGGTTGCCGCCCTCGCTGTGGCTCAATAGGGCTACCCGCTCGGAGCCGACCGCGTCGAGCACGGCGCGGACATCGTCCATCCGCTCCTCCAACGTCGGCAGCCGATCAGTAGGCAGCCGGTCGGACATTCCCGTGCCGCGCTTGTCGAAGATGATCAGACGGGAGAAAGACGCCAGCCTGCTTAGGAAGTGCTCGTACGAGGGGTCTTCCCAGGCCAGCTCCACATTCGACACGAACCCCGGGATGTGCAACAGATCGAACGGACCCTCACCAATGACCTGGTAGGCGACATGCGTCCCCTCGACAGTCGCATAGCGCGTTTCCGGCACGGCCACCCACAAAGTATGGCGCAGTCTCGACCCCAGCCCCATGGCCGTGACCCCTATACCGGTCCATCTCAACCACGCGGGACCCATGATCCCGCGGCCAGCTGTCGGCGAACGCCGGTTTGGTGCGCCGACGGCAACCGTCAGGGGGTTGAGGTCAGCCGACTGGATCCCGCCACATCAACCACATCATTGGCGCGCCGTTCGTCAGCTGCAGAGTCCCGGTTACCTCGAAGCCGTGGCGGCGGTAGAAGGGAACATTGCTCTCCTTCTGAGTCTCGAGGTAGGCGGGCAGACCTTCAATGTCGCATCGAGTGAGAACCGGCGCCAAGACGAGGGAAGCAATGCCTCGACGTTGCCAGTCGGGGTGGGTGCCGAGCAGGGCGAGATACCAGTGAGGATCTTCGGGGTGGACGGCGGTCATTTCAGACAAGACGCCCAAGGCCCGATCTGCGTGTTCGCCTGCGGCGTCGGCGAACGGCTCGGCCATGAGCACCAATTGGTCGTCGCTGTAGGCCCACTTCCCCGGCGAGGCCCAGATGGCGGTGCAGACCCCATCGTCGGTGGTGTAGGTGTGCTCGTTGATCAACCCCGCTCGCATCATGCCGCCGAACAGCACGGTGGCGCGACGCTCGAAGTCATCTGCTGGAAGCATCCAAGTGAAGAGGGGATCGTCGGCGAAAGCCCGCATCTGTGCGGTGGCCATGGCGGGGATGTCTGCGGGTGTCGCCAGCCGGACTGCGGTCACCGAGTTACCGTAACTCCGCTCATGGCGGCGCTGGGGGTGTCGTCCCTCAAGGCGAGCAGCGCGGTCCGCTCCCGCACCTTCCGGATCGCTCACGCCCTCTCCACCGCCGCCCGAGCTACGAGGACTCACGGTCACCACCGGCCCGGGAGCAAGCTGTCCAGGCCAGACTGGCAACGGCCCGAGCGCGTGCCGCCGGAGAGGCCTATGGTAAAGATTTGACCTTGCTCCTACGGCAGGATCAAGAGCAGCCGGGAGGTTTGGAAGATGCGTCGACGAGTGCATTTCGCCGGGCTGTCCTTGGCCACGTTGGGGCTCATTGCTGGGACAATGGCGCCAGCTGGCCTCGCCGGGGCCTCGACCACGTCGGAGGCGTTGAGCGTCGCCCAGGTGCGCACGCTCAGCCCGCACGCCACGCAATCAGTCATCGTCGTGTTCAAGGACCAGGTGCCCTCGCTGCCTGCGAACACCACCTTCGGCCCTGAGCGGCAGACGGCGGTCAGGGAGATCCAGTCCCAGGTCGTCGGCCAGCTACGCCAGCTTCACGCGCCCGACCTGCACTCCTACACCCTCCTCAACGCCGTCAGCGCGACGGTTTCGCCCGCCGAGGAGGCCCGCCTGGCCGCCAGTTCCGGCGTCGCCGAGGTGGTCCCGAATGCCACGGCCCACCTCGAGTTCTCTACGCCGACACGGGCAGTGAGCGCGCAACCTCTGTCAGCGCGGACGAAGGCCGCCGCCCTGCCCCGCACCTCGACCGGAAGCAAGGTCTGCCAGGAGGAGGGCTCGCCGGCGGTCGAGCTCGACCCGCAGGCCCTCCAGACCATCAGGGCCAACAGCAACGTGCCGAACGCGGCACCGACGGCCGCCTCTCTCGGGATCACCGGCGCCGGTGTGAAGGTGGCCTTCGTGGCCGAGGGCATCGATGTCGACCAGCCGAACTTCCAGCGGGCCAACGGCTCCCACGTGATCGTCGACCAAGCCGACTTCACCGGTGAAGGCGTCGCCCCTAACGTCAGTGGCGGCGAGGCCTCGCTCGACGCCAGCTCGATCGCCGCGCAGGGCAACGTGGTGTATAGGGCGACGTTCGCCAACGGCAAGACCTGCAACTTCGTGGTCGAGGGCGCCGCGCCTGGTGCCGAGCTGGTGTCGCTCAAGGCCTTCCCGAGCGACCACGACGCCACCAGCACATCGCTCCTCGAGGCCATCGACTACGCCGTCACCGTCGAGCACGTGAACGTGCTCAGCGAGTCCTTCGGCTACAACCCGTTGCCTGACACGACGAACGACCTCATCCGCCAGGCCGACGAGGCAGCGGTCGCGGCAGGCACCGTCGTCGACGTGTCGTCCGGCGACGCAGGACCGACGTCGACCCAGGGCTCTCCGAGCACGGACCCGGCCGTCATCTCCGCCGGGGCCAGCACTACGTACCGGGTGTACGCCCAGGAGGACATCGAGAACTACTCCGCCATCGGGGCCAAGGGCTGGGAGAACGACAACGCCAGCGGGCTGAGCAGCGGTGGCTCGACCTTCGACCTCAAGGGGCCCAACCTGGTCGCCCCCGGCGACCTGAACTGGGATACCTGCAATCCCTCTCCCGGCAGCTTCGGCGCGTGCGTGTCCGGCGGGACCAGCGAGGCCGCCCCGCTGACCTCGGCCACCGCGGCCCTGGTCATCCAGGCCTACCGCACGACCCACGGCGGAGCGACGCCGACCCCGGCGCTCGTCAAGCAGATCATCCTCTCGACGACCACCGACCTCGGCCTGCCGGCGAACCAGCAGGGCTCCGGCCTGCTCGACTCCTACAAGGCGGTCCTCGAAGCGGAGTCCATCGGTAAGTCCGCCAGCGAGGCCGCGGGCGACACTGCGGCCGTGAGCACGAGCGACATCACCGCCACCGAGCCGGTCGACACCTCGGTCGTCCAACCCATCACAGTCACCAACACCGGCAACACCGCGCAGACCGTCCACCTCGCCGGCCGTACGTTGTCGGCGCCGAGCACACTCGTGTCGAGCTCGTTCAAGGAGTCCGGATCGGCGTGGTCGAAGGTGATCTCCTTCTCGGTGCCATCCGGGGTCGGATACCTAGACACCCATCTGGCTACCGACCCCAACCCGGCCAACGGCTACGTCGACATCCAGCTGGTCGACCCGTCGGGTCGCTTCGCCGAGGCGGCGCTGACCCAAGGGGACAGCGACACCGCCAACGCCGGCGTTCGGCTCCCCCAGGCCGGAAGGTGGACCGCCTACTTCGAGTTCGCGGGGGGCACGCCCTCCGGGGCGGCGCCCACGCAGTTCGTAGCCACGGCGCAGCGCTGGACACCCTTCGGCACCGTAACGCCCAGCCAGGTGACGGTCTCGCCCGGCCAGTCGGCAACGGTCCAGGCCACCTTCGTCACACCGGCCGCCGCCGGTGACCAGAGCGCCGCCGTCTCCGTCACCGATGGCAACGGCGTGGCCACGTCGATCCCGGTCGGCCTGCGCTCCCTCGTCCCGTTCACCAACGGGGTAGGCCGGTTCTCCACCGACCTCACGGGTGGCAACGGCCGGGGCGGCGCTCCGGCCACGGTCGCCTACTTGGCCTTCGACGTCCCCGCCGGCGAGCCGGAGCTAAACGTCAACACGGCATACAAGGACGGCGACTTCGACAACTACTCGGTGTACCTCGTGTCGCCGAGCGGCGAGACCCTCGGCCACGCCAGCAACCAGCTGTTGACAGGGGGGACCGTACTCAACCCGACCACGTCGCAGACGGAGCAAGGGGCGGTGAGCCACGTGCTCTCGCCACCAGCCGGGCAGTGGACGATCATCGTCGCCCTGACCAACCCGGCCAGCGGCCCGCTGGTCAGCAGCCCTCTCACTGGCACCATCGACTTCGACCAGGTTGCCACCACGGTGGCCGGCCTGCCCGACTCGTCATCGACGGTCATACACGACGGGCAAAGCCGCACCGCGGCGATCACGATCACCAACAAGTCGTCGGTCCCGCAGGCGTACTTCCTGGACGCCAGGCTCGACAAGACCGTCACCGACAGCCTCACACCGCTCACGCCGGCCACCGACATCTCCCTGCCGCTCGGCACATCGGCCGCCATCCCGCAGTGGATCGTGCCCACCGATACCACGTCGGTGACGGCCACGGCATCGGCCACCGCCCCGGTGACCTTCGACATGTCGCCCTACCTCGGCAACTTCGAAGGGGAGCTCAACGGCGACCCGCAGGTCGGGGCCACGAGCAGCGCTGACACGGCGACGTCGACGATCTCCGCCGACGTGCTCACGCCGGGAGACTGGGACATCGATCCGGCATTGACCGGCACGTTCAAGTCCAAGCCGGCGCCCGGCGCTACGGTCAACCTGGCCATGACGGCGACCACGCTCGCCTTCGACCCGGCATTGCAGACGACCTACGGAGACCTGTGGTCGGGGAGCAACACCGTCACCCCGGTGGTCGTCAGCCCCGGCCAGACGATCACCCTCTACGCCACCATCGCCCCGACGGCGACCGGCACGGTGAACGGGACGCTGTTCATCGACACGGCCACCGACATCAGCCCGTTCGGTCAGGCCATCCCGGTCGGCGACCAGATCGCCGCCATCCCCTACCGCTACACGGCCAAGTCGTAGGCGCCAGATCCGAGACCACCAGTAGTCGGCCGGCGATCGTCGCGATAGCCGGGTCAGGCGACGACCCGGGGCGGGCCGAGAATGCCATCCGGGCAGGTCACGCAGCCAGTTGGTATTCGTGGATGAGCCCGACTGAGGCAGACTGGTTGGATGGATAGCGACCCGTTTCCACCCGGGTTCTTGGAGCCGGCGGACGGGTCTCCTGACGTCGTGTTCTACTCCTGGCCTCGCCTGGTCACCCACATCGACGACAATGCCATTGACGCTGTCGGCGCTCTTTACGACGAACTCCGGATCGTCGGTGACGTGCTCGACCTGATGAGCTCCTGGGTATCGCATTTCCGCGTGCCGCCGGCGCGCCTGACCGTGTTGGGGATGAATGCCGAGGAACTCGACGCCAACCCGTCCGCAGCGGTCAGAGTCGTCCAGGACATCAACGCCAACCCTCGGCTGCCGTTCGCGGACTCGTCGTTCGATGCCGCCGTTTGCTGCGTCTCCGTCGACTACCTCACCCGGCCGGTGGAAGTGTTCACCGATGTGGCCCGGGTGGTGAGACCAGGAGGGCCGTACGTATGCACCTTCTCGAGCCGATGCTTTCCCACCAAGGCAGTTCGCGGCTGGCTGTACGCCAGCGAGGACCAGCGCGGCGCGATCGTCGAACGGTACTTCGATCTGGCTACGGGTTGGGGTGAGCCGCACCGCGCTCGACTGACGCCCCCCTTCCACCCAGGCGACCCGTTGCTCGCCGTCTGGGCGTACCGAACGACTACCGCGGCACCGTCGACCGGGTGACCAGCCGGCGCACCGACCAGGACTGGATCGACGCGGCCTGGAAGGACCCGCGGACCCTAGTCTTCGTGGTCTCGGACGGCAAGGCGCTGGTACGGATCGACGACGAGCACGCTGAGCTGGTCTTGGTGCCGTCGGCCGAGGCGCCCCCGGGGCTGCGGATGCTGCTCGGCCAAGACGCCGACGAGGTCGTCTACTTCGCCGTGAACGGCGAGCTGCCGCCCGCCCCGGACGGGCTGCGGGCGGCGTCGCTGCGTGAGGTGGGGACGCTGCTCGGGGACCGGGACGCGGGCCTGCTGACGCACGCGGTAGCCCTGGCCAACTGGCACGACTCGCACACGCACTGCCCGCTGGACGGCACGCCGACGGTGGTGGAGCATGGTGGCCACTCGACCCGCTGCCCGAAGGACGGCACCGAGCACTTCCCGCGGACCGACCCCGCCGTCATCATGCTGGTCACCGACCCCGATGACCGCTGCCTGCTGGCCAGGAACGCGGCCTGGCCCGGCCGCCGGGTGTCGATCCTGGCCGGTTTCGTGGACCCGGGCGAGTCGGCCGAGCAGGCCGTCGTCCGCGAGGTGCACGAGGAAACCGGCATCAAGGTCGGCAACGTCCGCTATCTCGGCAGCCAGCCCTGGCCGATGCCGCGCAGCCTGATGCTCGGCTTCCGCGCCGACGCCCCGGCCGGCCAGGTCATCGCCGTCGACCACGACGAGCTCGCCGAAGCCCACTGGTTCAGCCGTGACGAACTCCTCGCCGCCATCAAGGCCCGCGAGATCGCCCTGCCCCCGTCCGTCTCCATCGCCCGCCACATCATCGAATCCTGGTACGGCGCCCCCCTCCCCTCCACCTGGACCGGCCCCGACACCCCGCCCGCGCAGCCCTCCTGATGGTGTCGAGCGTGAACCTCAAAGCGGCCGGGCATCCCCGAACGAACTGGGCAGGCAACATCGTCTTCGGGGCGCATGAGTTTTACCGGCCGGAGACGATCAGCGAGCTGCGCGCCGTCGTCGCACGGGCCGACCTTATCCGCGTGCTGGCCACCGGCCATTCGTTCAACGACATGGCCGACTCGGCCGGGGCGCAGGTCGGCCTGGACGCCCTGCCGCCCGAGGTGGAGGTCGACTCCGCGGCTGGACTGGTCCAGGTCACCGCGGGCCTGACCTACGCCCAGCTGGCCGGACGGCTGAACGAGAAGGGGTTCGCGCTGCGCAACATGGCCTCGCTGCCGCACATCTCGGTGGCCGGCGGCAGCGCGACCGCGACCCACGGGTCGGGCCGGGCGAACCAGAACCTCGCCGCGTCCATCGCCGCCATGGAACTGGTCACCGCCGAGGGCGACGTGGTGGAGCTGGACCGCGAGGACGACTCGTTCGCCGGGGCCGTCGTCCACCTGGGTGCCCTGGGCGTGGTCGCCCGTATGGTCCTTGACGTCGTGCCGTCCTTCGACATCAGCCAGTGGGTGTACGAGGATCTGCCGCTCGAGGTGCTCGACGATCACTTCACCGACATCATGTCCAGCGCCTACAGCGTGAGCATGTTCACCGACTGGCGCGCCCCCCGGCTGACCCAGGTCTGGGTGAAGCAGCTCGTCGAGGATCCCGCGCACCCGGCACCGCCCGAATCGCTGGCCGGGGCGTCGTGGTTCACCGCGACGCCTGCTACCGCCGCCCGCCACCCGGTCCCCGGCGGGTCGCCGGAAACCTGCACCGAGCAGCTGGGAGTTCCCGGTCCGTGGCACGAACGGCTGCCGCATTTCCGGCCCGGGTTCACCCCGAGCTCGGGCGACGAGCTGCAGTCAGAATTCCTGCTCCCCGTCGACAGTGCGGTGCCCGCCATCCATGCGCTGCAGCAGATCAGCGACCGCCTGGCCCCGGTGGTGCAGATCTGCGAGTTCCGCGTGGTGGCCGCGGACGAGCTCTGGCTGAGCACCGCGTACCGGCAGGACAGCGTGGCGTTCCACTTCACCTGGCGGCCCGACCTGGCCGCGGTGCTCGCCGTGGTGGAGCTGATGGAAGAGCGGCNNCCACTTCACCTGGATCCCCGACACCGCCACGGTCCTCCCCGTGGTCACGCTCCTCGAGCACCAGCTAGCCCCGTTCGCCCCGAGACCGCACTGGGGCAAGGTCTTCACCGCCACGCCGGAGTCCCTGCACGCCCGCTACGACCGGCTGCCTGACTTCCTTGACCTGGCCCGTCACTACGACCCCGCAGGCAAGTTCCGCAACGCCTACAC
>PMHU01000238.1 GCA_003156795.1 Acidimicrobiaceae bacterium
CCCAAGGACCCCAACGACGGCAAGAACGTGATCGTCGAGATCCGGGGCGCCGAAGGAGGTGAGGAAGCGAACCTCTTCGCCCGAGATCTCCACGAGATGTACGTCCGCTATGCCGACCGGAAGGGATTCCGACTCGAGACCCTTTCTTCCGACCCATCGGACATGGGCGGGCTGAATCAGGTGACCTTCATGGTCAAAGGCGATGCGGCGTGGTCGCATTTCAAGGCCGAGGGCGGTCCCCATCGGGTTCAACGAGTGCCGATCACGGAGTCCCAGGGTCGGGTCCATACGTCGTCCGCGACGGTGACCGTCCTCCCCGAGGCGGAGGATATCGACGTCCATATCGACGACAAGGACCTCAAGATCGACGTCTACCGTTCTACCGGTCCGGGCGGGCAGTCGGTCAACACCACCGACTCAGCGGTGAGGGTCACCCATCTACCGACCGGAATCGTGGTCGCGATGCAAGATGAGAAGAGTCAGATTCAGAATCGGGCGAAGGCGATGCTGGTCCTTCGGGCCAGGCTGCTCAAGGCCGAGCAGGACCGCCAGTCGGCCGAGCTATCTACCGCTCGGCGAAGTCAGGTGGGCGGGGGCGGCCGGTCAGAGAAGATCCGGACTTACAACTACAAAGAGAACCGCGTCACCGATCATCGCATCGGGCTGACCCTCTACAAACTCGACAAGATCATGCTCGGTGAGCTCGACGACCTGGTGGACGCCTTGATGGCTGATCAGAGGACCAGGCAGCTGGCCGGCGTCGGCGCGGCGGACCTGGCCTGAGACCCGCGACTACCGGTGTGACGTGGGACGAGCTGCGCGCGGCAGCGATCGTCCGGCTCGGAGCGGAGGCGGATGCGGAGGTGTCGGCGCGCTGGCTGGTCGAGGAGGTCGCCGGCGACCGCTGGTGGCACGCGGGCGCCTCTCCTGTAACCGAGCGCGCCCGGGCACGGTTCGACGCGTTGGTCGAACGGCGGGTCGGGGGGGAGCCGTTGCAGTACGTGATCGGACGGTGGGGGTTTCGGACCTTGGATCTTCTGGTCGACCGGCGCGTGCTCATTCCCCGCCCCGAGACCGAGCAGGTCACCGCAGTCGCCCTGGCCGAGCTCGACCGCCTCGCCGGCGACCACGGGTCGAGAGCCGGCCTGATCGCCGTCGATCTCGGGACGGGATCGGGCGCCATCGCCCTGGCGATCGCGGCGGAACGGACAGGTGTCGAAGTGTGGGCGACCGATATTTCGGCGCCGGCGCTCGAGGTAGCGGCGGCCAACCAGACCGGACTCGGTGGGCGACCCGCGACCCGGGTTCGGCTGCTCCTCGGAGGGTGGTGGTCGGCCCTCCCCGACGACCTCCGGGGCCGGGTAGATCTGGTGGTCTCCAACCCGCCGTACATCGCTTCAGGAGAAATGACGCAGCTCGAAGCGCAAGTCAGCAGGTGGGAACCGAGGCTGGCTCTAGAGGCTGGCCCCACCGGGCTAGAAGCGCTCGAAGCCATCCTCAACGGCGCTCCGGCCTGGTTGCGTCCGGGCGGGGTGGTCGTGCTGGAGATCGCCCCGCACCAGGCTGAGTCGGCCTTGGCGATGGCCAGAAAGGTCGGCTTGACTGAAGCGGAGGTGCATCCCGATCTGGCCGGGCGGGAGCGGACGCTGGTGGCGAGGCGCGCGCCGTGACGGTGGTGGTGGCCGCGGCGGGCAACCCGCCGCCGCCGGAGGCGATCGCCGCTGCCGTCGAGGCCTTGCGCGGCGGCGACGTCATCGGGATCCCTACCGATACGGTGTACGGTCTGGCGGCCGACCCGTGGCACTCCGGCGCGGCCGACCGGCTATTCCTGATCAAAGGGCGTCCCCGAAGCGTCGAGCTTCCTCTTCTGGTGACAGGAGCGGAGCAGGCTCTGACCTTGGCCACGGCCGTCCCTGACTGCGCTCGTCGGCTAATGGCGAGGTTCTGGCCTGGAGCTCTCACGATCGTGGTCCCACGACGCCGGGACGTGGATGCCGATCTCGGTGAAGAAGACGAGACGATCGGCCTGCGCTGCCCGAACCATCCCGTGCCTCTGGCGCTCTGCCAGGCCCTCGGTCCCATTGCCGTCACGAGCGCCAACCGCCACGGGTCGCCACCCGCGACCCATGCCCAGGATGTGGCGGAGGGCCTGCCGGGAGTGACGCTCGTCCTTGACGCCGGCGTCTGCGACGGTGCCTCGTCGACCGTGGTCGACTCGACTGGTGAGGTGCCCAAGTTGTTGCGCGCTGGCAGCATCGAGTGGGAGCAGATCCAGGCCGTTGTCGACCGCCGCTGAGCGCCAGCACTGCCCCGGCAACGGTTTGCTCCGTGGACATCGATCATGCCAGGATGGCGACCGCCGGGAATCCTCGATGGATAGCGGCAGCCGTATAGATGGTCCCTCGCTCACTGCATCCGCTCCCCGCCCATAGCTCTTGCTCTGACAGATCCCATGCCCCTCTCCCACAGCGAAGACTCCAGCCGTGTGCGCCAGCCGCGTGAGGTCGGCAACGCCCGGTTTTCAACGCCGGAGTCTGCCTTGGCGGTAGACGCCGACACCTCGTTTGCCCACCGTGCTTTCAGGATGTTGCGCTATTTGGACGTGGCGCTGGTAGTGGTCGCCATGGCTCCGGCACTCGCGCTCGGCGCGCCCGTCCTTGGCTATGCCGTTGCTGCGGGCGGATGGATCCTGCAGCGCGGGCTCGCTGAAACCGATCGGCACTGGATCCGCCGGGTGGCCGAGCCGCGGAAACAGCTGGGCGTCAGTCTGTTCGAGGCGTTCGGG
>PMHU01000059.1 GCA_003156795.1 Acidimicrobiaceae bacterium
GTGCAGCTCGTCCTCCATGCGGAGAAGCTTGGCCGTCTCCTCTTCTGTCAGCTTGTAGACGGGGATGCCCGTCCAGTTGGCCAGGACCTCGGCAATGACCTCTTCGTCGACGACATCGAACAGATCGACGCCCTCAGCTCGCCACTCCTGCTCCTTGGCCGCTTTGCGCTGAAGGAGCTCTTCTTCCTTCTCTCGGAGCGTCTTGGCCTGCTCGAAGTTCTGCTTTTCTATCGCCACTTCCTTGTCCCGGCGGACCTTGACGATGTCGTCCTCGATCGCTTTGTAGTCCGCGGGGGTAGCCATGCGCCGGATGCGCAGACGGCTGCCGGCCTCGTCGATCAGGTCGATGGCCTTGTCCGGAAGGTACCGGTCCGCGATGTACCGGTCGGCCAGATTGGCGGCCGCCACCACAGCTTGATCAGTGATCGTGACCCCGTGGTGGGCCTCGTATCGATCCCGAAGGCCCTTGAGGATTTCGATGGTGTGGGCCAGCGAGGGCTGCTCCACCTTGATCGGCTGGAAGCGGCGCTCCAGGGCGGCGTCCTTCTCCAAATGCTTGCGGTACTCGTCGAGGGTGGTGGCGCCGATGGTCTGCAGCTCGCCGCGGGCCAGCATGGGCTTGAGGATCGACGCCGCGTCGATGGCGCCCTCGGCCGCTCCGGCACCCACGAGGGTGTGCAGCTCATCGATGAAAAGGATGATGTCGCCGCGCGTGCGGATTTCCTTGAGCACCTTCTTCAGGCGCTCCTCGAAATCGCCACGGTAACGAGACCCGGCCACCAAGGCGCCGAGATCAAGCGTGTACAGCTGCTTTCCCTTGATCGTCTCCGGGACGTCGCCGGCCACGATCTTTTGGGACAGGCCCTCCACGATGGCGGTCTTGCCGACCCCCGGTTCGCCGATGAGCACCGGATTGTTTTTCGTGCGCCGGGACAGAACCTGCATGACGCGCTCGATCTCGCGCTCTCGGCCGATCACCGGGTCGAGCTTGCGCTCACGAGCGAGCTGAGTGAGGTTGCGCCCGAACTGGTCGAGAACCGGCGAGCCGCTCGGGGTCTCCTGGCCGGTGGAAGGCCCTACCCCGGCCGGAGCCTCTTTGCCACCGGGCGATTGGTAGCCCGACAGCAGCTGTATCACTTGCTGGCGAACCCGAGAGAGGTCGGCGCCGAGACTGACCAGCACTTGGACGGCCACGCCCTCGCCCTCGCGGACCAGGCCGAGGAGCATGTGCTCGGTACCNNATGTAGTTGTGGCCGAGCTGCAGGGCCTCGCGCAATGACAGCTCCAGGACCTTCTTGGCTCGTGGCGTGAAGGGAGGGGAACCCGTCGTGGACGACCCAGCCGGCCCGATCGTCTCCTCTACCTTCTCGCGCACGGCCTCGAGGCTGATTCCCAGAGACTCCAGAGCCTTGGCGGCCACGCCCTCTCCCTCGTGGATGAGTCCCAGCAGGATGTGCTCAGTACCAATGAAATTGTGGTTGAGCAGTCGCGCTTCTTCCTGGGCCAAGACCAGGACTCTTCGGGCTCGATCAGTGAAACGTTCGAACATGCTCTTCCTCCGGTCGTCAGTTTACCCCGGTAGCGGGTTGTTCGTCCGCACGGGCGGGGGCGCATGCACTCTGAAGGCATCGGCACGTGCCGGCTTCCTACTTAGTGCGGGGGTCGCGTACTCTCGTTCCGGAGTGAACGTCGTCGAGGCTCTGCATCTTCCTGGTCTGGAGGAAGCCCTCTGCCGGGTCGAACAGGCCCTGGCCGAAGCCACCGCGGCCCAGGATCCATTTCTGACCGAAGTCGCAGGCCATCTCGTCGGTGCGGGAGGCAAGCGGCTTCGCCCGGCGCTGGTTGTAGCCTCGGCCCAGGCCTCCCGGGTCGATGACCCCGATGTCAACCTGGTGAGCGAGGACGTCATCCAAGGCGGCGTAGCTGTTGAATTGGTGCATTTAGGGTCCCTGTACCACGACGACGTCATGGACGACGCCGAGCACCGCCGAGGCGTAGAAAGCGTCAACGCCCGCTGGGGCAACCTGGTGGCCATCCTCGCAGGCGACTTTCTGCTGGCCAAAGCGTCCGAAATTGCCGCATCCCTAGGCACCGAGGTGGCCGCCCTGCTGGCCCGCACCATCGGCCAGCTGTGCGAAGGGGAGGTGGGCCAGCTGCGCTACGCGTTCGACCCCAACCGCCCCGAAGATGCGTATTTGACGTCTATCGGAGGCAAGACGGCGTCCCTCATGGCCACGTCGGCGCGGATAGGTGCGTTGACCGCCGGCGCCCCCCGACCGTGGGTCGAGGCGCTGACCACCTACGGTCACCACCTCGGAATGGCATTTCAGATCTGGGACGACATCCGAGACCTGACCAGTACCGACGGCCACCTCGGCAAGCCGGCTGGGCACGACATGGTCGAAGGTACCTACACCCTGCCGGTGCTGCGGGCGCTGGCGCTGGACGGGGTCGGAGACGACTTGCGGGCACTCCTCTCATGCCCGCTCGACCCGCCGGCGCGAGACAAGGCCCGTGATCTGGTGCTGTCCACACCCGCCATCGCCGCCTCCATCGTCGAAGCCCGTCGTTGGGCCGATCGGGCCAATGCCGCCCTGGACCCGATCCGGTGGGGATCCCCTGGCGATGGCCACGGCGCCGGGTCCGGGTCCGGCTCACAGATCCGTCTCACCCGGCTCGACGTGCTCGGCAAGATGGGTCACCGCCTGATCGACGAGCTCGAGGTGCCGTAAGGGCGGCGCCGCCGGGCTGGCGGCGGCGCCGGGCGGGACGGCGGTGGCCGTGTTCGATTCGTGTTGTTGCGCGCGATTTTCGTCGCCCAGCGACATTTTTCGCGCACAGAAAGCAGAATCGGACACGGACGGCACGACACATCAACCTCGAGAATCGGCGGGCCCGGGGTCGTTTGGTCAGGCCCGGGCCGGGTTCTTTGAATGGCAGGGGCCAAGATGCGGTTGCCTCGTCGCCGGTGGGGCGCTGGATCGGGCTGACGCCCTCCGCCAGTCCGGCGATCCGCCGATCCGCGACCGCTCAGGTCTGCTCGGGTCTCAGGGTGGGAAAGGCGATGACGTCGCGGATGGCGTCGACGTCGGCGAGCAGCATCACCAGGCGGTCGATGCCGAGACCCATACCGCCGGTGGGTGGCAGCCCGTATTCGAGGGCGCGCAGGTAGTCCTCGTCCAGCACCATCGCCTCCTCGTCGCCGGCTGCGTGGGCTTTGGCCTGGTCGACGAAGCGGTCGCGCTGTTCGTCGGGATCGACCAGCTCGCTGAACGCGTTGCACAGCTCCCGCCCGGCCACGATCCCCTCGAAGCGCTCGACCAGACCGGGGCGGCTGCGATGGTCCCGCGACAGCGGCGAAACTTCCTTGGGGTAGTCCATGACGAACACCGGTCCCCACAGCTGGGCTTCGGTCGTCTTCTCGTAGATCTCGAGCACGAGCTTGCCGGGGCCCCACGACTCGGAGACCTCGATGCCGGCCACGTCGGATGCCACCTGGCGCAACTCGGCCACGGGCGTATCGACGTCGACGTCCACCCCGGCGTGGATAC
>PMHU01000050.1 GCA_003156795.1 Acidimicrobiaceae bacterium
GGCCTCTTCGCCGCCGAGATCACGCCGGTCGAGGTTCGCGGGCGCAAGGGCGATCCCATCACCGTCACCGCGGACGAGGGGATCCGGCCCAGCGCCACCGCCGACGCGCTCGCCGGGCTGCGGCCGGCGTTCACCCGCGACGGCTCGATCACCGCCGGCAACGCATCCCAGATCTCGGACGGGGCCTCGGCGGTGGTGATCATGTCGGAGGCGGCCGCAGAACGCCACGGCGTGCGGCCTCTTGGTCGGGTGGTGAGCTACGGGATGGTCGCCGGGCCAGATNNTCAACGAGGCGTTCGCCGCGGTCGCTCTCGGCTCCATCGACGATCTGGGCCTTCCGCTCGACGTCGTCAACCCAAATGGTGGGGCCATCGCCCTCGGTCATCCGATTGGCGCATCCGGCAACCGGCTCGCCCTGACCCTCCTCCACGAGCTGCGCCGCCGGGGCGGCGGGATCGGCGTGGCCGCCCTGTGCGGCGGCGGCGGTCAAGGCGACGCCCTCGTCGTCCGGTCGGCCTAGGTCCGGCGAGACCCGGCCTAGGTCCGGCGAGGCCCGGCGAGACCCGGCGAGGCCCGGTCATGCACGTAGCCGTGATCGGGGCCGGAGCCATCGGGACGGTCCTGGCCGCGGCGGCAACCGACTCGGGCCACCAGGTGACGGTGTGCGCCCGCACGCCGATCGACGTCCTGGTACTCGAACGCGATGGGACCGATCGGACCCTGCCGGTGTCGATCGTCACCGATCCAGCCGATCCGGCCCTGACCCGGGCCGACGTGGTGTGGGTGAGCACCAAGGTGGCCGACACCGCCAGTGCCGCCCCCTGGCTGATCCGCCTGTGCGGCGCCGGCACCTTGGTGGCCGCGGCCCAGAATGGACTCGACCACGAGAGCCGCCTCGCCCCTTTCGTGCCGAGCGAGTGGGTGGTCCCGGCCCTGGCCTACCTGGCGGCGGAACGGTTGGGCCCGGGGCGGGTGGTGCACTTGGCGGGCGGCCGCGTCGTCGTCCCAGCCGGCCGGGCCGAAACCCGTCTGACCGAGGCCATCGGGGCCGGGCTGATCGTGCGTGGCGTCCAGGACATGCGCACCGCAACCTGGCGCAAGCTCCTCGGGAACCTGATCGCCAACCCCATCACGACCCTCACCCTGCGCCGCATTGCGGTAATGGAAGAGCCCGGGATCGAGGACCTGGCCCGGGGCCTGCTGGTCGAGGCGGTCGAGGTGGGACGGGCGGAAGGCGCCCGGATCGGCGACGAAGACGTGTCAGCCGTGCTGGCCGGGACCGCACAGTACGGGGCCCGGACCGGCAGCTCGATGCTCTATGACCGGCTGGCGGGACGACCACTGGAGCACCAGTACCTCACGGGCGAGGTGGTCCGGCGGGCGGAGATCCACGGCATCCCCGTCCCGCTCAACGCGGCCATCCTCGCCCTCCTCGAGGCCTTGGATCGAGGCCTCCTGGCGGAGCGAAGCGCCTAGTCGCCGAGCTCCCGCCGGCCTTCGAGCGCCCGGCCGAGGGTGAGCTCGTCGGCGTACTCGAGGTCCCCACCGACGGGTAGGCCGCTGGCGATGCGGGTCACCTTGACGGGCAGGGCCTTGAGCAACGAAGCCAGGTACAGGGCGGTGGCGTCGCCTTCGATGTTGGGGTTGGTGCAGAGGATGACCTCCTTGATCCCTTCGGGATCCAGGCGGGCGAGCAGCTCACGTATGCGCAACTTGTCCGGGCCGATGCCGTCGATGGGGCTGATCGCTCCCTGCAGGACGTGGTAGCGGCCCCGATATTCGCGGGTCTTCTCAACCGCAATCACGTCTCGAGGTTCCTCGACCACGCACACGACCGAAGGGTCGCGCCGGGGGTCTCGGCATATCTCGCATTCGGGGGCTTCCTCGGCTGAATTCGTCCCCTCTGGAACCTCGGCGATGTTGAAGCACCGCCGGCACCACGAAACCCGCTCCTTGACCACCGCTATGGTCCGCGCCAAGCGGAGGGCGTCCTCGGGGGACAGCCTCAAGAGGTGGAAGGCGATCCTCTGGGCTGACTTGGGGCCGATGCCTGGCAGCCGGCCCAGTTCGTCGATGAGGTCTTGGACGGCAGCGGAGTACATCCGGCTTCCGACACTACCCGCCCGGATCTGCAACGCAGGCTATTAGCCGAGGAGCCCCCCGAGCGCCCCGCCGAGGTCGATGCCGCCGCCGGGGCCCCCGAACCCGGCGGTTCCGAGCGCGTTGGCGGTGAGGGCGCTGGCCTGCTCGACTGCGTCTCGGAGCGCGGCCAGAACCAGGTCCTGAAGGATCTCGACGTCGCCTGGATCGACCACGGAAACGTCGATGGTGACCTTCTGGAATTCGAGGCCACCGGTTACCTGGATGCGGACCGCGCCGCCACCGGCTCTTCCTTCGACTACCTGTGCGGCCGCCGCCCCTTGGGCCTCCTGCAGGCTCTGCTGGACCTGGCCGAGCTGCGACAGTAGGGCACCCAAGTCGAGTTGAGGCTCCTCGCCGCTGCTCACGGTGACACCTCCTCGGCACCGGGAAACGCCTCCAACAGGCGCTGCTCCGGCGACAATAGTCCCGGCGGGGCGTCTTCCAACTCGTCGATGTTGTACGCCGCGGGGTCCTCCGCAGGAGCATCAGGTGGGGACGGATCCGAAGCCGGCGCCCCTTCGGTTGGGCCGCCCTCATCAAGGACCAGCCGCAGCGGAACCGGTCGGCCGAAGTGCGCGGCCAGCGCCGCTTCGACTTCGGCCTGGCCGGCTCGGGCTCGTGTCAGCAAACCCCGGTCGGGCACCGCGTATATGGCTGCGTCTCCGACCGACACAAAGCGGCCCGATGCCACGTAGATCTTGACCGCGGGACGCAGGGCCGGAAGGACGTTGTCTCCCCAAGCGAGAGTGAGCTCCTCCCGGGTGGGAAGATCTACGGTGGCGGGGGTCGCCGCCGGAGGCGGCACCTCGACGGCCTGCGAGGCCGGCCCGGCGACAGGTGCGGGCGTCTCCGGAGGCGCCGCGACGGATGGCGGCGGGGACGGGGCCCGAAGGGCGCCGAGGGCCGGCATGGGTGGGGGCGGGCCGACGGAGGCTTCGGATCCGCCTCGAGGGCCGGTAGCCGGGCTCGGTTGAGCCCGTGGAGACGTGCGTGGCTGAGGTGCCGAACCCGAAGGCACTGCCGCCGACGGACGGACGGAGATCTCGGGTGCGGTCGACCCGGACTTTGACCCCAACATCTGTTCCAAGTGCTCGACGCGGGCGAGCAGGGCGGCGTTGGTCTCGTCGACCTCGGGAGCGGAGAGGCGAACCAGGGCGACTTCCAGGGTGGTACGGGGATCCGCGGCTTCGCGCATGTCGATCAGGGCCTGGCCGACCATCTCCATGGCCCGCACCAGCGAGGCCGGACCGAGGCGGCGGGCTTGGGCCTCGGCCTGGGCGGACGCGTCGTCAGAGAGCATGACGAGAGAGCGGGCCCGGGTGGCCAGGAAACCGTTGCGCAAGTATTCGAGCAGCTCGATACCAAGACGCCGAGGGTCGACACCGGCTTTGGCCGACTCGGCGACCTCCACCAAGACCCGGCCCGGCTCGCGATCGGCGATGGCATCGACCAGGTCGACCACGACCGCCGCTTCGTCCTCGGTTGCACCTGCGGCCGCCACTTGGTCGAGGGCGGATAGGGCGTCGCGAGCCGATCCGTGCCCCCGGCGCACGACGAGGTCGATGGCTTCGGAGGGGAGCCCGAGCGAAGCCTTGTCGTTGATCTCCCGCAGCAGCGATACCAACACCTCTGGTCCGAGCAGGCGGAACTCGAAATGCTGGGTACGGCTGCGAATGGTGGGCATGACCTTCTGGGGGTCGGTCGTGGCCAACACGAAAATTACATGCCTGGGCGGCTCCTCGAGGGTCTTGAGAAGGGCGCTCGAAGCGGCAGACGTCATCTGGTGGACCTCATCGACGATGTAGACCTTCCACCGGCCCGGAGTGCCCAGGGCTACCCGGCTCAGCAGATCCCGCATCTCGTCGATGCCGCGGTTGGTGGCGGAGTCGAGTTCCTGGACGTCCATGGACGAGCCGTGCCTTATGGCCACGCACGACTGGCAAGTCCCGTCCGGCTCGCCGTCCTGCGGACTCTCGCAGTTGAGTCCCATGGCCAGGATCCGCGCCGTGCTGGTCTTGCCGGTCCCACGCGGTCCACTGAACAGATAGGCGTGGGCAACCTTCCCGTCTCTGACTGCGGCCCGCAAGGCCCGGGTCACGTGCTCTTGGCCGAGCACGTCGGCGAAGCGCTGTGGACGGAAGCGCCGGTACAGGGCCTGGTAGGGGGCGGCGGGCTCGTCAGACACGGTGGCAGCCTATGTCGTCGATAGGACAGCGGGACCAGGCCCGGCGGGGGGCGCGACGAGACCTGGAACCCGGCGCGACGGTCAGGCAATCTGCGGCACACGGAACGATCCGCTGAGAGCTGCTGCCGTCAGGCCCTGACTCGGTTCACGGTGNNGGAGGGGTGCGAGAGCGGCCGAATCGGCACGATTGGAAATCGTGTGTGGGGAAACCCACCGTGGGTTCAAATCCCACCCTCTCCGCTGCGACGAAATCCTCGGTCTCGGGACCTTTAGACGGTACGGCGGCCGGGGTAGGCCGCGCTCAGGGGCGCTCGAGTCTTGTCCTGCCCGTGACCGGTGCGTAATGTCCACACAACTGGGTGACGGGAGGATCAGCGATGAAGGCCAGGGGCAGGCAGCGTCTCTACTCGATCGGCGGGGCCGTCATGGCATTCTCGGCCCTGGTGACCACGGTGGGGACAGGGGTGACGTCGCAGGCCGTGGCCGCGACCGCGACCGCCGTCCCGAAGGTGCCGACTCCGCCAACCATCCAGTGGAGTCCCTGCACCGACCAGATCCTGGAGGCCTACCACGCCCAGTGCGGATATGTGTCCGTACCCCTCGACTACGGCCAGCCGAAAGGCGCCCACATCAAGATCGCCGTGTCGAAGATCAAGCACACCTCCTCCAAGGCCGACTACCAGGGGGACATCCTGACCAACCCGGGCGGCCCGGGAGGTTCCGGGCTGGACCTCAACCCGTATCTCATCGAGCCCCTGCAGTCGGAGGGGTTCGGGCCGGCCGCCGCCGATTACGACTGGATCGGCTTCGATCCCCGAGGCGTCGGGTCGAGCCTCCCCGCCATCACCTGCGTACCCGACTACTTCAGCGCGAACCGGCCGAACTACGACCCGCAGACCAAGAACCTCCTCGACTACTGGCTGTCCGAGTCGCAGTCCTACGCCCAGGCATGCGATGACCAAAGTGCCGAGCAGTCCGCTCTCCTGCACAACATGACGACGGTCGACGTAGCCATGGACATGGACAGCATCCGCCAAGCCCTGGGCCAGTCACAAATCACCTACTACGGGTTCTCCTACGGCACCGACCTCGGCCAGGTGTACTCGACACTTTTCCCGACCCACGTCCGCAGACTGATCATGGACAGCAACGTCGATCCGTTGCGCGACGGGTACCAGGACTTCAACCTCGACCAGGACGGTCCTTTCAACCGCAACGGCGACATCTGGTTCGCCTGGCTGGCCAAGTACGACGACGTGTACCACCTCGGTTCGACCGAGACCGCCGTCCAGGACCTTTACTACGCCACCCAGGAACAACTCGGGAACGCCCCTGCCGGGGGCATCGTCGGCCCTGACGAGTGGAATGACATCTTCCTCGAGGCCGGCTACTACGAGCAGACCTGGCTGCAGCTCGGCAAGGTGTTCTCCGATTGGGTCAATAAGCATGACTCCGCCGCCGCCAAGAAATTGGTGAATCTGTACGAGGAGATCGACGCTCCGGGCAACGACAACGAGTTCGCCGTCTACCTGTCGGTGCTCTGCACCGACTCGCAATGGCCGCTCAACTGGAGCGTCTGGAACCGAAATGTATCGGCCATCAACGAAACGGCCCCCTTCGAGACGTGGGACAACGCCTGGTTCAACGCCCCGTGCATCTTCTGGTCGGCCCCGTCCTCCACCCAGTTCAAGGTCAACGGCTTGGGCATCAGCAGCGCTTTGCTGATCGACGAGACACTCGACGCGGCGACGCCCTTCCAGGGCAGTGAGGTGGTACGCCAGCTCTTCCCCAACTCGGTCCTGCTGGCCGAACCGGGTGGCACCAGCCACGCCGACTCGTTGTCGGGCGACCTGTGTGTGGACGGCACGATCGCCGCTTACCTCGAAAGCGGGGCGCTGCCCAAGCGCCAACCGGGCGCCAAGTGGGACAAGACCTGCGCTCCTCTCCCCCCGCCGGTTCCTACCGGGGGCGGCAGCCAGAACGCGGCTCAAGGACCGCCGACATTCGAGGGGAACGGGCTCGCGACCTTCTCCAGCGATTTGCGCTAGTCGGAAAAGCCGCCCTCTCGGCCAGATTGGTGGTGAGCTTTGCTCTGTTCGAGAACGATCACGGGTTGGCGCCGCCTCTCGAAGCGCTCCCGGCACCGCCCGGAACAGAAGTAGACGCGGGCGCCGTCGAGGTCGGTTGAAGCCNNGCATGCTGGATCTCGACTTGCATGCCGCACACCGGGTCTCGGCCATAAGGCGACCCAGCCGCTGAACGACCTGGACGGCGGTAAAGCCGGTAGAGCCCGGCGAAGGCCACCAAAGCAATCACGTCGAGGATCGTGGTGTAGTTGAAGCGAAGGGTGTCCCCGGCAACGATCTCAGGCCGGGTGCCCGGCACCCAGCCGAGCGCCTTGAATAGGTACTCGGTGATCAGCCCGGCCAGCGACATGACGACCCAGAACACGGCGAGCATGCGCAAAGCCATCCGCCTTCCATACTGCTTGCGGTAGATGAGTAGCAGCGGAAGGGTGATCAGGTCGGCGAAGATNNGCCGATCGAGCAGACGAAGCTGACGATGGCCACGAACGGCCCGACGGTGACATTTTCCAAGCTGGTCCAGAAGCCGTGGCCGTGAATAAATACGTCGTTCCACAGCTGCGTGGGTACCAGCACGCTCAGAAAGCCGGCGACCAGGAAACCGACGACCATCTCCTTGCGGAGCATTCGAAGGTCGCTCATGGTGTAGCCGGCCGCGTCTGCCCAGCCCGCCCTCGACCGGAGCCGCACTCTGATCGGCTGCTGCAGCTCCGCGTCGTCCGGTCCGTGTTGGTGGGCGAGGCCGCCGTGCTCGCCGTCGGCCACGGCGCGAGCCTCAGCCAAGGCCCGGCCGCGGAACCACAAACCGCCGGCGCCCGCCAAGAGGGCGATCATGATGACCCCTCCGACGAACTCCGCGGCCATGAACTGCCAGCCGATCAGGACCACCAGGACGATGCCTAGCTCGAACACCAGGTTCGTCGAAGCGAACATGAAGACCATGGCAGCCAGAAAGTCGGCACCCCGGGCGAATAGCGACTTGGCCATGGCCGAGGCGGCGTAAGAGCAGGACGACGAGATCATGCCGTAGATCGAGGCGCGAGCGACCGTCGCCGGGCGGTGGTCCCCGAGGCGACGCTGCATGGCGCCTCGAGATACGAAAGCCTGGACGGCTCCGGACAGGCCGAAGCCGAGAACGAGCGCCCAGAGGGTGTCCCAAAACATGTAGAAGCTCTCCCGGACGCTGCGTCCGGCGTCGGTAAGGAATCGGGTCGCCGTCAGGCTGGCGAGCAGGCCGGCGTGCACCAATTCCTCCCCTTCGAACGACGGTGGCTCCCGGCTGGTTGGCGGCCTAGACGGCCGCGAAGGTTGCTGGTGCAGTTCCGCGGCTGGGTCGATGGCTGGCTCTCCTGGTAGTCGACAGGGGGCGCAGTCATGAGCGCACCAACCGCTCGATCGCGGCCTGCGCTTCCTTGAGCTTGTCCTCAGCAGCCGTGCCGCCCTCCGCCAGCGCGCCCTGGACACAGTGTGACAAATGATCGCCGAGCAGCTGCAGCGCCACCGACTGCAGCGCCTTGGTAGCCGCCGACACCTGGGTCAGGACGTCGATGCAGTAGGTGTCCTCGTCCACCATGCGTTGCAGACCCCGGATCTGACCTTCAATGCGCTTCAGGCGCTTCTGGACGTCCTCCTTGTTGCTGGTGTACCCGACCATGGCGGTTTCCTCCATGGGTCATTATACCCCTAGGGGGTATGGGTAGACAGCGCCTTATCGGGGAAGGCCGAATGGGCGCGGCGCGACAGGGTCAACCAACAGTTGCACGCGAGCCCGGCGCCGTCGGAACGCCGGGACGCCGCCGTTTTAGACGAGGAGCGCTTCCAACTGCGAACGGTCCGGCCCGGGGGTCGAGTACGGCGGGTTAGCGAGCGCGACCTCAATGACGCGTTCGAACACCCCGGGGCGGGTCAAGACGTCCATCGGCAGGGAATAGCAACTTCGTACTTCGGAGAACCACGCCAGGACGCGAGCGTCGTGGTGACTGGCCGTGTAAAACGCTCGGGCTCCCGCCACGTTCGGGTCCTCGGGGTCGTGGGGATCCGGTCGGCCGAGTCGGTGGGCCTCCACTTCGGGGCCCCGCAACCGGTCGAATGCGACGGTCGCGTCGTGCCAAGGCGCAGCCTGCATCTGCGTCACTTCGTCCCAGGAGTTCGCCATCGCGGCCGGTCTGTCGACGATCCCGGAGATCGAGTCGGTAACTGCGACGGCGTGCTTGAGCCCGAGCGTGATGCCTCGACCGATCGAGGGGTTCGTAAAGCCCCAGGCGTCGCCTACTGGCACCAGTCCGGTGGCGCAGGGTCGACCGTCCACGACGAACTGCCGCGTGGTGTTGGCGGTGCTGGCCATGGAGATGACGTCGGTAATCGCTTCGCCTTCGACCCAGTGTGCGTGCAGGGGCAACGAGCGGACCACCCGGTCGAATACCTCGGGGTCGCGCACCTTTCGCATGGCTTTGTCATTGGGCGAGTGGTATAGCGTCACGCTCCAGCAGTCGTCGTCCCCGGGCACGGTGAGGACAGAGAACGACCCCACCGCGGATAGCAGGTCGGCTCGGTATTCGGGTGGGTGAGGCGCTCGGTAGTAGCGGGTGTTGNNACCGGCTGCTTCCACCAGGGCCGGCACAGGCGTTCGGCGTCCGGCCGCATCCACTATGAGCTCACCCGACACCGTTTCACCGGACTTGGTCTTGACCCCGATCACGTGGGGCACCCCGTCGATCACCTCGGGACCGGTAACCAACTCGGACACTGGGCTGTCGTGACGGATCTCCACGTCTGGACAGGACCGGGCCGCGGCCGCGAATCCGAACTCGAGAACCGGCCGCCGACAGGTAGTGAGGGTCTCGAAGGCCGAGAAGTCGACGTCCTCCGAGCCCTGGGGCAGGTTTCGGGCGAGGTGTTCGGCCAAGTTGAAGCGCACGGCCCCCGCCGCGACCAACTGGTCGGCCACCTCGGGCAGGCGCTCCTCCAGCACGGCTCGGCCGCAGGGTTGAAGGAAGTGGACTTGGCGGAACTGGGCCACGCTGCGCCGCTCCCAGTCGTCCCAGGCTCGTACCGCCTCATCGGGCGCGGCGCCATCGCGATCGAGCACCACGACTTGCAAACCTTGCTGGGCCAGGAGCATCGCGGTTGCCAGGCCGGTAGGTCCGCCGCCGATCACAACCGCTTTGGACATAGCGATCCTTTCGCAGCCTCCTGCGCAGGAGCGGCTGAGCGGGCCTAGATTACTCCGATGATCGTTTTCGTTCACGGGGTGCCCGAGACCGCGGCACTGTGGGACGACGTCCGCTCCCACCTCGGCTCCGAATCTGCAGCCCTGGCCATGCCCGGGTTTGGTTGCCCACGACCCTCGGGGTTCGGCGCGTCCAAGGACGACTACGCGGCCTGGTTGGTGGACGAGCTCGACAACTTCGCCGAGCCGGTTGATCTGGTGGGCCACGACTGGGGCGCGGGACTGACTTACCGTGTGGCCACGGCCCACGGGGATCGCATCCGCTCCTGGGTCGCCGACGTGGCCAACATCATGCACTCCGAATATGAATGGCACGACTTCGCTCGTATTTGGCAGACGCCTGGCGACGGAGAGGCGTTCTTCGCCGGTCAGATCTCCGCGTCTCCCGAAGATCGGGCTGTGATCTTCGAAGGCTTGGGCGTGCCCCACGACCGCGCGGTGGCGCTAGCGTCGGCCACAGACGAGACGATGGCTTCGTGCATCCTCGACCTCTACCGATCGGCCACACCCAACGTGTACGCCGACTGGAAGGACGGCTTTGGTCCCACCTCGGCACCTGGCCTGGTGCTCTGGCCGACAGAGGATCCCTTCGGTGAGGAGACCAAATCCCGTCAAGTGGCAGAGATGCTCGGGGCCCGACACCGCGCCCTGGACGGGCTCAGCCACTGGTGGCCCCTCCAGGACCCGGCTAGCGGCGCCGCCGTGGTGGCGGAGTTCGTGGCGTCCCTCGACTGAATCAGCAACAGGCCATCGCTACCGGTAACGCCCGTGAGGCTGGGGCGGCTCGGCGGGCGGGTCGTGCCTCCGTGGCATCATGGCCTAGTTTCGGGGCATGGCCGAAGTGGTGCTAGTGCATGGGGCCTGGCACGGAGCGTGGTGCTGGGACAAGGTGGTCGCGGAACTCGATCGCAGGGAGGTCGCCAACACCGCGGTCGAGCTACCACTGTCTGGCTTCGAGGATGACGTCGCCGCGGCCCGGGCGGTCATCGAGGCGGCCGGACCAGGGGCGGTCGTGTGCGGGCATTCCTACGGCGGGCTGGTCATCTCTGCGGCCGCATATGGCGCCACCGAGGTGGCCCGCTTGGTCTACCTGGCCGCCCTGATGAGCGAGCAGGGCGAGGATCTGGGCGACCTGTTGGGTGCCGACTCGTCGGGGCTCATGGATGCTCTCGTCTTCGACGAGAAGGGATACATGACGGTTGAACCGACTCGCATCCATGAGATTTTCTATGCCGACAGTTCAGCCGAGGAAGCGGGCCGCTGTGCCGCTCTTCTCCGACCCATGCCCGCGGGAGCGATATCCGCTCACGCCGCGCCCCCGGCCTGGCTATCCATCCCGTCGACCTACGTGGTCTGCGCCAATGACCAGGCCATACCCCCTCCGTCTCAACGTCGAATGGCGCTCAGAGCCACGTCCACCGTCGAATGGCCCTGCGACCACTCCCCGTTCCTGACCCGACCAGGTGCAATCGCGACATTGCTACAGGAAGCCTTGGCACAGTAGGGACCCGCCCGGGTGGGACGACGCCTCCGTCAGCCTGGGTGACGCCCTTGTAAGGTCTCGGCGATGAGTCGCCTCGGAGTCGTCGCGGCCCTGCTGTGTGCGGGCTTCTTGGGGGCGTGCGGTAGCGGCCACCCATCCCAGGGTATTTCGACGACGTCGAGCGGATCCCTACCCGCCGTTTCCAACGCCACCAACTTGCACCTCGAACCCGCCATCGGGGCCGGTTCATCTCCGGCGCCTACCACTCTGATGACGAAAGACCTGGTCGTCGGCGAGGGTGCGACGGCTGTCAAGTCGGACACCGTCGTCGTTCAGTACGTCGGCGCCAACTACTCCGACGGAAAGGACTTCGATTCGAGCTGGGAGCGCGGTCAGCCGACCACCTTCCCGCTAAGCCAGGTGGTTCCCGGCTTCGCCCAGGGCATCGTCGGAATGAAACTGGGAGGGCGACGCGAGATCGTCATCCCTCCGGCGCTCGGATACGGCGCGGTCGGCTCCCCGCCGGCCATCTCGCCCAACGAGACGCTCGTGTTCGTCGTCGACCTGATCTCGATCCAGTAGACCCGCCAGTTCGACGGCCGCCTGGGCCGTCGACCACATCGCGTCGACCGGCCTAGAGCTTCGGCAGAACTTCCGTTGCGAGCTCCTTCTCATCCGACAAGGACGGCGGGGTGCCCGGCGGGGCGACCGCAATCCGGAGATAGTCGCTGTCGGCCGTCAGGACGCTGAGAGAGCAGCAGCCGTCGAAATAGGCCTGGCTCCCGTAGCCACTCACGGCCTGGGCCGGGACCTTGCCCTTGTAGTCGTTGTACCGCTTCAAAGCGTCTGCGCCTTTGACCACCACCACCCGGACCGTGTCCGGCTGCGAATTGTTTGGAGTTCTGGGGGTGGGCGCCGAAGGCCCGTAGAAGACGCAGGCGAGGCCCCCCTCGACGGTGGCGTTTCCGAGGATGCCGGCGCTCACCGACTGGCCGATGGCGCTGGCCGCCTCGGCTTGGGTGACCACCAGACAGGAGTCGAAGTTGGCCGTCGTGGCGACGGCGGTGGTGGTCGATGGCACCGAGGCCGGCGACGTCGTGCTAGGGCTCGAAGGTACCGACGGGGCGGTCGTGGTGGGAGCGCTCGTCTTCGATGATGACGAGCCGCACGCCGCCAGCAGGATGGCGGCCGAAACGGCGGCCACGATACGGGCCAGACCCAGACGCAGCCTCATGGAACCTCCTGATCGAATTGTGCGCAAGGTGGTACACCGGAGCGCACTTCCGAGGGACCGCCCTCGAAGGCGACGCGTGCCTTCAAGATCATCGCGGACCCGAGCCCGCCGGGGTGCGATGGTGGGCCGGTTCGACCGCACCGCGGCTCGCTGCGGAAGGGCTGAACGCCGCCATCAGGAATGTGCAACTCTGAGGCGGTGGGCTCAGACGCCATCGAAGTCGGCTCGCTGTTACGGCGCGGCAGGGACTTGCAGGACGCAGCCGTGGTGGCGGCGCGGGCGTTTCACGACGACCCGTTTTTCGAGTACCTCGACCCCAGGCCCATCACCAGGGCCAGGGGCCTCGTCATCTTTTGGCGCGCCACCTTGGCCGCGCTGGGACCGACAGCTGTTCTCACCGGGGCCCGACGCTCAGACGGACGCCTCGTCGGCGTGGCCGCTGTGGTACCGCCTGGAGGCTATCCGTTGACTGCAGCGGGCCAGGCCAGGCAGATGGTCGGAGCCTTCCGGGCCATGATCGTTCGCCCGCCGGCTCTCCGGGACGGATTGCGGTACCTGCTCGCCATCGACAAGGCCCACCCGAAGGAACCCGTGTCGTACCTACTGCTCCTGGTCGTCGACCCATCCGCTCAACGCCGCGGCCTGGGCGCCCGCCTCCAGGAGGGAATGTTGACCACCGCCGACCGCGACGGACTGGACTGCTACCTCGAGACACAAAAGCAGGAGAACCTGGCCTACTACCGGCGCTTCGGATACGAAGTGGCCGACGAGCTGCGTCCGGTCAAGGCCGGACCCTCGTTGTGGACCATGAGGCGTCCCGCCCGTTGAAGTTGCCGAGGCTGCCCAGCCGAGCACGTGCAGCCGACGGTCCCGTAACATTGAGCGCGAGTGCTCGCACTGAATCGACCTTTTACGGGAGGGTGCCGTGACCACAGAGGCTTATCGGGTCCACGTCGATCCGGATAAATGCCAGGGGCACAACCGCTGCTACAGCCTGGCGCCGGAGCTGTTCGACACCGACGACTTGGGCATGGCGTCGGAACTCGGCGACGGAACCGTGGCTCCCGACCTTCTGGACAAGGCCCGTCGCGCCGTTGCCAATTGTCCCGAGTACGCCATCTCTTTGACGGAGGTCCAACCGTGACCAGTCGCCACGCGCCGGTTGCCGACTGGACCAGCGACTTCGATCACACCGATCCGACGTGGGTGGCCGACCCGTACCCCATTTGGGAAGACCTGCGCCAGAAGTGCCCGGTGGCCCACAGCGATCGATATGGCGGCACTTGGCTGCCGGTGACCCACGAGTATGTTTCCGAGGTCGCCTACGACACCGAGCACTTCACNNCCTGCCGGCGCCCATCGGGGTGGCCCCGCCAATCACGTCCGACCCGCCATTCCACTCGATAGCTCGGCGCATGCTGCTCCCGGCGTTCGGCCCGAAGCCGATCGCGGCCCTCGAGCCCTTTACCCGCGACTTGTGCCGGCAGCTTCTTAAAGAGACGGCCGGACAGGCCACCTTCGATGCGGCCGTCGAGTTCGCCCAACACATACCGGTCCGGGTGATCGTGCAGATGCTCGGGTTCCCGCAAGAAGATGCCGACATTTTCCGGCATTTCATCCGCCAGGTCCTCGAAGACGTCGACCAGTCCCCGGAAGAGCGCCAGGAGCTGATCAATCAGGGCGAGATCGACGCCTACATGGACAACCAGATAGCCGAGCACGTGGCCAACCCACGCGACGACTTGACGTCGTTCCTCGTCCAAGCCGAGATCGACGGAAACAAGCTGGCTCCGGAGCACATTCGCGGCACCATGGTCCTGCTCATGATCGCGGGCATCGATACCACCTGGTCGGCGATCGGCGCCTCGCTGTGGCACCTGGCCCGCCACCCGGGCGACCGCCGCCGCCTGTCCGCCGAGCCGGCGTTGATGGACACCGCGGTCGAAGAATTCTTGCGGGCGTACGCGCCGGTCACCATGGCGCGCCTCGTCGCCCAGGATTTCGACTTCCACGGGCAGCAGCTCAAGGAGGGGGACTGGCTGCTGCTCCCATTCCCTTCTGCGAACCGCGACCCCGCGGCTTTCACCGACCCCGACACGGTGCAACTCGACCGTGACCACAACCGCCACGCCGCCTTCGGCCTGGGCATCCATCGTTGCCTCGGGTCCAACCTGGCGCGCATGGAGCTACGGGTGGCCCTGCAGGAGTGGATGGCCGTCTACCCGGAGTTCGAGCTGGCCGACCCGTCCGCGGTGACCTGGTCTTCCGGGCAGGTGCGCGGGCCCCGTACCCTTCCTCTTCGGATCCTGTAAAGAACGATCGGCCCCATGCCGATCGGTTGGTGATGCCTGGCGAAGACGCGCACTGCCCCGGGTGCGGGGCCCCCATGACGCGGGCCGCCGACCACGGGGTCCGCTTCGAGTGCGGCCAGTGCGGCGGACGGCTCCTCGGGCTCAGCCCTTTCGAGCAACTCCTTCAAGACGGTGTCGGAGCGCGCCTGTGGGTGGCATCGAGCAGTGGGGCCGCCGGAGGGCCGTGCCCTTTCTGTGGTCAAGCCATGCATCATGCGGGTGAAGGCGCCGACGCCGCGGCCGGCTTCTTGATGTGCCGGACGTGCCAGGAGGTCTGGATCCCGGCCGATGCCGGGGACTGGTTGGGCGCCCACGCCCACCCGGGCGCCCTGCTGCCGGCCCGGGCTGGCACCCGGGCCGATCGCTGCGGCACGTGCGGGGCGCCCTTGGAGCCCGACGANNGGGCCGCTGCCGCTTCTGTCACACCCAGCTCACCGCGCCCGAGCCGATCGTCGTGAACATCCAGGGAGCGCCCGCCGGTACGGGTAACAAGCTGTTGGACGCCGTCGTCGGCCTCCTCAACGCACCTATCGAATAAGACAGTTCTTCCTACCTGTCTTATACTCCACGCATGACGTCAGTCCTGCCTGGATCGGTCGAGTTCATCCCCTGCAGCGGCGAGACGTGGCGCGACCCGTTCGCCATGTATGCGGACCTTCGCGATCACGACCCGGTGCACCACGTCCAGGGTGGTGATTACTGGGTGCTCTCCCGCTTCGACCACGTCTTCGAAGCGGCCCGCGATCACGAGCGCTTCTCCTCCGCCCAGGGACTTACCTTTACTTACGGGGACATGTCGCAGGCGGGGCTGGAGGAGGTGCGGCCGATAGTCATGCTCGACCCCCCCGAGCACACGGAATTCCGCCGGCTGGTCGGCCGGGGCTTCACGCCCCGCCAAGTATCCGAAGTCGAGCCGGCCGTGCGCTCCTTCGTCGTGGAGCGGATAGAACGGCTGCGGGACAGCGGCGGAGGGGACGTCGTGGCGGACGTTTTCAAGCCGCTTCCCAGCATGGTCGTGGCCCACTACCTGGGTGTCCCGGCCGAGGATCGCGACCGCTTCGACGGGTGGACCCAAGCGATCGTCGCCGCTACCGCCAACGGTGACCCGCTACAAGCGCCCAACGCGGTGGGCGAGCTGTTTTCGTACTTCTCCGATCTCATCGAGCGGCGCCGCGCCGACCCCGGAGTCGACACCATGTCGCTGCTGGCAGCCGCCGGCGGAGACAAGGTCTCGATAATGCAGGCGCTCGGGTTCGCCTTCACCATGGTGACGGGAGGCAATGACACCACAACCGGGCTGCTCGGCGGGGCCGCCGAGCTTCTGACCGCCCACCCTGACCAGAGGGCGGTGCTCATCGATGACCCCTCGACCATTCCTGTCGGCGTCGAGGAGCTCCTGCGCCTCACTTCTCCCGTTCAAGCGTTGGCCCGCACCCTCACGACGGACGTGGAAATCGATGGCGTCACCGTTCCCGCCGGGCGGCGGGCGCTGTTGCTGTACGCCTCCGCCAACCGCGATCAGAGGAGGTTCGGAGACGACGCCGGGACCCTCGATATGCGGCGCAATCCGAGGCCGATCATGGCCTTTGGCTACGGCGCCCACCACTGCCTGGGCGCAGCCGCGGCGCGCCTCCAAGCTCGAGTGGCGTTGGAGGAGCTCCTGGCCAGATGCCCTCGCTTCAGCGTGGACGCTCGAGGCGGAGAGTTCGCGCCTGGACACTTCGTTCGCCGATACCAAAGCCTCCCGTTCGACCCAGAAGGCCTGACGTGACGACCCGGCGGTGGCTGCGGGAGGGGCGCAGCGACCTGGCGTCCGACCGCATCCTCGACGCCGCGGCGCAAGTCTTCGTCCGCCAAGGCGTGGCCCGTACGAGCATGGCCGACGTGGCGCGCGAAGCAGGGTGCTCGCGCGCCACCCTCTACCGGTACTTCGACGACCGACCGGCCCTGCGAACCGCCTTCGTGCATCGCGAGACCCGCAAGTTGGCAGCAGAGGTGGCCNNCTAGACGGAGCGAGTGGTCGAGGCGATCATGCTGTGCGTTTCGAAAGTGAGGGCCCGACCCACCCTGCACGCCTGGTTCGCCACTGACAACGTCGGAATCACCCGCGACCTGATCGCCTCTTCCGCGGTGATCGAAGGGGTGGTGGCCGCCTTTTTGGGTCGTTCGGGCGATCCCGAGGAGGCCGAGTGGATGGTGCGCACCGTGGTGTCCCTAGCCGTGCTGCCGGGTGCGGATGCTGACTCCGAGAGGTCGATGGTCCGCCGCTTCGTCGCCCCGGCGCTGGCGTCCTGCACAGGAGATCGGGGCTTGCGCTCCCAGCTCTCCTAGCGCCGCACTGATGGCGTTGACCGACTCGAAGGTGCTTTTGCGGAGCATCTCGTCGGGGAACTCGATGTCAAAGGAGTCCTCCAGGGCGAGCATGACGTTGACGCTGGCGTGGGAAGTCATCCCCAGATCGAACAGGTCGGCGTCGCCGTCCAAGTCCGCCCCTTCTATAGGCAACCCACCGTGCTCGGCGAGGACGCGACGAACTTCCGCCTCGGCCGGGCTCACGCCCCCGCTCCGGCCTGGCACAGCCCGACGACCGTTGCGGTAGCCACCCCGGCTCCGTGGCTCATGCTCATCGAGAGGTGCGTGACTCCAGCCTCATCGGCCAGTCGCCGAGCGGATTCACCCAGAGAAATCTCGCACCACCCGCCCGGTCGCCGTCGGACCTCGATGGATTTCCACCCCGGATCGTTGTCCTTCACCCGAAGCAGCTTGATCATCGCCTCCTTGGCGGCGAAGCGGGCTGCCAGGCCGGGGGCCGACTCAACCCTGGCCCCGCCGCAGCACTCCACCTCGTGTTCGGTGTACAGCCGTCGCACGTAACGATCGCCGAAATGGGCGATCGATTGAGCGACCTCGGCGATCGACTGGACGTCGGTCCCGACCCGCACTTCGAAGTCATCACAGTCCACGTCTCGACTATCCCTTGCCGGTAAAGGTCCGGACACTAGGTCAGAACCGGCTCCGTCATCCGAGCCGTATGTTAGGCGAGGCTTGCTCTGGAGTGATGCTGCCACCGCGAGTTCGACTCCTTGGGCCACTTGCTACAGTTCAGGCCATGGGGATCGGCCCGCTCGACCTCTGGCGGACACTCGGGTCAAGCGCTCGGTTATGGGCGGCACCGGACCTCCACGTTGTGACGTCCGACAGCTGGGTCGCGTTCAGCGGGGAGAAGAACGTCAACTACAACCTGGCGTGCTGCCACGCGGCCAGCCCGACCGTCCTCGTCGAGCAGTGCCTCCAGCCGGTCCTCGAACTTGGCCAGCCGGCGATCATCATGCTGGCCGGTTCAGGGCTCGCCGCCGCCCAAGCGTTAGCCGACGCCCATTGGGTGACCGTCGGTGCGCTCCCACTAATGACCCTGCGCAAGCCGACGGGCCCCCTGCCTTCCGGAACGGGCGGCTCGGCGCTCACCAAGCACGAACTACCCCTCGCACGAGAACTCCTGGCGACGACTTACGGGCTGGACGAAGGGTCGGCGATGGCCGCTGCTCCCGATCGAGCCCTCGAGGATGCAGGCACCGCCGTCTGGGGATTGTTCGACCAGGACCGGCTCGTCTCCTGCGCTACCACGGTCGTCGAAGATGGGTGGGTCGCTTTGTGGTCGATGGCCACGCGGCCCGACAGTCAAGGCCACGGGTACGGACGGCGTCTGCTCCAGACGGCCCTGCGCCAGGAGTTTGACAACGGAGCCACGGGTTCGCTGCTGCACTCGTCGGTAGCAGGCGAAAAGCTGTATCGATCGCTTGGATACGAAGTCGTGGAGTACTGGCAGCTGTGGTCTCGCCCCCGATGGGTCATCGGATACGCGTAGCCTCTCCTACTCCGGACGGTAAGGGGTGCAGTGGTCTTAGCTGACGATTCCGATGCGCAAGGAATGACCTCCCTGCCGCACCGTTGGCGAAGCCCGGTTCGCGGGCCCTGGCTTACGTCTGTCTTCGGGCTCGTCCTGCTGATCGGCATCCCGATCGAGTTCATCACAGGTCTTCTCTCCTACGCCGCCTACGACCCCAAGTTGGGCTCAAATGACCCCAACCCCTCCCACGGCGCGTTCGGGCTCTACGTCTTCAACTGGATCACCGAACCAAGTTGGTTGTACCGCCTCATCGAGGGCGTGCACGTCGTCCTGGGCCTGGTCCTGGTTCCCGTCGTCCTGGCCAAGCTCTGGTCGGTGATTCCCCAGCTGTTCGCCTGGCCGCCCTTCCAGTCGCTAGCTCGCCTGCTCGAGCGGATCAGCCTGATGATGGTCGTAGGCGGGATCGTCTTCGAGATGACCACCGGCATCCTCTACATCGATTACTACCAGAAGTACGGGTTCTCCTTTTACACCGGGCACTTCTACGGCGCTTGGATCTTCATGTCCGGCTTCACCGTGCACGTGATCCTCAAGTTTCCCAAAATGGTCCGCTCGCTGAAGTCCCGCCGGCTCCGCACCGAGCTCCGCACCGGGCTGGCGGGCACCCTCCCCGAGCCTGCCGACGATGTTCTGGTGGCAAGTCATCCCGACCCTCCGACCATCTCGCGCCGCGGGGTGCTCGCCATGGTCGCAGGCTCCTCGCTCTCGGTCTTCCTGCTCACCGCGGGCGACACGATCGGGGGGGCGATGCGTCGCCTCGACCTGTTAGGAACCCGTGTCGGCGCGCCCGGGGTCGGACCCAACCACTTCCCGGTCAACCACACCGCGGCCGCTCAGGGGGTGGGACCACTACAGACCGGGGCCGCCTGGCGACTCGAACTGGTGGGCTCCGAGCGCATCTCGCTCAGCCGGGACGAGCTGCTGGTCATGTCGCAACTCACCGAAGTTCTACCGATCGCTTGCACCGAAGGATGGTCGACGGTGCAGCGCTGGACCGGGGTTCCTCTGGCCGACCTGGCCCGGCTCGCCGGCGCGGCCAACGCCACGTCTGCTCTGCTGGAGACGCTCGATGCCAGCCCGACCTACATTTCAGGGTCCCAAGTTCACGCCCGGCAGTCGCTGCTCGCGCTGCGGGTCAACGGAGCCGACCTGTCGCTTGACCACGGGTATCCGGCTCGGGTGATGATCCCTAACGCGCCCGGTACCCACAACAAGAAGTGGATGCAGCGCATCACTTTTTTCGAGGTCGACTGATGCGCTGGCTGCGACGACACTACGGAGCCCATCCCATCCATCTGCTGCTCATGCTGGCGTGCTTCTCCGTCGCCGGATACGCGCTGACCCGGATCCACGCCCAAGGCGGTATCAGCCGCATCGTCCTGTGGTTCGCGGCGGT
>PMHU01000225.1 GCA_003156795.1 Acidimicrobiaceae bacterium
ACCGAGAAGAACCTCGAGCGGATTTTCAGCGAGGCCGACGGCGTCAACGCCGTGCTGCTTTTCGATGAGGCCGACGCCCTGTTCGGCAAACGCTCCGAAGTGCGAGACGCCAACGACCGCTACGCCAACATCGAAGTGGCTTACCTGCTCCAGAGGATGGAGACCTTCGACGGTATCGCCATCTTGGCCACCAACCTTCGGGCCAACGTGGATGAGGCCTTCGCCCGCCGGCTCGACATGGTGGTCGACTTTCCGACGCCCGACGAAGCGTTGCGCCGTGCGCTATGGGACCGCTGCCTGACCTCGGGAGTGCCTCGAGGCGACGACCTCGACCTCGACTTCTGCGCCCGGGCGTTCGAGCTGTCCGGCGGCAATATCCGCAGCATTGCCATCACCGCCGCCTACATGGCGGCCGACCGAGGCGAGCCCGTCGCCATGGCGGACCTGATCCGAGGGGTCCATCGTGAGTACCGCAAGCTCGGCCGACTGGTCGTAGCTTCGGAGTTCGGCGAGTACTACCAACTGACTGGGGGCTGAAGGGACCCAGGCACCAGGTGGCGGAGGCGTTGCCCAAAAGCGCAACTCACGCTTCCCTGAGGCCCGCCCTCCCGCCCCTTCCGGCGCCGAGCACGACGCGGCATGGTGCTGATGGTCCGTCCCGAGGAGGGTATATATGCCGACCTATCTGTCACCGGGTGTGTATGTCGAGGAAATGGAAGCCGGGGCCCGCCCCATCGAGGGCGTGGGGACAGCCGTGGCCGCGTTCGTTGGCTTGGCCGGCGCCGGCCCGTTCAACGCACCCACTCTCGTCACCAACTGGAGCCAGTTCACCGGGACCTTCGGTGACTTCGTCGAAGGCTCGTACCTCCATCACTCCGTGTACGGATACTTCCAAAACGGGGGTGGGGCCTGTTTCGTAGTCCGCATCGGGGCCAACGGGGCGGCGTCGCCCGCGGCCAAGGGCGAGCTGACGGCCAGCACGGGGGCCGCAGCCAGCGTGGACGCCTTCCGGGTCCAGGCGCTGGCGGAGGGGCCGGATGGAAATGACATCTCGGTGGAAGTCGCCGACAGCACCACCGAAGGCGCAGCCGAGGATGCCTTCAAGGTGGTCGTCAAGAAGGGCGGCAAGGTCGAAGAGACCTTTGACAACGTGACCTCCAAGAAGGGTCGGCAGAACGTCGTCACCGTGGTCAACGCCCAGTCCAAGTTGGTGCGGCTGGAGGACCTCGGCGTGACCGCCGAGAAGGTGTCGCGCGGCACCGTCGCCCTGGGCGGGGGCGGGGCGCCTGCGCCCCATCGCTTGGCTCCCGATGACTACGTCGGTGACTCGGCTGACCGAACCGGTTTCGGTGGGCTGGAAGCCATCGACGAGGTGACCATGGTTTGCGTGCCCGATCTCATGTCGGCTTACCAAAACCGAACCCTCGACTTGGAAGGCGTGCAGGCCGTGCAGCTGGCGATGATCGCCCACTGCGAGCTCATGGGCGACCGGGTCGCCATCCTCGACCCTCCTCCTGGCCTGAATGCTCAGCAGATCAAGGAGTGGCGGGTCGACAAGGTCGGCTACGACTCGAAGTACGCCGCCCTGTATTGGCCCTGGGTCAAAGTGTTCGACCCCGCGTCCGGTACCAACACGTTCGTCCCGCCTTCCGGACACGTCGCCGGCATATGGGGTCGCAACGACGACAGCCGCGGTGTCCACAAGGCTCCGGCCAACGAGGTGGTCCGGGGCGCCATCAACCTCGAGATCAACATCACCAAGAGCGAGCACGACCTCCTCAACCCGGTTGGGATCAACTGCATCCGCGCCTTCCCCGGTCGGGGCATCCGCGTATGGGGCGCTCGGACCCTGTCTTCGGATCCGGCGTGGCGCTACCTCAACGTCCGTCGACTCTTCAACTACCTGGAGGAGTCGATCCTCAACGGCACCGACTGGGTCGTGTTCGAGCCGAACGACTACGCCTTGTGGGCCAAGATCCGCCGGACCATAGCCGGGTTCCTCGTCAACGAATGGCGCAAAGGGGCCCTGTTCGGGTTGACCCCGGCCGAGGCGTTCTACGTGAAATGCGACAGCGAGACCAACCCGTCCGAAGGGATCGACGCGGGCCAGGTGGTCTGCGAGATCGGCGTCGCCCCGGTCAAGCCGGCCGAATTCGTCATCTTCCGCCTGTCGCAGTTCTCGGGCGGAACCAGTCTGGTCAACGAGTAGCGCTCCACCCAATCGCAAGGAGGCAGATGAACAATGGGAGCCTTTGATACCTACGATTCGGCCGGAACCCACAAGTTCGGCTTGACGCTCGACGGCATCGAGTCCAAGACGATCAAGAAGGTCGACGGCTTAGATCTGAAGATCGACAAGGTCGAGACCAAGTCCAACAACCTGCAAGGGCAGCCCATCCACAAGGTGTGGGCTGGCAATCGGGTGTTCCTCGGCCAGCTGACGGCCACCCGAGTCCTGACCGATGACAAGAGCTGGGCTCAGTGGTTGGACAGTGCCCTGAATGACGTGAAGTCAGCCCGCAAGAACGGCTCGGTCACGATCTACAACCAGATGGGCATGCCTGCTCGTACGTTCGACTTCACCAACGCCTGGCCGATCGAGCTCAAGGTCACCGGCCTCGACGCCGGAAGCGCCAACCCGATAGAGGAGACGGTCACCTTCGTGTATGAAGAGATCAAAGCCAGCTGATGCGTCGGGGTAAGCCCACCGCCTCGTTGGAGTCTGACGAGGCGGCCGACTACAACGAACCCGGCGGGAGCCCGGCCTCGGCCCGAGCCGCGGCCATCCCGGCTCGGCCCGAACCATTGCGGACCGAGTTCGATTTCGAGTTGCCCCGCGGCTACCTCGACCCCGCGGGCGTGTTGCACAAGACGGGCACCATGCGGCTCGCCACCGCGAGGGATGAGCTCCTACCGCTGCTCGACGATCGCGTTCGAAGCAACCCCGCCTATCTGACCGTGGTCCTCCTGTCCCGGGTCCTAACCCGTCTCGGTACCATCGAGGGCGACGACGTGCGGGCCTCGGTGGTGGAGAACCTGTTCGCGTCGGACCTGGCCTTCCTGCAGGACCTCTATCGCCGCGTCAACACCGAGGGCCATACCAAGGCGGCAGTCACCTGCCCGGTTTGCGATGAGCGGTTTACGGTCAACTTGGCCGGTGGGCGCCAGGGGGAAGCATGACGTACGAGACCGACCGGTTGTACGAGGAGGTGGCGTACGTTGCTTATCACTTCCACTGGTCGCTCGACGAGATCCTGGACCTCGAACATCCCCTCCGCCAGCGATTCGTCGCTGAGATAGCGAAGATCAACCGGCGGCTGTCCGAAGAGCGGGAGTGAGACCCCCGTGGCCGCGCTAAGTCGTTGGCGGAACGGTCGCGGCGCCGATAGGCCTTCCCCCGCGTCGGCGCCTCCTCCCCGGCCGGCGCCAGACATCATCCGGGCCAGCACGTTTGCCGATACGCCGGACTGGGCCACGCTCCCCCCACTGGAGCCGCTCTTGCCGCCGATGCCTTGGGTGTCGTCACGTCAGTTCGGTGACTCGCTCGTCTCGTGGCAGCCGCCAGAAGTGTTCCTCGGCCCCCTCGGTCATTCCGTATCTGCGTCGGCGCCAGCCGGAGTGGTCAAGGGCGTGGCCATCGCTTCCACCGAACCGCCGATCATCGCCGCCACCCCGGCTCCGCCGAGCCGTTCCGGGGGGGAGGCGCTCGTCTTGGCCATCCCGCCGCCGGCTGCAGCCGACCCACACGAGGATGGGGGCCAGCCGTGGGCTGCTTCGGATGCGGGCGGGCCGGGCGTCGGGTCGCCTCTATCGGGTACCGACGAGAGCCGGACGGCCGGGACCGATGTCTCTCAACGGGCGGCCGCCGGTCCCGAGGCCGCTCGGAGGTCTACGTCCGATCTCGTGGGTGTCGTCCCCATGGCGGCGCGGGCGGAGCCCCTCGGAGCAGCCAAGCCGTCCCTGCCGTATCCCGCCTCCTTGTTGGAGGCGTCGACCCCGCCGGACATGCAGCTCGTGCAGCTACCGAGCGCCCGCCTCCACGGACCGGCATCCGAGGGCGGACCCGCCGGGCCCATGGCACCGACCGCCTATCCGACCTCGGGTTCTGCGCTTCCTGCGGTAGCTGGCCTCGTACGGCCACCAGCCGAGCCCGAGGCCGTTGAAACAGCCACTCCTGTCGCCCCGCTGGTAGGCGACGGACCGCCGCTCTCGAGCGAAGCCCCGACGTCCACGACCGGGGTCCCTCATGAGACCACCGGCGCCCGGCCCGGATGGCAGCCGGACGCCGCCGAACTCCCGCTGGCGGCCACGCCGGCCCAAGTGGTGCCGCGTTCGGGACTGGGCGCGCCGATGGCGGATCTCCCACCCACCGCCACTTCGTGGGATATCACCACCATGAGTCGGGCCGATCAACTTCGAGCTTCGCGCGCCATCATCCAGAATCAGCTCGCTGCCGGGCCGGGAACGTCCCCGTTGGCGGGGCTGGGCGCGGCCGGAAGCCGCGAAAGGTATCCCGCTGCTCGTCCGCTGTCGTCGCGACGAGTGACCGCCGGCATGGCACTACCTCTCGTCGCGCTCGAGAGTCTCGCCCCGCTCGCTCGTGGCGTCGCTCCCGCCGACCTTCCGGCCGCCGCGGGCCGAACGGCTCCGTTGCTTTCGACGGACACCTTGCTTCCCGGCGAAGGCCGTGCAACAGAGGGTTCGGCGAGCGAGGCTGCGCCGGCGCGTCCGGTGGAGGGCATGGCGGTACGCAGCGTGATCGGGTCGCGCCACGGAGTCGATCTGTCGAAAGTCCCCATCGACCGAACCGTTGAGGGCGCGTCCGAGGCGCGGCAGTTGCGCGCTCGCGGATTCACATCTCCGACCAGCGTCGTGATACCCCAGCACGTCGGCACCCTCGATGCCGGTCCGGGCCAAGCGCTTCTAGCCCACGAGTTGACCCACGTCGCCCAGCAGGCTCGCCTGGGCCCCAACCTTCCGCTCGAGCACACTCCGGCCGGCCGGATGCTGGAGGCGGAAGCGCTCTCAGCCGAGATGAGCTTGGCGCCGGTCGCGACGGCCCGATCGGCGCCGCTCCCAGGACCGGTCGGCTCTGGCGTACCGTCGCCTTCGGGCCGCGCCGACGGAGGGCTGACGGGGGCGCCGATGCCCCTCGTCACTCCCGCGCCGGGTGGATCAGATCCCGAGGCGCTGGCTGCGTCGATATTCCAGCGTCTCTCCGCCCTCAGCGTTCCCGGTCCCGGCGGGCAGGCGCCCGTCGTGACGAGCCAGAGTTGGGTCGCAGGCCAGCCGATGGGTCCCACCCTGGCCGGGGCCGGGATCCAGCGAGCCCCCGAGCCCAGCAGCGCTCCGGCCGGATCCCCGGCCGCCCCGCCGGCACCGGCCGCCGCGCCTAGCGGTGGGCCAGGGCCGTTCGCCAGCCGTCCCAGCGATGAAGAGCTGTCGAACCTGACGCAGTGGATGTACCCGCTCATCAGCTACAAGCTCAAAGGCGAACTCCGAGAGGGCCGGGAGCGCGCCGGCCTCGTGACCGACCATTACAGGAGGTGGTGATCAGGTGTCGGACGCCAATAGCAATCCCGGTCTGAGCGTCTTCTTCACCGTCTCTGTCGACGCGGTCGACCTGGGTGCCTGGACGACGATCTCCGGGCTCGGGATTTCGATCTCGACCACCGATCGGCCCGACACCGCCATGACCTTCTTTCAGCACCACTTGCCCGGCCACATCACGTACTCGAACATTCAGCTGGGCCGCCCGGTGAGTCCCGCCACGGCCAACGTCATCAACTGGATAAGCGCCTACCACATGTTGCCCATACCCACCGCGGCGCAGATCACCTGCCTGGATCAGTCCGGCGGGATCGTCATGACGTGGCAGATGCTGGGGGTCACTCCGGTCAGCTGGAAGGGGCCGTCGATGGACGCCAGCCAACCTCACATCGCGACCGAGACCCTCGAACTGGCCCACATGGGCTTCATGTAAGCGGGACGAGAGACCTGTCATGTCAGTCGCCGCTGCAGGGATGGCCGCCAGTGCCGTAAGCGCGTACATCCAGTGCCTGGAGCTTCCGTTGCCGCCCATCGTGTTCGCGTTCAACCCCGAGGGCTACACGTCGTCGGTGGCCGCCAACTGGAAGACGAGCGCCCAACCCGCCACCAACGGTTCGCAACCGCAGTACCAAGGGCTCTCGCCGCAGACCATGGACGTCAAGATCCTTCTGGACGCGTTCGCCATCCCTCCGCTTCCGCCGACGCTCATCATCGATGAGCTCAACCTGTTCCTGGCGCCCAGCCCGCTGTCGACCGCAATGGGCATGGCCTCCGCCCCGACGGTGATGTTCGGGTGGGGACCGAACATCATCATGGAGCAGGCGATCGTCACCAAGCTCTCCATCTCCTACCAGCGCTTCCTGCTCGGGATGCCGGTGCGCGCCGAAGCCACCGTGAGCTTGCAAGCCGTCCCACCGCCCGCCCCGCTTCCCCCGACGAACCCCACGTCAGGAGGCCTGGCCACCCGTCGCACCCGAACCGTCGTGGAGGGCGACACCCTGGCCTCGATCGCATACGAGGAGTACCGCGACCCCAACAAGTGGCGGGCCCTGGCCGAGGCCAACGACATCGACGACCCCATGCGCGTCAAGGCGGGGACGGTGCTGATCGTGCCGGACCGGCGCGAGGCCGAGAACCTGGCATGAGGGCGGCCCGGGCATGAGCGTAGATACGACCAGCTCTCAGTGCGAGATCCTGGTGGCGTTCGCCCCGTTGAACCCGCTCGTGAGTGGACTACTCGTGTCCGCGGAGGTGGACAGCAGCCTGTTCGTTCCCTCCCAGTTCCGCTTGGAGTTCAGGGAGATTCCCGACAAGGTGTTGCTGCCCGGCGGCTTGCAGCTGGCCACACCGGTGAGCGTCACGGTGAGCAAGGACGGGGTGCCGACCCCGCTCATCACCGGGGAAGTGACGGCCGTCGAAGTCGACTACGCCCACGGCGAGAGCCTCACCATCGTTCGGGGCATGGACAAGTCTCACCGGCTCATGCGCGGTACCGCGACGATGGCTTACCCCGAGATGACGGCATCCGACGTGGTCACCATGCTGGTCGCCCAAGCCGGGGTCATACCGGGCGAGATAATCCCCACCACCAACGTCTACCCATGGCTGACGCAAGCCAACGTGAGCGCCTGGGTTTTTATCCAGCAGCTGGCGGCCATGGAGAACTGCGTGGCGTACGCGGACGCCCTGGGCCTCTTCAACTTCGGGCCCATGCCCATGCCCGAAGCGGGCATGCCACCGGTGGTCACTTATGAGATACCGCCGATGGGAACCCAGCTGGTGATGGGGAAGAATCTCATACGCCTGAGGGCCGTCGTCTCAGGCGCCGAGCAGGTTCCCGCGGTCACCGTCACCGGCTACGACCCGTCGATGGCCATCCCCGTCATCGGCCCCTCGCCCACGCTGCCTTCGACGTCGCAAAGCATAGATCCGGCCACCCTTCCGCCGGTGGTGGGCGGCGAGTTCGGGGCTCTGCCCTTCTTCGACGCCAGCTTTCCCTTCGACAGCGAAGGGGCGGCGATGAGCCGAGCCCAGTCGATAGCGGCCGACATCGCGGGCGCACTGGCCGAGCTCGAGGGCGAGTGCATCGGCAATTCGTCCCTGCTGGCCGGGGCGAGCGTCACGGTCGGCATGGCCGGAATGCCGTTCGACGGCTACTACGTCTGCTCGGCCGCCCGCCACGTCTTCGAGCCCGACAGCGGTGGCTACACCACGTGGGTCACCGTCGGCGGCTTCCGGGACCGCTCACTCTTCGCCTTGAGCTCGGGCGCCGGCCCCGCCAACGGGACCCGTCCGAGCATCCCCGGTTTGGTGATCGGCACCGTGATCGACAACGTCGACCCGGAAAACCTCGGACAGGTCAAAGTGATGTTTCCCTGGCTGTCGCCCGACTACATCAGCGCCTGGGCGCGTGTGATGCAGATCGGGGCCAGCAAGATCGGCGGAGGATTCCTCTGGATCCCCGAGATCGACGACGAGGTTCTGATCGGCTTCGACCGGGGTTGCATCGACTATCCGTACGTGATCGGGAACCTGTACAACGGCATCGCATCACCGTTGCCTCCTCCATCGGTGCAAGGGGTCGTGGCCAACCGCCGGATTGCGTCCCGTATGGCCCACACGATTCAGTTCAACGACGGCCCCGAAGCCATGGGCATCAGCATCATGACGGCCCCAGTGGAACAGCCACCGACGTCCATCGTCCTCGACGGTGAACAGATCCAAATAACCATCAACTCATTGGGCCAGGTCGAGATCACCGGGGCCCTCGGAGTCAAGATCGCTGCTACCGGAGGGCCGCTCACCCTCGACGCTCCGAGCATCACGATCGGAAGCGAAGACACGCTCTCGCTGAGCCTGGCCGGCGCCACTGTCGCCGTCGGAGGGACCAGCACCAGCCAGGTATCGGTCGGTAGTCCCAGCACCGGCCAAGTCAGCGTGAGTGGGGCCGTGGTCAGCCTCGGGGCCGGGTAGGGGCGGATCGTGGCCGAAAAGTTCATCGGGCAGGGGTGGCGCTTCCCGCTCGGGACCGACGCGTCGGGCAGCATCGCGCTGAGCGGCGACGACCGGGACCTCGAGCAGGCCATACGCCTGATCCTGGCCACCGCTCCGGGTGAGCGTCCCATGCGACCGGAGTTCGGTTGTGGCATCCACAACTACGTGTTCGCTCCAGCAGACGCCACCACCGCCGGCCGGCTGTCGGTCGAAGTGAAGCGGGCCCTCGGATTCTGGGAGCCCCGCATCACCGTCAAGAGCGTCGACGTCAGCATCGATGAGTACGCGCGCAACACGCTCTACATCGACATCCATTACGAGAAGAAGGGTTCTTACGACCCCCGGAACCTGGTCTTTCCCTTCTATGTGATCCCCGAGGAGGACTGAGCCAGATGGCCCTGCCGGCACCCAACCTCGACGACCGCCGCTTCCAAAACCTGGTCGACGACGCCAAGCGGCTCGTCCAGCGTCGATGCCCGGAATGGACCGACCACAACGTCTCGGACCCCGGGGTGACGTTGATCGAGACCTTCGCCTACATGACCGATCAGGTGATCTACCGGCTCAACCGAGTTCCCGATCGCAACTACATAAGGTTCCTCGAGCTTCTCGGCGTGCACCTCTTCCCTCCCACCGCGGCGCGTACCGGAGTGACCTTCTGGCTGTCGGCTCCCCAGGACCAACCCATCGTCGTTCCCATCGGCGTCGAAGTCGCCACGCCCAGAACCGAAGCGGTCGGATCGTCCGTGGCGTTCACGACGACCGATGAGTTGAGCATCGTCCCTTGCGAGATGACGTATGTCGGCTCCATCCCCGTCGACGGGACGTGGCGCGACCACACCGACAGCATCAGCCTGTCACCGTTTTCCTGCTTCTCCCCCCAGCCCGCACCCGACGAAGTGCTTCTGATCGGGTTGTCGACGGCGGTGCCGCGATGCGCCGTCAACATCCGACTCGACTGCAACATCGAGGGGATCGGCGTGGACCCCGAGTGGCCACCGCTGGTGTGGGAGGCATCCGATGGTCAGTCGTGGGTCGAGTGCGAGCTGGAAAGGGACACCACCGGCGGACTGAACCGGGCCGGGGAAGTCGTCCTGCACGTGCCGCCGTCGCATGTGGTTTCGCTTGAGCATCAGTTGCGAGCTGGATGGCTGCGGGCTCGGGTAACAACACCCGAGGAGGACCAGCCCTTCTACAGCAACTCTCCGTTGATCAGGAAGGTCGAAGCCTTCACGATCGGTGGGACGACGGAGGCTGTGCAAGCCGAGGTCATGGAGGGGGAGGTATTGGGATTTTCGGAGGGGGTACCGGGCCAGCGTTTCGATGTCGCTCGCGCGCCGGTCGTCCCCTCAGGAGACCCAGTGGTGTTGGAAGTGTCCGACGAAGAAGAGGGGTGGCAGGAGTGGTCGGAGGTATCCGACTTCTCCCAGAGCCAGGGCCAGGACCGCCACTTCGTGCTCGACGGGGTAGGCGGGGAGGTGCTGCTCGGCCCGGCTGTGCGCACCGCTGAAGGCGAGCTATTGCAATACGGCGCCGTGCCGCCGAAGGGATCGGTCCTGCGTGTGCGCAAATATCACACCGGCGGAGGACGCCAGGGCAACATCGCCCAGCGGGCGATCCGCGTCTGCCGCACGACGATCCCGTACGTGGCCCGGGTCGAGAACCGACACGCCGCGTCGGGAGGCGTCGACGGGGAGGACATCGAGGAGGCCAAAATCCGCGGGCCCATCGTGTTGCGGACGCTGGGCCGGGCCGTCACGGCTGAAGACTACGAGCAACTGGCTCGGGAGGCGGCTCCAGAGGCCGCCCGCGTGAAGGCCGTCGCCGCCACCAGTGACGAGGAGGCCGGGGGAGTCAGGGTGCTGCTGGTCCCGGCGGTCGCTGACGACGAAGACGGCAAGTTGTCGTTCGAGCAACTCGTCCCGTCCGTGGAGATGCTCAGGTCGGTGGCCACGTTTCTGGATACGCGCCGGACGATCGGAGCGCGGGTCATGGTGGAGCCGCCCGCATACCAAGGCGTCACGGTCGTAGCCATGCTGCGGGCCCGTCCTTGGGCGGATCCGGCCCGGCTGCGCGCCACAGCGATCGACGCCCTGTATTCGTACCTTCATCCCATCAGGGGGGGAATGGATGGGACCGGGTGGCCATTCGGCCGGCCGGTGCACATGGGCGAGGTGTACGCCCTGCTTCAGCGGCTGCCCGGAACCGAACTGGTCGAAGACGTCAGGTTGTTCGCGGCCAACCCGATAACCGGAGAGCGGGGCCAAGCCGCCCAACGGGTCGAGGTGGCCGCCAACGCCCTGGTCTTCTCCTATGAGCACCAAGTTCGGGTCGAGGAAATATAGGCGTGGCTTCTGTCGTGGCGGATAGTCGAGCGGAACGTAGGGCCGCACTGGCGCTAACCGTTCCCATGCGGGGCTCTGTCGAAGGCTTGGCGAGCCCGCGGCCGCTAGGCAACGAACTACCCGCCGCCTTCCAGGAGGACGAGTTCTGCATGCGGATGGTCAGCGCCTTCGATGAGGTACTGGCCCCCGTGTTCTCAACGATCGATTGTTGGGACAGCTATCTCGACCCTCAGCTCGCCCCCGACGATTTCGTCGATTGGCTGGCCAGCTGGGTCGGGGTCGATATCGACGAGACCTGGTCGCTGGAACGCCGTCGCCAGCTGATCCGGGACGCCGTACTCTTGTACCGCATCCGAGGGACGGCCGCCGGGTTGGCGGCCCACATCGACTTGTACATCGGTGTCGTGCCGGCGATCGAGGAGAGCGGTGGCTGTGGTTGGTCGGAAACGGCCGGGGCGGCGCTGCCCGGCTCGCCGCGACCCCACCTGACCGTCCGGCTCGTGGTGAGCGATCCGGCCACGGTCAATCGGACCACCGTCCAACGGATCGTCGGGTCGTCGCGTCCGGCCCATCTCCCCTTTGAGCTCGAAGTCGTCGCCGAAGGGGCGAAGGCCCGAGGTGCGACCAGGACCCGCAGGGTGGATTCCGGTGCCGACGACGGCGATGGGCCCGACACTTCGGATGCCGACGCGCCGGGGGCCGTGGATCTGCCGGGATCCGAGCGAATAGAGCTGGCCCCGCAAGGACCGGAGAACCAGGAGGCTCCTGAGGAGTCGCCCGAGCCGTCGTCGGCCGCAGAGCCCGAAAAGCCGGAGACGCCCGAAGGGCCCCAGGGGACGGATCTCCAAGATTGAGCGCGCTCCGGCCGCCCGGCTCACTGAAGGTACCCGGGATACACGCTCCCGCCAAGACGGGTCATGCCGGACTCGCGCACCAGGGCTCCTCTGACCTGGCCGAGCTGCGCAAAACTGCGTTGAAGCGGAGGCCCCACGGGGCCACTCGCAAACGAAGCGCGCTCGTGCGCCAAAGGGGCGTCGGTGGCGCGTCGCCGCTGGCGGAGGAGTTGAAGCACCTCAAGAAGGCCGGCCCAGCCCACAAGGCGGGCCTGACGCCCCAGGCCGGCCTGACCAAGAAGCCAGGCGTCAAAGACTTGGACGGAATGAAGAAGGCGATGGGGGCCAGTCGGAAGGCGGCGATGAAATCCATGACCCCGGCGAAGAGCGCGCTGATCCATCAGAAGAGCCACGCCGCGGGCGGAAAGCTGCCCCGGGCTGGGGAGTTGGCGAAGGCCAAGGCTCTGGCCAAGGCCAAGGCTCTGGCCAAGGGCGGCCCGGGCAGGGAGCTGGCGCCAGCCAAAACGGTGGCGTCGATCCAGAAGGGAGGTCTGGCCCAGAAGGGAGGTCTGGCCCAGAAGGCCGGCGTCGTGCGCAAGGCGGGCGCAAAGGATTTGGTCGGGTTGCAGAAGGCGACGGGGGTTGGGAGGAAGGCGGCCATGAAGTCGATGACCCCGGTGAAGAGCGCACTGGTCCGCCAGAAGAGCCACGGCGACAAAGGCGGGCTTCTTCACGCGGCGGAGCGGGCGACCATGGGAGGCGGCCTCGGCCGCGAGTTCGGACGGTCAATGAAGCCCCGTCATGGGGCCGCCGCTCCGGGGTTGAAGAAGCGTGGCGGCTTGGCCCACAAGGACAAGCCGGGTGCCAAGGTGGCCCGCAAACTGGGCCGGCCCGGGCGGGGTCTCGAGTAAATGCAGGATTACGCAGAACCCGTTGCCGACCAGTCCGCTCACTCGGTCGAAGCCCCAGCTGACGTGGCCGTGGCCATGGGGATCAAGTCAACTGGGCATCTGTCGTACCAAGAGGCGCGCCAGTCGCCGTGCCTGTCGTGTACCACCTCGCCGTGCTGCACCTATTTGCTGCTGCTCGACTTCGCGCTCGAATCGTTGCTCGACGTCGACTACGCCGCCTACCTGCTCAACTTCGAAGGCATCGTGCTCGGACTGGGCCCTGACGCCAAGGTGGACGTCTACCTCAACCAGCCGTGCGGCTACCTGGACGTCCCGACCGGGCTGTGCACGGTGCACCGCACGCCGACCCAGCCGTCGATCTGCAGCCACTACAACGACCACTCCTGCGGGTATCGCCGTCGAATGACGGTGGACGTGGATCCAGTCCGCCCCTTGATGGACCGGCAGCGGATGGCGTGGTACGCCCGTCAACTCACGTTCGACGAAACGCGCCGGGTGATCGCTGTCCCGGCTTGGGGCGACGTGCAGGAAGCGTTTCTCTCCATGCACTTGGAACGGCATCCGGCGCCGACCCCGCCGCCCGACCCGGTCACCGAGGAATGGCGAGCCCTCACGCTGTCGAAGAAGAGCGCAAACGCCAAACCGCCCGGCACGCATCGAATCGCGGATCCCGTCGTCTCCGATCCGTGCCAGGGCTGCGGGGCTTGGTGCTGCAAGACGCTGCTGTTTAGCCGGGAANNTAGTCAGCCAGCTCGACTTCTTCCGTTACTGCGTCGGGTTTCCCGGGGTGGAGGTGGGCGTCGCCGACGACGGATGGGCCTTGATCGTTCGCACGACGTGCCGTCACCTCGAGGACAACCGTTGCTCGGTCTTCGGCTTGGACGAACGGCCGTTGAAGTGCAGCTACTACGACGCACTCAAGTGCAAGTACCGAGTGCACCTCGGCACGCCTCGGCCCGAGGAGATCGTCCGCGTATCCGCCGGCCAGTTCGCGGTCCTGGCCGAGGCGGTCGCGTTCGACGAGACGGGACGAATCGTGGAGTTGCCGTCCGTCAAAATGCTCCGAGAGTTGCTCGAGGATGCTGAGCGGGCCAGGGCCGACGCGCTCGCCTGAACGCCGACTAGGAAGTGCAGGTTGCGCTTACCTGGCCGGGCATGGCGATCGTGACGGTGCCACCGTACGCGCACATGCACGTGGAGTCCTCGGTGAGCGCCGGCACCCCGTCGATCATCACCGACGTCGATCCGGGCGTCCATGGCGAAGTAACAGGGATGCATGGCATCGGAGTGAGCACGCCGAGGGCGGCGGTGGTGGCGGCGGCCACCGCCGGGTTGGCCGGACACATGCACATGCCGAAAGTTGGGATGTTGGCCATCGGAGCGCAGTCGGTGATCGTCGCGGCCGGCAGCCCTCCCGCCGTGACCATGTGCGGGACTGGAGTGAGGACGGCGGGCATCGCCCCCATGTCGCACATCAACTGCGCGCCTGCGACCACCATGCTCATCGCTCGACCTCCTCGATGCCCGCAAATGCTACCTCAACACCATGTCGGCCGACAGCCCCAACCTGTGGACGCGGGGACCGTCGAAGGCGGCGGTCGCCTGCCGTCGCGTCCTCGGCCATGGCCGGTCGGATGGTCGATCCCGGGTGCCATTTCGAGGCGAGCGTCACCCTAGGAGGGCTAGTGCGTATGCCAGGATCTGGGCGGTTCGATCTGGCTCCTCCGGGGCCGGGAGCTCCGGAACGAGAGGAGCCTGCGGAGTGATCGTCTGCACGAGTTGCGGATACGAGAACGAGGACACGGACGCCTTCTGTGGCTCCTGCGCCGGCTTCTTGGAATGGGCGGGGCAGAAGGTCCAGGAACCCGAGCCCGAGCCGGAGCCCGAACCCGAGCCGGAGCCCGACTCCGAACCCCAGGGCCTCATCGAGCGGGTCAAGGAGAAGATCGGCCTCGGCGACGACAACGCCACGCCTGCGTCCGAGCAGTTGGCGCCCACGCCAACGCCCGTTGCTCCAACTGCCGGGCCCGCCGCCGCTGGTCCCGTGGTCGCGCCCACCCCGGCTCCGACCCCGGCTCCGACCCCGGCACCGATGACGGTAGCCGCATCGACGGCTGCGCCCGCCGCTTCAGCCTCATCACCGGCACCCGCGCCCGCCTCGCCGGCGCCGGTTGCTGCTGCGACGACAGGCCAGTCGAGCGCCGCCACTCCAGTCCAACCCGCGGCCGTGAAGCCGGCTGCGGTCAAAGCGCGTCCGTCGGTCAAGAAGTCCGCGCCCACCAGGGTGATCAACCCCGGTGACAAGATTTGCGGCCAGTGCGGTGAAGGCAACGATCCCGGCCGCCATTTCTGCCGGCGATGCGGCGACTCGCTTCAAGAGGCCGTCGTATTCGCCCTGCCGTGGTACAAGCGCGTGTGGCGCAAGCTGACTCAACGCAACCAGCGCTCCGCCGGCGACCGCCCCCGACAGCGTCGAAGGGCGGTCGGTGGGTCCGGCCGGGGCTGGTTGTCCAGTCTGGTGATGGGCTTGGTGGCCTTGGCCGTCGTCGTCTTCGTGGTCCTCGCCGTCGCCGGCCCCGGCAAGAAGCACATCCGTCATGACTTGAGCGCCTGGTACCACGATGTCGCCAACGTGGTGCACACGACCTACAACCCGGTCCACCCGACGTCGGCGCGGGCCACCAGCGCGGCCACTGGTCACCCGGCTTCCAATCTGATCGACGACCTGTCGAATACGTCGTGGCAGGCGAAGGACGCGGGCGTGGGCCAANNCTCGTCATCATCGGGCTGGCCGGGCCGACCAACCTCAACAAGATCGGCTTCCTGATCGGTGACACCGACACTCCGCAGGCATACGTGACCGAACCTCGCCCCCACGTCATCTACGTGGTGTTCAACGGGACGAAGCCCTACGCCAAGACGATCACGTTGAAAGACACGGACTCCTTCCAGACGTTCACCGTCGACGCGTTGAAGGCGACGGCGCTTTCGATCAAGATCGAGTCCGTCTACCCCTCAGACGGACCAGGAAAGAATGTGTCCATAACCGAGGTGGAGCTCTACACCAAGAGCCATTGACATGCGCAGCGCGGCCACTTACGACTCGCTAGGCCGGGTGGGACTGCCTGCTCCGATGGCCGAGTTGGTCTCACGGGAATGGGACGTCATCGTGGTGGGAGGCGGCCACAACGGCCTAACCGCGTCCGCCTACCTGGCCCGCGAGGGACTCCGGGTGCTCGTGCTCGAAAGGCGCGATCAGCTCGGCGGGGCCTGCACCATCGAGGAGCCGTTCCCGGAAGAGGGCTGGCGCGTCAGTCCGTGCGCCTACCTGGTCGGGCTGTTGCATCCGCTGGTCCTGGAAGAGCTCGGGCTGCGTCAAAGGGGATACCGGGTAGAGGTGGTCGACCCGCACTTGTGGTGTCCTTTTACCGACGGTACGTCCATCGCGCTTTGGGAGGACCCGATTCGAAGCGCGTCGGCCGTCGCCGAGCTGTCGCCCGCGGACGTGGACGGCTACCGCCGCTACGGTGAGCTGTTCGGTCGCATCCGGAGGGCTCTGCGAGGCGGCGAGCGCGACGTTTGGGTGGGTGATGCCCCCGACCGGTCCCAGCTCGAAGAACTTCTGGTCGGTGACTCCGAGGCGATCGAAGTGCTGTTCGACTCCTCGATAGCCGACGTCGTCGAGCGGTACGTCGGTGACGAACGGTTGCGGACGGCCCTGCACGGCCAGGGGCTCATCGGAACCTACGCGGGGCCGCGCGACCCGGGCACCGCTTCGATCCACGTCATGCACGCCTCAGGGACCGTGGAAGGGATCCCGGGAGCGTGGGGATACGTGGAAGGCGGCATGGGGCGGGTGTCCTTCTTGCTCGCCGACGCGGCCATCGAGGCGGGCGCGGTAATAGCGGCCGGCGTCCCCGTCGCTGCCATCCGGCCCACCGAAGGGGTGGTGCTCGAAGGCGGCGAGGAGATACGAGCCCCGGTCGTGGTCTCAAACGCAGATCCGAAGCGCACCCTCGCGCTTTGTCAGGATGGGGTGCCCTCGTCGTTTCGCCGCCGGGTGGAGGAGTGGAGAACGAGCAGCCCGGTTCTGAAGATCAACTGTGGTCTGTCGCGACTGCCGCACTTTCCTCAAGCGCACGATGGAGTCGTTCCGCATCGGGCCATGGTGACGATCTCGACCGGGGTGGACGACACCCAGGCCGCCTACGAAGCGAGCCGCCGCGGCGTGCCGTCCCCCGCTTGGTGCGAGTTGTACTTCCATACGGCCTACGACCCTTCGATCGCCCCCGCCGGTCGCCACGCCATGAGCGTGTTCGCCCAGTACGTCCCCTACGAGCTGGCCACCGGCGATTGGGATGGACGGAGGGAGGAGATCGGCGACCTGGCGATCGCCACCATCGCCCGCTTCGCCCCGGATGTCGCCGAGTGCATCGCGCATCGCCAGGTGCTCGGACCCCCAGACATCGAAGAACGGATCGGGCTCACGGGGGGCCACATTTTCCAGGGAGAGTGCCTACCGGATCAGATGTGGGAGCGGCGCTTCTCCTCGCGCACCGACGTGCCCGGACTGTACTTGTGTGGGGCGGGCACCCATCCAGGCGGAAGCGTGATCGCCGTCAACGGCCGCAACGCGGCCATGGCCGTCATAGCCGATCGATCGAGGACGGGGAAGTAGAGGACGGGGAAGTAATTGTGGAAATGCCACATGGCCGGCGCTGGCGCGGGTCAAAATGTCAAAAGAGCCGTCCGCGGGTCGAGGTTGCGAGGATCAGCAACCGCGAGTGCGGGCCGACAGAGCGGAGGACCCCATGGGGGCAATAGCCCAGCTGTCTACCTCATCGTTGGACGTGGAGCCCGGGCGCGGGGCTTCGATGGCTTTGACGGTCCGCAACACGGGATCCGTCGTTGACCGGTTTACCTTCTCGGTAGTAGGAGGCGCCTCGTCCTGGGCGACGTTCAGCCCAGACACGCTGTCGCTCTTCCCGGAGGCGTCGGGGACCGTGAACGTGCTGTTCTCTCCTCCGCGCGAGCCGGCTGTCGTCGCGGGGCCGATGCCATTTGGTGTCCGCGTCGTGTCCTCGGAGGATCCGGCTGGGAGCGTGGTGGAGGAAGGAACGCTCAACGTCGCTCCGTTTAGCAACATATCGGCGGAGCTGCTGCCCCGGATTGCGCGTGGCCGCAGGTCGGCCAAAGCCGACTTGGCCGTCGACAACCGGTCGAACTGTGCCTACCGGGCCGAGCTAGGAGGAAGCGACCCGGCTGCGGCGCTGACGGTCGGCTTCAATCCTGCCGTCGTGGACGTGCCACCGGGTGGCGTCGGCTTCGTGAAGCTACGCATCAAGCCGAAGCACACGTTCTGGCGCGGCCCGTCCACCACCAAAGCGTTCCGCGTCACGCTCACGAACGCGACCGTGGCGACGTTGGTTTCCGGCGCGGGCGAAGAAGGGACAGCGCCGGCGCCGGCGGCCAGCCCGCATCAAGCGGAGACGTTCGTCGACGGGTCGATGCTCCAGGAATCGATTCTGCCGTCGTGGATATTCAAGGCCTTGGCTGCCCTGGTGGCCCTCGCGGTGCTGCTGGCGGTCCTGTGGTTCACCCTGTTGAAGCCGCAAATCCGCCAGCAGGCCAAGCAGGAAGTCAAGAGTCAACTGGCCGCGGCAGGGATCGGTTCTTCCTCCAGTGTGCCGACGGGGGGCAGCGGAAGCGGCGGCAGCGGGAGTGGCGGCGGGAGCACCTCGGCGACGACCGTGGGGACGTCTGGCGGCGGGAGCTCGTCTGTGTCGTCGTCGGGCATCACGGTCAACGGGACCAGCCAGGCCACCGGCAACGGGACCCAAAGCGTGTACAAGGTCCCGTCCGGCCACGTGCTGCAGATCACGGACCTCCTCGTCGAGAACTCAGCTGGTAACACGGGAACCATCGCGATCGCCCGCAGCGGCACCACCTTGATGCAGTGGTCCCTCGCCAACTTCCGCGACTTGGATTACCACTGGATCGCTCCAACCGTGTTCGGAGCGGGAACGACCCTGCAGGTGGTCGTTAGTGGCTGTCCGGCCAGTTGCTCGCCAGGCATTTACTACGCCGGGAATCTGGTGACTTCGGGATGACGCGCGCGGCTCGCAGGCGACGCTTGCGGGCTTCCGGCGCGGCCTTGTCGGCGCTCGCTTTGGTGGCGCTGACCATCGCCTTCGGAGTAGCCGGCGGGCCTTCCCGCGCTGCTGCCAACCCGTCTGGTGCCTCGCCCGAGGTGTACGCCGCCGGGGGTGATGTCGAGGGGCTCCAGCTAGGAGCAGTTGAAGCCGGAGGAGCCCCTGAGCATGTCGACGTGACACAAACCAGTCTCGAGGAGCAGGAGGGTTTCGTTTTCGGGCCGGTCGCCATCAACGCTAACGCCACGCTGATGGTCGTGGGAGGGAACTTCATTGACGACCCACCGCCTCAATGGCAGCTCGTAAATGCCCGAACGGGGGCACTCGTAGGTACCTTCCACCCTCAAGCTGGCTTCGCCGTGGCCGTCGCCATGGATCCCGTGAACCCGTCTCTGGCTTACGCCATCGAGCAGACAGATAGCGGTGCCTACGAGGTCAACCAGCTTGACCTCTCGACCCTGAGCGATACCGTGTTGGTGACCCAGTTGGCGCCGGCGGGAACACCGGCGCCGGACCTGACGTCGATCGCCATCTCGCCCGACGGGACGACCATCTACGTGGGGGGCATAGTCCAGGAAACCGAAGGTGTCATCTATTCGGTTCGGATCGGAGATGTTCACGCAATAGCCGAGTGGCACACCCCCGCTATTGGTGAGGGTGTTCACGACCTTCAAGTCGCTCCAAATGGCCGGGCGGTCTACGCGACCATCGCGGTGCGTGGGACCAGAGTGCATTTCAACTTCGACGCCGAGCTGGTCGGGGTCCGGGTGCCTCTGCCAGCGACGGCAACGGTGTTTACGCCGGTGGCGTTCTCGTCCCAGGGTAATTCTACGCCCCTGGCGGTGAGCCCGAACGGCGCGACCATCTATGTCGCGTCAAATACGGCGGATTCTGGTCCCGCCACGGTAAAGAGCTACTCGTCGGCTACCGGAGCCTTAACCCGCACGGCCGGTCTACCGATTGATGACGAGGACGGCAATGGGGTCCTGGGGATAGCCGTCACCCCTGACGGCAGCCATCTGATCGCTTCGGGAGTAAACGCCCCGGCCTCCGGAGACTTTGCGTCTGTGCTGTACCCGATCCGGTTGCCTTCGCTGGCAGTTGGGGCTGGGACCGTCCTGACCCAGATGACCAACACCGGAGAACTCTACGAGGGCAATCAGGACCTGGCCATAACACCGGACCAGGCACCCACCGCTAACTTCAGCGTGTCTATCGCTCAAGCCGGTCACGCGACCACGTTCGACGCCGGCGCGTCGTCGGTCGCTTACGGCTCGGTCACCAACTTTGCCTGGAACTTCGGTGACGGCCAGACGGCCTCGACTGGTTCACCCGCGATCAGTCACACCTTTGCGCACGCGGGCGCCTACAACGTGACCGTGACCGAGACGGACTCGGCGGGGACGAGCATCCCGCCCGCGGTCGGCAACACCGGCTTCGCGGTCGACGGACCCGGCCAGACCCCGTACCGCCGCGCCAGTCCGTCTGCGAGAACGTCGCAGACCGTCGTCATCCCTTCGACCCCGCCGCCGCCCACGACCGCGGCTCCTCACAAGGCCGGCGCGCCCACCCTCACGCTCAACCCCGCCATCGGGCCGCCCGGGACGATCGTGACCGTCACCGGTTCGGGGTTCAAGGCCAGCACCCCCGTCACCATCTCGTGGTCGGTCTCCACGGGGTCGGTGGTGGTGACCCCTGACGCCCTTGGGAACCTTCCGGCTACACAGATGTTTATCCTGACCCCCGACGTCCTCGGGCCCCGGTTCGCCGTTGCGTCCAGCACCCCTGCGGTCGAGGCTCCATTCCTGGTGGTGCCGGGCACGATGCAGCCGGGAGGCGACGACGCCAGCCTTCTGTTCCGCTCCGAGGGTAGCTAGGGCAGCGGCGCCGGTGAGGCGGGGGCGTCGAGGTCCGTCCGGCTGCTGCCGGCGGCTACGGAGCCGTTGCCCTGCCGCACGTCGATCGTGACGCTGCTACCCCCACGGCGCCCGTCGGCCTGCTTGATGAAACGGTCCAGCCCGCCACAAACCTCGACGAAGGCGTCGCAGATGGGAAGCAGACCTTCGGCCAACTCCCGGTGGGACGCCATGAATTCGGCTTGGGATGCGGTGCGAGCCCATACCAGCTGACGCTGACATTCAGCTTCGACCGCCGCCATGATCTCGGCTGACGTGGCTCGGGCCTTGGCCAGTTGCCGCTCGGCGTTGGCCCGGACTTCGCGAGCCATGGACAGCTCCCGCTCAGCTTCGAGGAGGGCCTGCCTCGTCTCGACACAGTTGCTCTCCTGCTCCTCACGAGCCGCCGCAGTCAGGGCGGTATTTTTTTCGACGATCGCGATCGTCTTCGTCAGGAGTTCGGAGGCCTCGAGCCGGGCAGCCTTCAATATGCGATCAGCCTCGGCCCGGGCCCAGAGCAGGTCGTAATCGGCGCGGACGGCTTCGTCGGCGGCCGACCTTGCCTGGGAACCGCGAGCCGTTCGCATGAGGAACTGGTTGAACCGCTTCTCGGGCGAGACGGGCCGCCTGTCCGCCGCAGAATTCGAGGGTTGCGAAGCTTCGTTTGTTGACGACATGGCTGACTCCTGGCCTACGGGTATTCGAAGATACGAATGGCTTGTCAATGGAGTACTGCGGCGTTCCCAAATCGGCCCCAACGCCAGCCCACGCCGACCCCACGGCCATCCACAAAGCGGCCTTTCATAGGTAAAGGGGACGTTGAGGCTGGTCCGATGGGGCTTGCCCACCTAGGACGGTCGCCGACGATGGGGCGCGCCACCCCCGGTAGTCTGAGCGCTATGGCTGAGAAGATCACGATGCAAGCAGACGGCACGCTGTCGGTCCCCGACGAGCCGATCATCCCTTTCATAGAGGGCGACGGCACCGGCGTCGACATCTGGCCCGCGGCCAAGCTGGTCCTCGATACGGCGGCGGCCAAGCACGGCAAGTCGATCGTGTGGAAAGAGGTCCTGGCCGGGGAGAAGGCGTTCTCCGCCACCGGAAACTGGCTGCCCGACGAGACCATCGACGTGTTCCGGGAGTACCTGATCGGTATCAAGGGCCCGCTGACGACGCCGGTAGGCGGGGGTTTCCGCTCCCTCAACGTGGCGCTGCGCCAGATCCTCGACCTGTATGTATGCCTGCGGCCGATCCGCTGGTTCGAGGGAGTGCCTTCCCCGGTGAAGCGGCCCGACCTGGTCGACATGGTGATTTTCCGCGAGAACACCGAGGACATCTACGCCGGGCTCGAGGTCCAGGAGGGAACCCCCGAAGCGAAGCGGATGATCCAGCTGCTCCACGACGAGTTCGGGTGGGACATCCGACCCGACAGCGGCATCGGGATCAAGCCGGTGTCGGTATCAGGTTCGAAGCGCCTGGTCCGCGCCTCCATCAAGTACGCGTTGAGCCACGACCGCAAGTCCGTCACCCTGGTCCACAAGGGAAACATCCAGAAGTTCACCGAAGGAGGCTTCCGGACCTGGGGCTACGAGCTGGTGAAGGAAGAGTTCGCCGACGTCGCGGTCAGTTGGGATGATTGCGGGGGCGAACCCGGCGACAAGATCCTGGTGAAGGATGCGATAGCCGACATCACGTTGCAGCAGGTCCTGACCCGGCCGGGTGATTTCGACGTCATCGCCACCACCAACCTCAACGGGGATTACCTGTCCGACGCGTTGGCTGCCCAAGTGGGCGGCATCGGGATCGCTCCCGGCGCCAACATCAACTACGTGACCGGGCACGGCATTTTCGAGGCGACCCACGGGACCGCGCCCAAGTACGCGGGCCAAGACAAGGTCAACCCCGGTTCCGTACTGCTCTCCGGCGTGATGATGTTCGAACACCTCGGGTGGCAAGGAGCGGCCGACGACATCGTCCGGGCGTTGGAGACCACCATCGGCGACAAGGTCGTGACGTACGACTTCGCCCGTCAGATGGAAGGGGCAACCGAAGTCAAGACGTCCGAGTTCGCGGCCGCGATCGTCGAACGTCTGTAACCGACCTGCCGGCCGAGGCCAGGGGCGCGCCAGGGCGGCCCTCGGTTGCTCGACTCGAGTTGCGGGGCTCGCCCGCTCCCACCGACCCCTCAGCCGAACCGGCCCGTCGCCCGCGCCTTGCGGCGCAGCCGGTCCGGATAGCCGGGACCCAAACGAGACTGGACGTCGTCGGCAGATATCGGCTGGCGACAATGGGAGCAGACGACGGTCGCGGCCATGTCGTGGTCGCACTCGGTGTGGTGTAAGACGATCGGCGGGCCCTTGCCGCCGTCGAGCCATCGGTCGCCCCAAGCGGACATGGCCGCCAGGACCGACCAGAATTCGCGTCCCATCTCGGTCGGCTGGTATTCGAACCGCAGCGGCCGCTCGGAATAGGGCACCCTGTCCAGGAGCCCCTCGTCCACCAGCCGGCGCAGCCGCTGGGCCAGGACGTTGCGACTGATCGGAAGGGCCTGTTCGAAATCGTCGAAGCGCCGCACGCCGTAGAAGACTTCGCGCAGAATCAGCGGCGTCCACCAATCGCCGAGGATGTCGACGGCTCTGGCGATGGAACAGGGCCAGCGGGCGAAGCTGGTCCGTCTCACGACTCGAGCAGGTCCTTGATGCCGCGCAGGTTCGCTTCCATGTTGGCTCGGTGCTCGCCGAGGCGACGGCGTAGGATCCTGCTCTCCTTCTCGGGCATGGAATCGATGGCCACGTTGATGAAGCTCCGGGCCGGGCCCATGCGCATCCCCTGAGTCAAGCGGGTGCCGGACCGCTCGGCCGAGAGGGTGAAGCGCCAGTGGGACGAGGGTCCGTCGATCCCGTCGACCACGTACCCGAACATCCGGGCGGGCTCGAACTCGTCGATGGTGCAGGCCGTCACCCACTCACCCGCGGCCGGGTGCTGATTGCGGCCCAAGAAGCGGACGCCGTTCGCTGGAGCCGTAGCACCGTCGAGAAACTCGGCGCCGAGGAACTCGGTGCCGAATCGAGCGGGGAGCTGTATATCTGACACCAAGGCCCACACGTCCCCGGGTGCCGCGTCTATGAACAGCTCGACCTCCACGCCGGGGCCGTCGTCGTAACGCAGCTCGGGCAGATCTGCGGCCATGGAATGAGCCTAGCGGTGTCAGTTCTCTTGAGCAACCTATAAGTTCTCTTACGCAACTTACTGTGCTAGGTTCGCCGCTGAGGAGGTGTCTCCATGCGGGTTGGGGTGGCGTCGTTGGTTTCCACGACCGAGCACGTCGAGTTCGTGATCGAAGCCGAACGTTGTGGTGTCGACTCGGTCTGGGTGCCGGAGATGTGGGGGCAGGACGCGCTCACCCCCCTCGCCTACCTGGCGGCCCGGACGACCACGATCCGGCTGGCGACCGGAATCGCCCAGATCGGGGCCCGCACCCCTGCCGCCTTGGCCATGGCCGCGATGTCGATGCAACTGCTTTCCGGCGGCCGATTCCTGCTGGGCCTGGGCACCAGTGGCCCTCAGGTCATGGAAGCTTGGCACGGCTTCAAGTTTCGTTCACCGGTCGCTACGACCCGGGAGACGATCGACATCGTGCGAGCGATCGCCCGGGGTGACCGGCTCGTCTACGACGGGGATGTGTACAAGCTGCCTCTCCCGGGCGGCGCCGGGCGACCGATGCGAACGATGCTTTCGCCGGTCGAGGTTCCGATCTATGTCGCCGCGTTGGGACCGCTCAACTTGCGGATGACCGGCGAACTGGCTGACGGCTGGATCGGCAACGCCTTCGTACCCGAGCACGCCGAGGTTTTCTTGCAGGAGATCGCCGCCGGAGCGTCGGTTGCGGGTCGTACCCTCGACGACCTGGACCTGGTCATGCCCGTCGCGGTGGAATTCACCGACGACGTGGAGGAAGCGGCCAAGCGCCACTCACGCGGGTACGCGTTCACCATCGGGGCCATGGGTTCCAAAGACCAGAACTTCTACACGGCGGCGTTCGAGCGCCAAGGGTTCGGCGACGACGTACGGGCGGTGCAGGCGTTGTGGTTGGACGGACAGAAGGAAGCGGCCGAAGATCGGGTGCCGATCGACCTCGGACTCAAGACCAACCTGCTGGGGACTCCGGACATGATCAAAGAGAGGCTTCGCCTGTATCGAGACGCCGGGATCGACACGATCCAGATGAAGCCACCGGGCGACACCCGCCGCGCCATCGACCACGCCGCTCAGCTGGTCGAGCTGGTGCGGGAAGTCGATCGAGAAGGCGACGGGTGATCAGCGCGTGGGTCAACCGATGAGGCCGAGCTCGCGCACGGCCTCGCGTTCCTCGCCGAGCTCGGCCACCGACGCGTCCACCCGACTACGGGAGAACTCCTCCAGGTCCAGCCCCTGCACGATCCGGTACTCGCCGCCCGACGTGGTCATCGGAAACGACGAGATGAGGCCCTCCGGGACTCCGTAGGACCCGTCGGACGGCGCCGCCATGGACACCCAGCCGCCCGGCGGCGTGCCGAGGGCCCAGTCGTGGACGTGGTCGATAGCGGCGCTGGCGGCCGAGGCGGCGCTGGACGCACCGCGTGCTTCGATGATGGCCGCACCCCGTTGCTGTACGGCCGGGATGAAGTCCTTTTCGATCCAGGCGTCATCTCCGATGACCTCGGCGGCCGGCTTCCCACCGATGCGAGCCCGGAAGGCATCGGGGTATTGGGTCGCCGAGTGGTTCCCCCATATGGTCATGTTCGTCACCTCGGAAACGGCGTGACCCGACTTGGCCGCCAGCTGCGCCGTGGCCCGGTTCTGGTCCAGTCTTGTCATAGCCGTGAACCGCTCCGCGGGGATGTTGGGAGCGTTGTGCATGGCGATCAGGGCGTTGGTGTTGGCCGGGTTGCCAACCACGAGCACTTTGACGTCGGAGGCGGCGTTGTCCGAGAGGGCCTTGCCTTGCACTGTGAAAATGGCCCCGTTGGCTTCGAGCAGGTCCTTGCGCTCCATGCCCTTGGTGCGGGGCCGGGCTCCCACCAGGAGGGCGTAGTTGGCGTCGCCGAACGCCTGGTTGGCGTCGTCCGATGTCGTGACGCCGACGACGAGGGGGAAGGCGCAATCGTCCAGCTCCATCACGACGCCTCCGAGCGCTCCGAGGGCCGGCCCGATCTCCAGCAGTTGAAGGATGACCGGCTGGTCAGGACCCAGCAGCGCCCCGCTGGCGATGCGGAACAGCAGGCTGTAGCCGATCTGACCGGCCGCGCCGGTGACGGCGACCCGAACTGGTTTTGCGGACATCTTCTTGAGCCTCCGATGGATAGCCGCGGCGCGGCGAAAGCAAAGCGCCGAAGACGTTAGGCGGGCCTGGGCCGTTACGGCCAGCGGGCCTGCGGCCGCGAGGGTCCGGGCCAGCCGGCGACCCACAGGCCGGTCGGCGGGGGACGCTCAGCAGCTGATGGTGGGCGGGAGGACCACCCCCAGGCGGTGCAGGTACTTGAGCTTGCGCTCTACGGCCTGGCGCCAAGCCGTCAGGTCCTTGTCGAAGTGAGCCCGATCACCGTCTTCGAACGCGTGTTCCAGCTCGTCAAAGGCCTCGTCCTCGGCGTCGAGCAAAGCCCGGTAACGAGCGAGGAACTGGTCGTCGATCACTTCAGACAGCGTCACGTGTCGAACCTCCCCAAGTGCCGTGTCTGGCGAGGTTACCCGCGGATGGCGCGCTCGGGTAGTGCGTCTTGCCCAGATCGGGCTCTCCCGGTCAGTAGGTGGTGTTCTTGCGGACGCTGGCGGGGATCGCGTCGAGGCCTACCAGCTGGGCGGTCCGCCCGACGAGCCGGGCCACGTCCCCCCGGACACGGAGTCGTCCTTGCATGAGCGCCTTCTGGGTTGACAGCCGGCCCTGGGCGATCGCCGTCGCCGTGGGCCAGTCGGACGTGATCGTGATGTCTGCGTCGGGAACGGGGTGGGCGCCGTCGGGCTGGCGCTCGATGCGAGCGCGACCGGCTTGGATCATCACCAGGTAGGCAACGTCCCCGTCCGGGGTCCCGGTGACCACCTGGTGCAACGAGAGATGGTCCGTGGGGTCCGCCGTCGCGTCGGGACCAGGCTGTTCTTGACCGGCCGATTCGATCTGGTCGAACCACTCTGGTGAGAGAAAGCGGACCATAGGTAGACAGGTTTTACCAGGGCCGACCCGGCATTTTGCTGCGACGGTCGCTTGCGACCTAGCCGAGGGGGCGGCGGCGAGGGCAGGGTATTTCTCGTTCCAACCGCGGCGCCACCTCCATCTCCTTGTCAGCCCAGCGATCGAGGACCCGGTCCATTCGGTCCCGGAACCCGGACCGGCGTTGCCGCCCCATCTCGGCCATGGCCGATTCGTGGTGCAGGGCGACCGACTGGGACCAGGATTCCCAGAGGAGATCGTCGGCTTCGGCGTACCCATCGGGGAGGGTGCTTGTGAGCCGCGCCATTCGGGTGTCGGGCGGCGTCGCCCTCTCAACCGATGGGGTCTGCTGTTGAGGCCTAGGGGAGGGGGATGACCGATCGTTCATGACAACCACCGTGTGGATTCGCCGTTGCCGCCTGCTTTCCTGCCTTCGCCGGAGCCCGCGTCAACGCAAGAAAAGTTCGAGCATTCACGAAACTCGGCTGGTGTAGGACCTGGTGGCGCGGCCGTCGGACCAACGCAACGTCAGGTCGAGCGACAACTCACCGGGAGGAGTCGAAGCGGGAACGGTGTGGCTCAACCTTCCGATGCGGACGCAGCTGTCGACCGGAACTTCTCCCGCGAAGCGCCAGCATCTTTCGCCGCCGGGCCAGCGGAGCACCGCCCCCGCCTGGGCGTCCGGTATGGGCACCCGGAGGTCGCTGACGACGTGAACGTCGAGGTCGATCTGGTCGCCCGGCCGATACGATTCCGGCGGCCGATCGGCCGTGATGATCACTGGCGCGCAGACGTCGGCCACGGCGAGATAGCCCGACTTCGGTGACCGGTCGTGGCCCAGTACCGACCAACTGATCGCCGGTTGGGCATCAGCGAGCAGGAAGAAGCAGAAGCCGCCGGTCGGTCGGTACTTGAGCCGCCGCAGGGTTTCGATGTGGTGGCGCAGCACGGTGGCCTGATAGTCCTGCGTGGCTTTGCGCCAAGCGTCGAAGCTCGGGAAACTCGACGGCGGGACGCGTTGTTCGAAGATGGTCCGCTGGAACGAGTGGTGAGCTTCGAGGTTCTCCCAATCCAGATCGGGCCAGCGCTCGGGGTGAATGAAGTCGTCGCCGTTGGGGACCGCCTGTGCCCCGAACTCGCTTACGAAGCGGGCCAGCACGGGGAACCGCGCCATCGTGGCGGGGAGGTCCCGTTCGTGGCCGTGGTACCAGCCGAAGTAGAAGTGGCTGTCGGTTCCCCATGCAGGGTGGGGCAGGATGCCCGAGTGGGACACCACTTCCCGCGAACCGTCGGCCCGCTCCAACGCCCTTCGGATGGATCGATCCAGGGCCGTCTTGTTCCAGCTGGGAAGCACTTGACCGGCGACCAGCCGGGCCACGTTTCTGGGCGTCATGGTGTTGCCCGGAGCGAGGTCGAGCGCGATGGGCTCGTTGTGGCCGCACCACAGCGCGATGGACGGGTGATGGCCGAGTAGGGCCACCGCTTGGCGCGCTTGCGCCACGGCCTGGCGACGCACCTGGCCGTAGCCCCACTGGAGTGGGAGGTCCTGCCAGATCAGCATCCCTTGGCGATCTGCGGCGTCGTACAGCTCGGATCGAGTGATGTGGGCGTGGATCCGCATGAGGTCGAGACCCGCGTCCTGGGCCAGGGTCACGTCGTGAGCGAGCTGTGCGGGGCTGACGTCGGCCAGGGCCCGACCGGTCGGCGCGCAGTTGGCGCCCTTTAGAAACAAGCGCTCCCCGTTGACCGTGGCGATGAAGTCTCGGACTTGGATCTGGCGCAACCCGGTCGTCACGACCCGCCGATCGGTCAGCTGCCCGGCGTCTTCGACGTCGGGATCGCCGTTCGGAGGACCGAGGCGGATCTCGACCGTGACTTCGTATAGCGGTTGGCCGCCGAGAGCGCGCGGCCACCACAGGTCGGGCCGTTCGACTGGCAACGGCCACCGGACCAGGTTGGTGCCCGCGGCCAAGGCCTGCTCTTGGCGGTGGCTGGCGACGACGGCTTCTTCGCCTTCCCGGCGCAGTTCGGTGCGAACGGCCACGTCGACGGGTCCGATGGACTCGAGTGTCGCTTCCAAGTCGAGGGTCGCCCGGTCGGAGTTGGCCTCCCGGCAGAGGACCTTCAGCGCGCTCATGCGCACGGGACCGGTGGAGTGGATCCGGACCGGGGCCCAAATCCCGCCTGGGTTCCAGTCCGGATCCAGGCAGTCCCAGTGCTGGAAGACTCCGGTCAGGTTGCGCTTGGCTTTGAGGTCGGCCGGTCGGTGGCAGGCCACCTCGACCGCGACCACGTGGTCGGTGCGAGCGGCCAGCGCTCCCGTTACTTCGAAAGTATGGGGGAAGAAGTAGCCCTCGGTGTCGCCCAGGTACTCACCGTCGAGCCACACGTCGCCTTGATAGAAAATGCCGTCGAACGTTAGGAAGCAGCGTTCGCCCGTCGCGGGCGGCTCGGCGTGGAAGCGGCGCCGGTACAGGACGGGTCCGTCGTCGCCCGCGAACTCGGGATGCGATCTCCAGTGCCCAGGGACGGTGACCGCGTGCCAAGCGGAGTCGTCGAGGTCTGGTATCGCCATGACGCGGCGCAACTCGTCGTCGGACTTCGCCGCCTGCCACACCCCTCCCAGGTCCATCCGCGGGCAGGGTAGTCCCGACCCGCCCTCGCGGTGAAGGAGCGGCGACCTTCGGTTGTCTTACAGGCCGTTCAGAAGCTTGAGGATGGGTCCGATAAGCGGGAGCGTGGTCGTGGTCGTCGGCGGAGTCGTCGTCGGAGTCGTCGTCGGCGTTGAGTTGGTCTTGGCCGGCGTGGTCGTCGTCGGCGTCGACGGGCAGCCGACCGAGATCGGTCCGACCGTTACGCCGAGGAGGGTGCTGCAGCCCACCGTCACGCTGGCGACGCTGCCGCCACCGCTGGTCGGTAGGACGTCGGCTTTGACGGTGCTACCCGTCTGGGTGACCGTGGCTACGGAAGGGACATCGACGACCGTCTTGGATTGCTGCTGAGTCCCAGAACCGCCCGAACCGGACGAGCCGGCCCCCGAAGACCCTGACCCGCTGCCAGAGGACCCGGAGGAACCGCTGCCAGAGGACGGGCTCGTCGAGGATCCCGGGCTGGAGCCACTTCCACCGACGCTGCCTGACGGGCGGAAGCCCGCCCCGCTCATGCGGGGGTTGGCCGACGAGTTCGTCCCGGCGCCGATTCCCTCGCCGCCGCCCGGGAGGAACACGAGACCGTTGCCCGCCGAGAACGAAGCGGTGTTGGACGGGCAGTTGACGAAGCACGGGACGGTTGACGATCCCACCGGCAGGGCGTTGGCGCTCGAGCCGGCCGCCGTGCCCGAAGCCGAGCTGACGACCGCGCCAGGGCCGACGATCCCGAGTCCGATCAGGCCCAGACCGGTGAGGCCACCGACGGCCGCCCACAGCGGCCGCACGGCCCTCTCGCTGAGCCACGGGCCTAAGGCCCCGAAATCGACGCCGCTGTCGCGTTCCAACCAACGGGCTTCCACCACCGCCGCCAGCTTGGCCGGTACCGCGTCGGCCAATGGGCGCAGCGCGGACCCGAGATGGTCTGGCACCGGTCGGCGGGCCTGAGCGAACCGTCCCTCCAGGCCCCGGCGCCCTCGGCTGGTGAGCTGAGTGGCGACGGGGATCGAAACGCCGAGGATCGGGGCGATGCTCCCGGCATCCAAGCCCTCGACCTCGCTGAGCCAAACGGCCCCCCGCCACCGCTCGGGCAGGCTCCGGAAGGCGGCTTCGAAGACCACCGCGTCGGCCGGCTTGGCTTGGCCCCCCTTGGTCTTACGAGAGACAGGAGTGGTCTTAAGAGAGACAGGAGCCTCCGCGGGAGCGGGGGTCGGGGCGTGGCCGTGGCCGTGGCCGGCTGTGGCCCGATACACGGCGGCGAGCAGCAGAGAACCGAACCCCGACTCGGGCCCGCCCGTCTTGCGGAGACCGTGCCGGGGCCGCAGGACCGACGCGAAGCCCTCGCTGACCGCCTGGACCGCGTCATCGGCATTTTCGGTAGTCGCCTGGGCCAGGCGCCATGCCGACTGGCTGTGACGGCGGTACAACTCGCCGAACGACTCGGCGTCGCCCCCCGCGGCCTTACGGATCAGATCTGGCTCCGCCCGTAGCGCTGGAGGAAATGCCGGGGTTGGGAGTGCGACCGTATTCATGGTGACCTCTATATCGACGGTGACCCCTGTATCGGCAGGATCTGCCGGGATCTGGAAAGGGGACGACTGGATCGTCATACCCCAACTGCACATCTTTCACCGAAACCAGATGGACTCCTGCCGGCCGGCCTCCAGTTTTTTTGAAAATTACCGCATAAATACCCCTAAATCGTACATACACGTCGGTAGTCACGTACCGAGACGGGGCGATAGCGTGGTTCTCATGAGCTCGCGTCCGGCCACATTGGGTCAGCTGAGGGAGTCCGGGTGGAGGTCCATACCGGTCAAGGAGGAAGTCCGGCGCAACGCCATCCGGCGGATTTCGTCGGGAGATCCAATCGTGGAGGGTCTCGTCGGCTATGACGAGACGGTCCTGCCGCAACTCGAGAATGCCCTCCTCGCCGGGCACGACATCATCCTGCTGGGCGAACGGGGCCAGGCCAAGACGAGGATCATCCGCAGCCTCACGTCCTTGCTCGACGAGTGGATACCCGTGGTCGCCGGATCGGAGATCCTGGACGATCCCTACAACCCGGTGTCGCGACATGGCCGCAACCTCATCGCGACCCACGGCGACGACACCCCGATCGACTGGGTCCACCGCGACGACCGCTTCGGCGAGAAGCTGGCCACACCCGATACTTCGATTGCCGACCTGATCGGAGAAGTAGATCCGATCAAGGTGGCAGAGGGCCGGTACCTGTCCGACGAGCTCACCATGCACTACGGGCTGGTGCCACGCACCAACCGGGGCATCTTTGCCATCAACGAGCTGCCCGACCTGGCCGAGCGGATCCAGGTCGGTCTGCTCAACGTGTTGGAAGAGCGCGACGTGCAGGTGCGGGGCTACAAGATCCGGTTGCCCCTCGACGTGATGCTGGTGGCGTCCGCCAACCCCGAGGACTACACGAACAGAGGTCGGATAATCACCCCGCTCAAGGATCGTTTCGGGGCGCAGATCCGCACCCACTATCCGTTGGACGTGGCCACTGAGATCGAAGTCATGCGCCAGGAGTCGGCGCCGGCCCAACCCGAGGGCCTGCGGGTGGAAGTGCCCGAACACATAGCGGAGATCGTGGCCACGCTTACCCAGTTGGCGCGGCAGAGCCCGCACATCAATCAGCGGTCCGGGGTATCGGTTCGCTTGAGCGTGGCCAACTACGAGACGGTAATCGCCAGCTCGATCCGACGGGCTCTGCGCCTTGGCGAAGCCGAGGCCGTCCCTCGAATCAGCGATCTCGACTCCCTGGCGGCTTCCACGTCGGGCAAGGTCGAGATCGAGACCATCGACGAGAGCCGTGACGGCCACGTCGTCGAGCGGCTGATCCAGCAGTCGGTTCTCACGGTGTTCAAGACCACGGTGCCACCCGAGCAGCTCCGAAGCGCAGCGGGCGACTTCGACGGTGGGGAGATCATCCACACGGGAGACGACATTCCGTCCGCACAGTTCGTTGAGGCCCTGGCCAAGTTTCCGGCGCTGCGCGAGCTGGTCGCCGTCCTCCCCGGCTCGCCCACTAGCGAGTCGGCGGGGGCCGTGGCCAGCGCGACCGAGTTCGTACTAGAGGGGCTGCACCTGGCCAAACGGCTCAACAAGGACGCGGCTGGAAGCCGAGCCACCTACCGGGCCCGGTAGATCGCAGCCGTGGCGCAGTTTCGCTATTCCAAATGGGACGGGACCCAAGTCGGCTTCGAGTTCGACGCCGACGACATCTTCGCGGAGCTTACCGACGACCTGCTCTTCCACGGGGACCTCAATCAGGCCCTGCAGCGCCTGCTGCAACGCGGCTTCCGGGACCGCAACGGCGAACGGATCGCCGGCATGCGCGAAATGCTGGAGCGGGTGCGTCAGCGGCGGCGCGAGATGCTCGACCGGCACGACCTGGGAGGCCCCTACGAAGACATCGCTGAGCGCCTTAGGGAGATCGTGTCCCAGGAGCGGACCGGGATCGACAGCCTGGTTGACGAAGCGCGTGAGTCGGGTGATGAGCGCCGCGCCGAGATCACCGACGAACTGGCTGCGGAGCGGCGGATGAGGCTCGACCTCCTTCCCCCCGACCTCGCCGGCCAAGTGCAGTCGCTCCAGGAGTACGAGTGGACCAGTAGCGAAGCCCGCGAGGCTTTCGACCAGCTGATGGACGAGCTGCGGTCGCAGCTGATGCAGAGCTACTTCAACAAGATGTCGTCGTCCATGTCGGACATGTCGCCGGAATCGGTGCAGAGGATGAAGGACATGTTCAACGAGCTCAACCGCATGCTCGAAACGCGGGCTGCGGGCGGCGACACGGACCGGATGTTCGAGGAATTCATGGATCGCTTCGGTGACATGTTCCCCGGGAACCCTCAGTCACTCGACGAGCTCCTTGAGCAGCTCGCCCAGCAGATGGCCGCCATGCAGCAGCTGCTCAACTCGATGAGCCCCGAGCAGAGGGCCCAGCTCCAGGAGCTGGCGGACTCCCTTCTTGACGACATGGACCTGCGTTGGCAGGTGGAGCGCCTCGGCGGCAACTTGCGCCAGGCGTTCCCGCAGAGCGGCTGGGACCGGCAGTACGGATTCAGCGGCTCGGATCCCCTCGGGTTCGGCGAGGCCGCCTCGGTGATGAACCAGCTAGGTGACCTGGACCGTCTCGAGCAGATGATGTCGACCGCGTCGAATCCAGGCGCGCTCGCGGAAGTGGATATCGAACGGGCCGGCGAGCTGCTGGGTGACGACGCGGCTCGGTCTTTGGAGCAGCTGGCCAAGCTGGCTCGCCAGCTGACCGAAGCCGGGCTCATGGACCAGCGGGAAGGGCGCCTCGAGCTGACTCCGAAGGGTTTGCGCAAGATCGGGCAGAACGCGCTTTCGGACCTATTTTCCAGGCTGATCAAGGACCGCATGGGCCGCCACACCGCCGATCGCGCGGGCATCGGCCACGAGCGGACCTACGAAACCAAGGCCTACGAATGGGGCGACCCCTTCAACCTCTCGATCGAGCGGACCGTGCGCAACGCCCTGGGCCGCAGCGGCCCCGGTACGCCGGTCCGCTTGACGGCTGAGGATTTCGAAGTCGAGCGGACAGAAAGCCTGACGTCGACGTCGACCGTGCTGGCCCTGGACCTGTCTTTGTCCATGCCGATGCGCGACAACTTCCTCGCGGCCAAGAAGGTCGCCATGGCCCTCCACGCCCTCATCACCAGCCAGTTCCCCAGGGACTACCTGGGCCTGGTCGGTTTCGGCGAACTGGCCCGGGAGCTGCGGGCCGAACAACTCCCCGAGGTCTCCTGGGACTACACGTACGGCACGAACATGCAGCACGCCCTGCTGCTCGCTCGGAGGATGCTGGCCCGCCAGAGCGGCACGAAGCAGGTGATCCTGATCACCGACGGAGAGCCGACGGCCCACATCCAGCCAGACGGGTCTCCGTTCTTCAGCTACCCGCCCGCGCCCGAGACCATCCGCGTCACCCTCAACGAGGTCGTGAGGGCCACCCGAGAGGGCATCCGCATCAACACCTTCATGCTCGACGCCACCGGGTACCTGCGCACCTTCGTGGAGAAGATCACCCAGCTCAACCGGGGAAGGGCTTTCTTCACCACGCCCGACACCCTCGGAGACTACGTGCTGGTCGACTTCCTGGATCAGAAGCGGGCCCACCGTCGCTCGGCGTGATCTGTCGCAAGCTCGAGCGGTCTCAATTGTGCAAGGGTTCTCGTCATGCACGTGATCGTGGTCGGCTGCGGCCGGGTCGGTAGCGAGCTCGCGGCCCGCTTGCGTCGTGAAGGCCAGAGCGTGGCCATCATGGACAAAAACGCCAACGCCTTCCGCCGGCTTCCCGAGGTTTGGGACGGTCAGAGCGTGGTGGGTTTCGGGTTCGACCGAGACGACCTCCTCAAAGCCGGCATCGAGCGGGCCGATGCGGTAGCGGCGGTCACCAGCGGGGACAACACCAACATCCTGACGGCGAGAATCGCGCGCGAAACGTTCGAAGTCCCGAACGTGGTGGCCCGGATCTACGATCCCCGGCGAGCGTTGATCTACCAGAAGCTCGGCATCGCGACGGTCGCAACCGTCAGCTGGACCGTGGATCAGGTGGCCCGTCGACTGTTCCCCGAGCAGATAGGTACCGCTTGGACGGATCCGACCGGCCAGATCACCATGGTCGAATACCCGCTGCCTGATTCGCTGTGCGGTCGCGGTCTGGCCGAGCTTGCGGACGCGGACAGATTCCGCCCGGTCATGGTCACCCGGGGCGGGACCGCCCGCCTGGCCGGGGCGAACATGGTGGGTCAGGAAGGTGACGTCATTCATTTCGCGGTCCGCACCGATGCGTTCGCCGATCTCAACCACCTCCTCGAGTCGCCCGGTTCACCGGCAGCCGGCCGGACCCCTCAGGATTCGGGTGCTTCCGCCACGCGAGGCCGGCGCTCATGAACGTTTCGATCGCCGGCGGCGGCGTCGTCGGGCGTTTCATCGCCCGGGACCTGGTGGCCAACGGCCACAACGTCCTCATCGTCGAGTCTGATCCGGCCGTGGTCGCCCGGGAGGAGCCGGTTGCCAATTGCAGGTGGTTCGCTGGTGACGCGTGCGAAGTCGCCACGCTGCATCAGGCTGGTTTCGGCCAGGCGGACGTCGTCGTGGCCGCGACTGGTGACGACGAAGACAACCTGGTCGTATCCCTGCTGTCCAAGCAGGAGTTCGCGGTGCCGCGGGTAATCGCACGCGTGAACCATCCCAAGAACCTCTGGCTTTTCACCGAGACGTGGGGCGTGGACGTTTCGGTCTCGGTTCCTCATCTATTGACCGCGCTGGTCGAGGAAGCGGTATCGGTCGGGACGCTCGTGCGCCTTCTGCACCTGGCCGAAGGAAAGGCCGGACTGGTCGAGGTCACCCTCGCGGAGGAAAGCCCGGCGGACGGGCGGAGGATCTCCGAGCTCGGGATGCCCCGCGACGCAAGCGTGGTCGCGGTGATTCGCGACCGGCGCGTCGTTGTTCCTCGGGGCGACACGACCCTCGAGACCGGAGACGAAGTGATCGCGCTCGTGACCGAGGACTCCGAGGACGCGGTGCGCGCCATCCTCGTGGGCTGATCTGATCCGCCCGGCGCGCCCGGTCAATCGAGCCGGTCGAGGTATAGGTCGAGGGTGGCGGCGTCGAACGCCAGCAGCCGGACCACTTCGACGTTCGTCTCGGCCTCTTTGAGGGTGGCCACTGCCACGTCGGCCGCTCGAGGCCGCGGATAGCCGTATACGCCGGTGGAAATGGCCGGGAACGCCAGGCTGCGAGCCCCGACCTCGTCGGCGACCTCGAGGCACCGTCGGTAACAGGACGCCAGCAGTTCCGCTTCTCCGAATCCACCGCCGCGCCAGATCGGACCGACGGTATGGATGATCCAGCGCGCCGGTAGATCGAAGCCGGGGGTCGCCTTGGCGTCGCCTGTTTGGCATCCCCCGAGGGTGGCGCAGGCGCGGTGCAGTTCGGCCTCACCGGCGCCGCGGTGTATCGCCCCGTCGACTCCGCCACCACCCGCGAGCGCGGGATTGGCTGCGTTCACGATGGCGTCGACGGCTTCCAAAGTGATGTCTCCGAGCGCCGCTTCGATTCTCATCGCCGACTTGGCGTAGCACGTCTCGGTGAAGAAATCGAGGATTTACCCTTGATTCCGGGTGGCGAAGAGGCAAAGATCACATGTGTGTAGTTACATTGGTGGCACTTAGGTGGTATCACCGACTGTGTCATCGAATGAGGGGAGTTGCGGTGAGTGATCTCATGGAACTTATTTTTCAGGCACCCGATCGGAGTTGGCAGCGCCAGGCCAACTGCATGGGAGTCGACCCCGATCTCTTCTTCCCCGAGCGGGGGGCATCCACGCGGGAGGCCAAAGAGGTGTGCCGCGGATGTGTGGTCCGTGAGGACTGTCTGGAGTACGCGCTGGCCAACGGTGAGAAGTTCGGGATCTGGGGCGGATTGAGCGAGCGCGAGCGGCGCAAGATTCGCCGTAGGCGCGCCCTGGAGCGACGAGGTGCCGTGGCAGCTGGTTAGGCCCTAGCCGTTGTGACCGCCAAACCTTCCCCCATCGAGGCCCGCCCGTTCGAGGCGGGCCTCGATCGTTGCTGATGGCGAGAGCCCCAGTTCTTCCCAACGGTGTGGCGGTTCGGCTTCCAGCACGGCGAGAGGTATCAGTCCGACCAGTTCGGCCCGGTCCACGGAGACCCGACTGGCGACGGCATCGAAGGCATCCCCGGGGCCGAACGTCCACGGAGCGATGAGGTTGCACGAAACTTGCACGGCGGACGCGGTGGCCAGGCCCAGCGTTCTCAAATGCGGTGAACGTAGGGCTGCCGCCACCCGGCGGGCTTGGTCCAGGTCGGCTTCGGACAGCCAGAGGTTGTAGGCGACCAAAATCTCCCGGGCGCCGACGGCCGCCGCGCCCGCCGTGGGATGAGGAGCATCGGGACCCGTGTCGGGTCGAAGTGACGACCACGCAGTCTGGCGGAGCTCAGGGAGGTTGCGTTCGGGCCCGTACAGGAAGCACGGCAGGTTCAGGTCGCGGCCGGCCCAGGCTGCGAAAGCGTCTCGAGCCTCGATGGCGACATCCAGCGAGCCGTTGCGGACCCGAGCGCCTACCAAGCTGGCGAACGGGACCACGTCGAGAGCGCCGATCCTCGGATGGACTCCCACGTGTTCGCGGATGTCGATGGACGCCAGGGCGGTGCGTGCGAGCGAGCGGGTGGCGTTCTGGACCTCGTCGGGCGCTCCGGCCAGGGTGTAAACCGAACGGTGATGATGGGGGTCGGAGTGGACATCCAGGAGGCACCGACCGGCCGACGCGGCCAGGGCGGACACGACCTTTTCGTCTCGCCCCTCGCTCACGTTGACGACGCACTGCAGTAGGCGCGGCTCGCGGTCGGTCATCCGGCTCGACGGTATCGGAGAGCGCGGGCCCGACCAGGCGGGAGGACCGTCGTAGCACCGGTAGTTGGCGTCATCCCGACGGGTGGTCGGCACCGGATACCTCGGCCGGCCAACGGTCGAGCGACAACAAGGAGTAGCTTGACGACATGATCGCGAACCTCATGGGTGGCGATGCCCTGATCGTGCTGGTCGTCGCCATCGTCGTGCTGCTGGGCGGGAGTCAGCTGCCCAAGATCGCCCGCAACGTGGGAACGGCCGGCAAGGAGTTCCGAAAGGCTCAACAGGAGGCAGAGGAAGACGCCGATCGGGACCGCCAGGCCAAGGCGGCGCGCGACGCGGCTGCGACGCCCCCTCCGCCCCCTCCGCTCGCCGCCCCTCCGGTTGCCACTGCACCTCCGGTCGCAGCCGCGCCAGCCGCAGAGCCTTCCATCACCCTGACGCCGGCGCAGCTCGACGCACTCCTCAAAGCGCGCGAGGAGCAGGTCCGGGGCGAGGGCGGCGTGGCTGGACCCAGCTGAAATCCTGGGTTTGATCAGGGCGCCAGGGTAAAGGGCGTCAGGGTAATTGGAGGGTCAGTCGACGACGGCGCGCTGGAAGCCGCGGCGCTGGCGGGCGATGCGCCGCCTCTCGCGCTCAGATGCCCCGCCCCACACGCCGTGTTCGATCCGGTTGTAGAGGGCGTATTCAAGGCAGGGCGCCTTGGTCGGGCAGTCGGCACAGATCCGGCGGGCGATTTCCACTCCAACACCGTCGCTGGGGAAGAAAGTCTCAGGCGGCAGCTCCCTGCACTTGCCCTCAGCCATCCATGTGGTGTCCACTCATCGACCTCCGTCGTAGCCGCCCATCAAGTCACTTCGATTGTCGTACGGCCAGGTAAGAAAGAACTGAATTGGGGTGAACTCTCACCCTTATACGTCGGCACCCGCCGAATGGTTGCCAAGAAATTTCCGACCGATTCTGTGTTCGGTCGTTCTCAACAGCCATTTCCCGTGCTCTGACGCTGCAAACAGGCGTTCGTTGCGAACGCACATACTACTCGATTCGCGGCCGATCGACGGGTTTTGCGCCCGGTCGCCAGTGGCCAAAAGCCCACTCACGCAGCATGACCACCCACCGCGCTGGTACGGTCCGCGCCATGGATCGCATCGAGTGCCAGTGGTGCAAAGCCCAGAACGACGCCGAAGCCAAGAGCTGTAGCACGTGCGGCGCCCCGCTCGACGCTCGCAACCTCGTCAGCGACTCGGGGTGGCGGGAGGCGCCCCGACTCAAGGACATGACCGAGTTCCGCTTCTCGAGCAGCACCTGCCAGGTCGAAGGCGAACTGGTGCCGGTAGCGGAAATCAACTTGGCGAGCGGCGACTCGGTGTTCTTCGAACACCACGTGCTGCTCTGGAAGGACGAGAGCACGCCGCTTTCCGCGCTGTCGATGGGCGGCGGGATGAAGCGGATGCTCGGCGGCATGCCGATGGTGATCTCCGTGGCTCACGGACCGGGACGCGTGGCCTTCTCGAGGGATGCTTCGGGTGAGGTGGTCGTGCTTCCCCTTCATCCGACCATGGAGATGGACGTGCGGGAGCATGCGTTCCTGGTCGCTTCGCATTCGATCAGCTACTCCTTCGAGCGGATCAAGGGCATGACCAACGTGCTGCACGGCGAGGGCATGTACCTGGACCGATTCGTGACGTCAGGCGAGCAGGGGATCCTGCTTCTGCACGGGTACGGCAACGTGTTCGAACGCAATCTGGCCGAGGGGGAGAAGATCCTCGTCGAGCCAGGCGGATTTCTCTACAAGGATTCGTCGGTGCAGATGAACACGGTCCAGCAGAACGTGAAGACGGGTCTGATGCGACACGGCATGTACCTGGCTGAGATGACCGGCCCGGGCCGGGTCGGAATCCAGTCGATGTACGTGCACCATCACAGCGGATGACCGTCACCGAGTCGCACACTTACACCTGCCGCTTCTGCCGTTTGGCCAGCGACGCGAGCGACGGGAGCTGCCCGCACTGCGGCGCTCCGGTGGACGTCCGCACCGCTGTGAGCGATTCGGGCTGGCAAGAGCAGCCCGCCATCAAGGACATGGCCCGCATCCAGTTCGGCCAGTCCTCGTGCCAGATCGAAGGCACTTACGTCCCGACGGCGGACTTCAACCTGCGCGGCGAGGAGTGGGTGTACTTCTCTCATCACAGCGTGCTGTGGTGCGAGCCTTCGGTGCAGATGTCCCCGATGGCGATGAAGGGTGGCTGGAACCGGGTGCGAGCCGGGCTGCCCCTGGTGATGCTCCAGGCCCAAGGGCCGGGCCACCTGGCCCTATCCGACGATGCGCCCGGTGAGATCGTGGCCATTCCCCTCCAACCCCAGCAAGCGGTCTGGGTCAGGGAGCACCGCTTTCTGGCCGCCACGGGCAACGTGGCCTACGACTGGCAGCAGCCCGGCGTGTGGTTTACGACCGGGACGGGCGACGATCAGGAGTCGCACTTCCCGCTCGGAATGTTTGTGGACATCTTCCACGCCGAAGGGGGACCCGGGCTGCTGCTGCTGCACTCGCCGGGCAACTCATTCGTGCGAGACCTGGCGCCCGGCGAGACCATTTGCATCCAACCGACGTCGCTCCTGTACAAGGACCCAAGCGTCGGCATGCAGCTCCACCTCGAATACCCGAACCAGGGCGGCATGCAGTGGAGCTACCACCGCAACTACAGCTACCGCCAGGTGTGGCTGCGGATGTGGGGGCCGGGTCGGGTGGCGGTGCAGTCGGTGTTCGAACGCGAGGAGTCGAGCGAGATGATCACCAACCACTCGCCCGCCACCTTGATGAGGTGGTAGCCTCGCGCTTGCAATGTCGTTGACCTCCCACACCGGCCTCCTCCTTCTCATGTAGGCGAGCACCACACAAGGTGCTCGCTGAGCCTCCTGCGCCCTTCGGGCCGGGAGGTTTTTGTTTTGCCCCGACAACTTCCGCCACACCTAAATCCGCCACCCGATCTGCCACACCCGATCAGACAGCGAGGAACCCCATGGCTGCCTACGCCTACCCGACGCCCTGCGATATGCCGTTTCAGAGGTACACGCCGTTCCGGCCGTTCGAGCTGGGGCAGCTGATCGGATCCGGGTCGGGCCGGGCCTGGCCGAGTCGCGAGCTGACCGTGGCGCCGACGTGGTGCAGCGTGGACTTGCGCGACGGCAACCAGGCCCTCATCGACCCCATGGATCCGCCCCGCAAGCTGAAGTTCTTCGAGACGCTGATCGGAATGGGTTTCAAGGAGATCGAAGTGGGGTTCCCGGCCGCGTCGCAACCGGACTTCGAGTTCATCCGCCAGATCATCGACGAGGACCGCATCCCCGACGACGTGGTCATACAGGTACTCGTGCAGTGCCGGCCCGAGCTGATCGAGCGCACCTATGAGGCCATCGCCGGCGCCCACCACGCCATCGTGCACTTCTACAACTCGACGTCGAC
>PMHU01000326.1 GCA_003156795.1 Acidimicrobiaceae bacterium
GAGGAGAACTCGGTGTAGCGCGGCGACGACCCGTCCAGGTTCGGGAACGGCACGTGGGCGGGAGCAGGAACGATCGACACGCCCCGCCCCGAAGCGGGCGCCGCCCCGGTGCCCACCGGGCCGGACGCGGGAGTCTTGCAGGACGCGCTGATGGCCGGAGCCGAGCGGGCCACCAGGCCCGTTCCGACCTTCACCGCCCCAGGAACGGTCGTGGTCGGGGCCGCAGCCTTCTTGCTCTTGCCGGAGCCTGAGGTGACGATGGCCAGCACAACCGCGATCACCACCGCGATCACGATGATCGGAACCGTTCGGGTGTAGCGCTTGCGTCGCTTCTGGGCCATTTGGAGCTCGGCCATGCGGGCCCGGCGGTTGGCGTCCTGGCGGGCTCTCTTGTCGGAAGGCACGGGCGACCAAGCTAGTGCGCGCCGGCAACCCGGTGGGGCCGCACGAAAACGCGCTCGGGCGGCTTTGGGCCCCGCTGGTACCCTGGCTTGCCGTGGCCTTGGTGGTGATGAAGTTCGGCGGGACGTCCGTTGCCGATGCCGAGCGCATGCGCGCCGTGGCCGACTACGTCGCTCGCACGGTACGCCGGGGCAACCAGGTTGTCGTCGCCGTGTCGGCCATGGGCAAAGAGACCGACGAGCTGCTCCACCTGGCCGGCCAAGTATCCGACACCCGCCCGGGACGCGAGATGGACATGCTGATCACCGCGGGTGAGCGCAAGGCCATGGCCCTCCTGTGCATGGCATTGCACGACATGGGCATCTCGTCCGACAGCTTCACGGGTAGCCAGGCCGGGATCATCACCGACACCGACCACACCAAGGCCAAGATCGTCGACGTGCGGGCCGATCGCGTGAGGGGCGCCCTGGCCGAGGGACGGGTCCCGGTCGTGGGCGGAGCCCAGGGTGTCTCCACCAACCGGGATGTGACCTTCCTTGGCCGCGGAGGCACCGATACGACCGCCGTCGCCCTGGCCCAGGCCCTGTGCGCCGACGCGTGCGAGATCTACACCGACGTGTCGGGTGTCTACACCGCCGACCCGCGAGTCGTTCCCGAAGCGAGGCGCCTCAAGCGGGTCAGCTTCGAAGAGATGTTGGAGCTGTGCGCTTCCGGCTGTCCCAAGCCGGCCATGCGCTCGGTGGAGTTCGCCCGTAATCACGGGGTCCGGCTCCACGTTCGCTCGGCTTTCACCTGGGAGCCGGGGACTTGGATCGAGGAGGAAGACCCCGAATTGGAACAGGCCATCATTTCGGCCGTGACCTCGGATACGTCCGAGGCAAAAGTGACGGTGACGGGCGTTCCCGACCACCCCGGCATAGCCGCGAGGCTTTTCCGGGCCTTGGCCGAACGGTCCATCAACGTCGACATGATCCAGCAGAACGTGTCCCTGGCCGGCACGACGGACATCTCTTTTACGGTTCCCCACGAGGACCTGTCGACGGCGGACGAAGTGAGCCGCAGCCTGCAGTCCGAGATCGGCGCCGACCAAGTGCTGGCCGACCCGGACGTCGCCACCGTCTCGATCGTCGGCGCCGGAATGAAGACCCACCCCGGGGTGTCGGCGACCATGTTCGAGACGCTGGCCAACGAGGGCATCAACATAGAAATGATCTCCACGTCCTCCATACGGCTCACTTGCGTCGTCCGTGCGGACGTGGTGGACAAGGCGGTGGTGGCGCTTCATCGGGCGTTCAAGCTGGAAGGCGAATAGATGACCACGGTGGGGATCTACGGGGCGACCGGCCAGGTCGGCGCGGTCATGCGGACCGTGCTCGACTCGCGGCGCTTCCCGCATCGTGGCCTGCGCCTGTTCGCCAGCTCGCGCTCCGCGGGCCGGGTTCTCGATGGAGTCACGGTCGAGGACGTGGCCACCGCCGACCATGGGGGCGTGGACATCGCCCTTTTTTCCATGGGCGCGTCAGCTTCGAGGGAGTTCGCTGAAAAGGTGGCCGCCGCGGGAGCCGTCGTCATCGACAACTCCTCGGCCTGGCGCATGGACCCGGGCTGCCCTCTCGTGGTACCGGAAGTCAACGGGGCCGCCCTGGACAGCATCCCGATGGGAATCGTGGCCAACCCCAACTGCACCACGATGGTATGCATGCCGGTGCTGGGCCCGCTGCACGCCGAAGCCGGGCTCGAACGGATCGTGGCGTCGACCTACCAGGCGGTTTCGGGAGCGGGCCTGCCCGGCACGGCGGAGCTTGAGGAGCAGATGCGGGCGGTCGGGGACAAGGCGGCTGCTCTGGCATTGGACGGTGCGGGCATCGAGTTCCCGCCCGCCAACACCTTCCCGGGACCGATCGCTTTCAACGTGTTGCCCCATGCGGGTAGCTTCGACGGGGACGAGACCACCGAGGAGCTCAAGTTCCGCAATGAGAGCCGGAAGATACTCGGCATCGCCGACCTCGCCGTCTCGGTCACCTGTGTCCGGGTGCCCGTCTATACCGGACACTCGCTCGCCCTCAACCTGACCTTTCGCGATCGGCTGAGCCCTGAGCGGGCCTCGAGCCTTTTGCGAAGCGCGGCGGGCGTCGAAGTAGTGGACGTTCCTACCCCGCTGCTGTCAGCCGGCGTGGATGCCTGCCTGGTCGGCCGGATCAGGGCCGACCACAGCGACCCGAGCGGGCGGGGTCTGACGCTGTTCGTATCGGGCGACAACCTACGCAAAGGGGCGGCGCTCAACGCGGTCCAAATCGCCGAGGTGTTGCTCGAGCGGGGGATCGTGGGAGCCGGCGTCCGGCGCCCAGGACGATCTTGAGCAGCTAGCCATCGTGCTCGTGACGGCGGTCGACGACGATCGCATCCGCGCCGAAAGCCCGACTTGAGCGTCGGCCAGGTGGCAGGTCAGACCGTTCCGACGGCACGGGTCAGCGTTCGCACCCTCCAAGACCTCGACGAACTCGGCCAGGTTGACGGCCTCTTCGGCGAGATTTGGGGTGCCATGGGCGGGCAAGTGGCCATGCCGGTCAACTTGTTGCAGGCCATCATCCATGCCGGGGGATACGTCGCCGGCGCCTGGTTGGAGGGCCGGATGGTGGGGGCCGCGGTCGCCTTCCTGGGCCGCCATGATGGGGTCGTTGAGCTGCATTCCCACGTGGCCGGGGTGGCCCGCGAGGCCCAGGGGAACGGGGTGGGGACCGCGCTCAAGCTGCACCAACGGGACTGGGCCCGGGCAGCTGGGATCGGCCGGATCGCGTGGACCTACGACCCCCTCGTGCGCCGAAACGGCTGGTTCAACCTGGTGAAGCTGGGAGCTCGCGCCGTCGCCTACTACCCGAACTTCTACGGTTCGATGGTCGACGAGCTCAACGGGTCCGACGAGACCGATCGATGCCTCATCCGGTGGGACCTCGATGGCAAACCTGGAGGCACCGGACCGTCTCCTGGTGAGCCTGTCCGTCTGCTCGAAGAGGCCGGCCGTCTGCTCGAAGTGTCCGACAAGCACCGCCCGTTGGTCGTCGACCTGGAAGCGGGCGGCTCGTCCGCCCCCGCCGTGCTCATGTGCCAAGTACCTCCCGATGTCGTTTCAATGCGGGCGAAGCAACCGGGACTGGCCCGGGAGTGGCGGCTCGCCCTTCGCCAAACGATGGGTCGGGCCATGCAGTCGGGGTACGAGGCCACGGCCATGACCACCGACGGCTGGTACGTGATGGAGAGGCCGGTCGGGTGAAAATCGAATTGGCGGAGCTGCGCCGGATCGCGCTGCCGTTAGTAACACCCTTCCGCACCTCTTTCGGCACGGAAAGCAACCGCGACATCCTGCTGGTGCGCTTGCGGGGTACAGATGGCGACGGATGGGGCGAGTGCGTGGCCATGAGCGAGCCGCTGTACTCGTCGGAGTACGTCGACGGGGCCCATGCTGTCGTGCGCGACCACCTCCTGCCCCGCTTGATGGCCCTCACGACCGACCTCACGGCCGAGGCCGTCGGGCCCGCCTTCCAGGCCGTCAAAGGCCATCCGATGGCCAAATCGGTAGTCGAGATGGCGGTTCTCGACCTGGAGCTGTCCGGGCGCGGCGAGTCGTTCGGCCACTACCTGGGGGCGGTCCGGGACGCGGTGCCGGCGGGGGTTTCGGTGGGCATCATGGGATCGGTCCCCGAACTCCTCGGCGCAGTCGCCCACTACCTCGCCCAGGGCTACGCCCGGATCAAGCTCAAGATCGAGCCTGGTTGGGACCTGGACCCGGTGCGGGCCGTGCGTGAAAGGTTCGGCGACGAAGTCGCGTTGCAAGTCGACGCCAACGCCGCTTACACGTTGGCGGACGCCCGTCACCTGGCTCAGCTCGACCCCTTCGGCCTGTTGCTCATCGAACAGCCGCTGCCCGAGGAGGACGTGGCTGGCCACGCCGCCCTGGCTGCGCAGATTCGCACCCCCGTGTGCCTCGACGAGTCCATTACTTCGGCGGCCGCCGCGTTCGACGCCATCCAGCGAGGCGCCTGCTCGATCGTCAACGTCAAGGCCGGGCGGGTCGGCGGCTACCTCGAAGCCAAGAGGGTCCACGACGTGTGCGCCGCCTTGGGCGTTCCGGTGTGGTGCGGTGGGATGCTCGAGACCGGGTTGGGCCGGGCCGCCAACGTGGCCCTGGCCGCCCTGCCCAACTTCAGCCTGCCCGGCGACACCTCGGCGTCGGAGCGGTACTGGCGCCATGACCTGACCCCCCCCTTCGTGTTGGAGGACGGTTGCTTGCGGGTACCGACCGGCCCGGGTCTCGGCGTGCGCCCCGACCCGGACCGCCTGGCGGAGGTGACGGTGTCGGTCGAGGAGATCGCCTGGAGCGTTTGAGTCCTGAGGCAACGCGGTACCCCAACCCACGACGTGGGTGAGGTAGATTTCTCGTTCCTTGGAGGGCAACGGCGACGCTTCGGGCCCGGGACGAGCGGCGACTCCTGCCGACCCCTCAAAGCCCGGGTCCGGGGACGGCCAGGATCACCGGCGACGGATCTTTGAGGTCGCCGTCGGCCTGACTTGTGTGGCCGCGGCGGTCGGCGGAGCGACCGCAGGTTGCCATCCGACCGGGTCCAGCGGCCTCGACGCCGGGTACGCGTCGCTCCTGGCTGGGGTGGTCACGTTGGGGGCCAGCCGCGCCAATCGCGGCAGCTTGCTGGTCGCGGCGGCCGTCGGGGTCGCTTTCAGTCGAAGCTGGTTGTGGCTGCCGGCCGGCGCCGCGCTGGTCCTGGCTCTGGCGGCCTGCTTTCCCAAGCGTTCGTACCCTCCCCTCGGCGCCGTGATCGGCGCCGTCGTGGCCCAGGTCATCCTTCGATTGCCGACTCTTGGCTTCCACGGGCTCAGCGCTTTGGCGGCGACCGTGGCCGTGGTCGTGGTGCTCGGGTCGGCTTGGCGCGCCCTTGGAGCTCGCTTTCGCCGGTTGATGGTTGGCGGCGTCTCGGTCCTCCTCGGCGTGGCCGTGATCGTGAGCGCGCCGGTCGCGATCAGCGGATTGCTGGCCAAAGGAGCCGTCGACCGCGGCGTCGCCGCGGCCAAGTCGGCCCTTGCCGACATCAACAAGGACAGCGCCCCCGACGCGGTCAGCGACTTGAGGATTGCGGCCGCCGACTTTTCCAGTGCCCACGCCAAGACGGACCACTGGTGGGCGTGGGGCGGATCCTTGGTGCCGGTCGTCGCTCAGCAGCGCCGGGCCATGGTCGACGTCACCGGGGCCGGCTATCGCCTGGCGGCCAGCGCGTCGAGGGAGGCGGGGGCCATCAACTTCCACGCCTTGACCACCCATCACGGCCAGGTCGACCTGACCGCGGTGCGAGCTCTCACCGGGCCCGTCGACGCCCTCGACTCGCAGATCGCGGCCGCTCAGGCGGTCGTCTCCGTCACCAAGTCGGGGTGGCTGGTCCCACCGATCGCCGACCATTTCGAGAAGCTCGACGCCCAGCTCGCCAAAGCTCGCCAGGCTGCCGACCTGGCCGCCGAAGCGGTCAAGGACTGTCCGCAGCTGCTGGGCGGCGATGGTGTCGAGCGTTACCTCGTCGTGTTCATGTCCCCTTCCGAAACGCGAGGGCTGGGCGGCTTGATCGGTGCCTACGCCGAGCTGTCCTTCGATCAGGGGAAGATACAGATCACCCGGTCCGGGCCGTCACCGTCGCTGTCGGTGCTGCCGCCGGCCCCAGCTCCTATCCTGACCGGCCCGGCCCAGTACCTGGCTCGGTACGGCGCCTTTTCCCCGCAACGCTTCTTCGAGGACGTCACGTACTCGCCCGACTTCCCCACCGTCGAGGATGTGGTGGCACAGCTTTACCCCCAAGTCGGTGGCGACCACATCGACGGTGTCATGGCCCTCGATCCCTACGCGCTGGCCGCCCTCCTGAAGTTCACCGGACCGATCACGGTCTCGGGCCTTCCGCAGCAGCTGACGTACTCCAACGCGGCCGAGGTCCTCCTGCGGCAGGAGTACATCGACGAGCCTGCGCTCACCCAGCAGGATGCGAGGCAGAGCATTCTGCAGGAGGCCCTCACCGTCGGCTTCCATCGGCTGCTGTCGGGGAGCCTGCCTGCACCCAACCAGCTGGCGGCTGCCCTCAGCCCCGAAGTCCGCCAAGGTCGGCTCCTTTTCTGGTCCGATCAGCCGGCCGTCCAGCCGCTGTTGCGCCGGCTCGGCCTGGAAGGCGCATTCCCGCAGCCTGGGCGTTCGAGCGACGTGCTTGCTGTCACGGTCGCCAACGCGGCCCACAACAAGATCGACTCCTATCTGGAGGAGAGCGTCTCCGAGCAGGTCAGCTACAACCCGGCCGACGGCCACGTCAGCGCCAGCGTGGCCCTGTCCCTCGACAACCAGGCTCCACGCTCCGGACTGCCGATCTACCTGATCGGCAGCCCCGGGGGCGGTGACCTGCCCTTGGGCACCAACTACATGTGGCTGTCGGTCTACAGCCCCTTCGACCTTACCTATGCGACTCTGCGGGGCCAGGTCCTCCCCTTCGAAAAGGGGGTCGCGGAGTTGGGCGTGACCGCCTACAGCATCTTTCTCCAAATCCCGTCCATGACGACCGACACCCTGCACCTGTCCTTCGACGGGTACGTGGCGGCCGGACCAACCTATCGGGCGACGGTTCGCCTTCAGCCCCTCGCCAACCCTCAGACCGTCGATGTGTCCGTCTCGCCGACTGCCGGGTGGCGCGCCAGAAAGACGGACGGCCCTTGGACGGCCGGGTCCGACGAAGTGCAGACCCACGCGTGGACCTTCCGGCGTGCGGGCGCGTAGACGATCACGGGCTGGTAGCGGGTTCGGATCGTCGAAAGACGTGGATTGCGGGTTTTACCCGGGTGCTTCCGTTGGGGTTCGAGGACCGCTAAAATTCACCCCAGAAGGAGACAAAATAACTATGGGGCAGATCAGAAAATTCATGGTGGGAAGCGCGATTGGCATCTCGGCTTTTGCCGGGTTGGCCGTGAGCACGGTCGGGCCGGCGTGGGCCTACGGACCGAAGCCGACGCCTAAGACGGTCACGTTGGCCTTTCACGACCCGACGAACGTGCCGACGAAGGCGGCCGTCCCGGCGGTGTCGTCGGGCAGCCTGGCCTTCACCGGTACCGACGTGGCTTTGACCTCTTCGGCCGGAGCGGCGGCGGTAGCGGTCGGCGGGATGGTCGTGCTGGCCAGCCGCAAGCGTCGTCAAGGGGCTTAGGCACCCAGTCGGGCCCGGGGTCGCGGCCCCGGGTTTCAGGTAGATTCCACTGGTCTTGGCGGGTAACAGCACGGCTGGCGACGCGGCTGCCGGAGGACGGCATTTCGCGCCTTACAGTCGAGGGAAGAGATCGGCCGGGCTCCGGTCGTGGGTGATCGTCGCCGCCCTCGTAGTCGCCGCCGCTGTGGGTTCCGCCACGGCCGGATGCCACCCCACCGCGTCCTCGACCCTGGACAGGGTCTACGGCGCCCTCCTCGGAGCGCTCGTGGCCTGGGCCGCGGCCCGGGCCGATCGAGCCAGCCTGCTGGTGATGACGACGGTGGGGGTGCTGTTGAGCCGGAGCTGGCTGCTCGTGCCGGCCGGGGCGGCGCTGGTCCTGGCGTTCGTCGCCGTGATCCCCCGCCGTCGAAATGGATGGCTCGGATGCTTGACGGGTGCCATGGCGATTCAGGTCCTGTTGCGGTGGCCTCCCGCCGTTTTTCACGGGCTGACCGCTCTCGTGGCCGGATTGGTCGTCGCGTTGGTACTGATTTCGGCCTGGACCGGGCTCAGTGTCCCTCATCGCCGGTGGGTGGTCCGCTCTGCGGTCGCACTGTCGGGTCTGGCGGTCGTCTTCTCCATTCCTGTGGCCGTGACGGGGCTGACTTCGAAAGACGCGGTCGACAGAGGGACGACCGCGGCCCGGGCGGCCCTCGACGAGGTCGACACCGATGACGCCCCGGGCGCCGTGACCGACCTCGAAGTGGCCTCGGCCGACCTGGCCACGGCCCGTCGTCGGACCTCCTCCTGGTGGACCGCCGGTGGTGCGCTGGTGCCGGTCGTCGCTCAGCAACGGCGAGCGATGATCGAAGTCACCCGTGCCGGGCGAGACTTGACCGCGGCGGCTGCCACCGAAGCGGGGTCGATCAACTTCCACGACCTGGCCTACCATGACGGACGAATAGACCTGACTTCGATCCAGGCCCTGAGTCGGCCGGTCGAAGCCCTCGACGCTCAGATAGCGACGACTCAGGCCTTGATCGCCCGAAGCCGGTCCGCGTGGCTGGTATCTCCGATCGCCGACCCGCTGGGTCGCTTCGGTTCGGAGCTGGCCAAGGCCAGAAGGTCGGCGGACTTGGCCAGCTTGGCGGTCAAGGACGCACCGTCGTTGCTCGGCGGGTCCGGGGTCCGGCACTACTTCGTCGCTTTCATGACCCCGTCGGAGTCCCGAGGGCTCGACGGCTTCATAGGCGCTTTCGCCGAGCTGACCGTAGACCAGGGCCGGGTGACGCTTGCCCGCTCCGGACCTGTCACCCAACTGGTGGCGGCGGCCTCGCAGCGTTCCCCGAAGCTTGAGGGCCCCGCCGACTACCTGTACCGCTACAGCAACTTCCTCCCCCAGGACAACTTCGAGGACGTCACCTACTCACCGGACTTTCCGACCGTCGAGGACGTAATCGCCCAGCTGTACCCGCAACTGGGCGGGGACCACATCGATGGCGTCCTGGCGCTCGATCCGTACGCCTTGGCCGCGCTGCTGCAGTTCACCGGGCCGATCTCGGTGTCAGGCTTCGCGAGCCAGCTCACGTCAGCCAACGCCGCTGAGGTCCTGTTGCGGGGGCAGTACCTGACCGCGTCGTCCAACCCGGCCGAGGACGCACGGCACGACCTCTTGCAGGAGGCTTTGTCGGTCGCCTTCGCCAAGCTCGCGTCCGGCTCGCTGCCTGCTCCCAAGGACCTGGCCGCGGCGTTGGATCCCGAGGTCCGCCAAGGGCGCTTGCTGTTTTGGACCCAGCACCCGTCCGACCAGCCGCTTCTCAGTCGGCTGGGACTGCAGGGCGCCTTCCCGCAGCCTGGAAAGACGAGCGACGTCCTTGCCGTGACCGTCTCGAACTCCGGCAACAACAAGATCGACGGCTATCTGCATGAACGCCTGTCCGACCGGATGACTTACGACCCGGCCGACGGGCACGTCGAAGACGACGTCACCATCGCCCTCGCCAACGATGCCCCCTCCTCGGGGCTTCCGTCCTACGTCATAGGCAGCTATCCCGGGAGCGGGCTCCCGCCCGGGACCAACTACACGTGGCTCTCCGTGTACAGCCCTCTCGCCCTGACGGGCGCGACATCCGACGGCCGGACAATGGCTTTCGCCGCTGGGATACCCGAAGTGGGCCTCCTCGCCTACAGCGCTTACGTCACGGTGCCCGCCATGTCGACGGTCTCCATCCAGGTCGAGCTGGATGGCGACATTGCCGCCGGCTCTGTCTATCGCGACACCATCAGGCTTCAACCGCTGGCCAACCCTTCGACCGTCGACGTCAGCGTCGCTCCCATCCCAGGTTGGCGGCCGGTACATGGATCTCAGGCGTCCTGGGTGCCGGGACCGGACGAGGTGCAGACGCATTCGTGGGCGTTCACCCGTTAGGGCTTGATAGGCCCGGCTACCGGGCCGGCACTTCCGTTGCCTGGTCCGCTCGGTCTCCGTTGGGGCCCCGGAAATGCTTGCCTCGCGCTGCGGATTTGTCGCCGCTGCGACCGTTGGCTGCTGCGCTCGGCGACGCGGGCGGATCGCGATACTCGGTCGTCGTGCGCTTGGCCGGGCGAAAGTCCTTCGGACGCGGCTCGACTTGCGGATCCCGCGGCGCGTAGGGGCTCGTCACGCTCTTCCGGCGCGAGCGGGTTCGGTACTCGTAGGCGTAGGCGCTGTCCTCACGCTGAACGGCTCCGTTCGGAACGACGCCTACGACGTTGGCGTGAACGTTGTCCAGGGCTTCCTTGGTACGACGAAGCCGGTCGCGCGTGGTCTCACCCAGGCGGGTCACGATCACGACGGCGTCGACGTTGACGCTGAGAAGCAGGCCGTCGGCCACCGGAAGGACCGGCGGAGTGTCAATGATGACTATGTCGCATTCGTGCTCCAACCGTCTGATCACGTCGAGCATGGTCGCCGAGCCGATCAACTCGCTCGGATTGGCCGGCACCGGACCCGCCACCAGCACCGCAATACGGCCCTTCTGCACGAACTGGATCGCATCTGAGAGGTCGGCGGTGCCGGCGATGACGTCGACCAGGCCTTTGTTGTCAGGGATCTGGAGGAAGACGTGGACCATCGGTCGGCGCAGGTCAGCGTCGACGAGGGCGACCCGCTGGCCGGCGCGAGCGCAGGCGATCGCCAGGTTGACGGCGACCGATGTCTTGCCCTCCGATGAGGTGGAGCTGGTGACGACGATGGACTTCGGTGCCCTCGTCGCATTGGCGAAGTTGAGGTTGGTGCGCACCTTCCTATACGCCTCGGCCCGCACCGACATGGGATGGGTCGCCGCCGGGATGGGCTCGCGTGGCAACTCGTAGGGCACCACGCCGAGCACGGTCATCCCGGTCGCATTTTCGACGTCGTCGGAATCCTTGAGCCTCCGGTCCAGAGATTCTCGGACCAACGCCGCTCCTCCGCCCAAAACGATCCCGAGCGCGAAGCCGATGAGCAAGTTGCGGGAGGGCCGGGGTGATGACTGTGTCGTCGGGTAACTGGCGTTGGTCAGCACCTCGATCTCGTTGGGCCCGATGGGTTGATCGAGCTGCTGCAGCACTTGCGGGAGCACCGTCACGAAGGCGTTCGCGACGGCTTGGGCCCGCCGGGCATCGGAGTCGGTCACGGTGATGTTGATGAAGGGGCTCGTACCGTTAGCGGAGGCAGAAACCGAAGGGGACCCGCTTTTGCTGAAGGGACCTTCCGACGCTTGGGCCTGCTTCAGCGCGGCCTGAACGGCCGGGCTGGTGCCGGCGATCTGCGCAAACGCTACGGCCCGTTCTTCGGCCAGCTGTCGCGTCGTGACCTCGTCGATAGGACTGACGGTCGACGAGCCGTTGACGACGAGCTGCGTCGTCGCCTCGTACTTGGGAGTCGTCAACTCGGTGGCGATGGCGGCGCCTCCGACGCACGCGATCATGACCAGAAATATCGTCGCCCACCGCCGCCGCACGATGCGGACATAGTCGATTAACTCCACAAATCCATCCCGGCCCGCGTCGGCGCGCTCGTAAATGCAGACGTGCATCTCATGCGCCGGCGAATTTAGCAGTCCGCCCCTTGGGGCGAACCGTCCTGGTACAGGGCCTCTGACCAGGGCCGCCGTCGTCAGCGGACGGGAAATCGTCTGCACCGAGGCCCCTCGCTCTCATGGTGTGGCCGCTGTTAGGGTGCCGGTATGCCCTTTGGTCGTATGACCCACTGGGGGCGGTTATGAGGTCGAGGTCGGGCCCGTTGCCCGAGCGCAACCCGGCTGCAGTCAGCCGCCAGTTCGGTAACGAGTACGTCGTGCTCGACCCGACGACCGATAGGGCGCACGCGCTTGACGGTGACGTGGCGCGGGTTTGGGCTGCGGCCGGAGACGGGACGTGGCCCGGGTTGCCCGACGAGCGGGTCGACCAGATCGTCGGCGAGCTCGTCGACCTCGGACTGCTCGTTGCCCCGACCGGTTTGTCCCGCCGTTCGTTGCTAAAGGGTGGCGCCGCGGGGGGAGCCGTGGTCGCGCTCTCCGGACTGGAAACGATCCTGCTCCCGACGGCGGCCATGGCCGCCAGTACGCCCGTGACGGTGGGACCGTTTTCCCCGGGATCGCACTCCCTCACGGTGCCTGGACACACCACAGTGACATTCACCTTGGTGGGAGGGGGAGCCGGGGGCGGCGGGGGAGTCGCCGGCGATACAGGCGGCAACGGCGGTGCGGGCGGGGTGGTGACCGGGTCGTTCACGAATACCAACGCGGGTACGGTCACCTTTGTCGTCCTCGTCGGCGCCGCGGGCGCCGGAGGCATCAACGGTGGGGGCGCCCCGGCGGCGGGCGGAGCCGGCTATGGCGCGGGCGGAACTGGTGGTGCGGCCGGAACTTTGATCTTTCTATTCGGCGCAGGCGGCGGTGCGGGCGGGGGCGGCACCGTGCTCTACCAGTCGGGGTCGACGGGTGTGCCGACCCTCGTCGCCGGGGGAGGCGGTGGCGGCGGAGGGAGTGGGTCGGGTACGGCGCCAAATGGCGGCAGTGGCGCCTTGAGCCAGGCCTCGGGTAACAGCAACAACGGGGGCGGCGGCACGGGCGCATCCGGTGGCGGTGGCACGACGACGGCCAGTGGTGTGGCTGGCAGCACGGCCGGCACCGAAGGAACCGGTACGAGCAGCAGCGGGACGGGCGCGTCCTCATACGTGGCTGCGAACAACAACGGCGGCGCCGGCGGCGCGGGCGGCGCCGGCGCGGCACCCACTGGCGACGGAGGCGGGGGTGGCGGAGGGGGTGCCGCCGGCGGCGGTGGGGGTGGCGGAACCAACGGAGCGGCAGGTGCTGGTGGCGCCGGGTCCAACTACAGCTATGGGACCGCAACCATCACCGTGACTCTGGCCACCGCCAGCTCCTCGCCGGCATCCGGAGGCTCCGGGGGGGCAGGAGCCAATGGCTCGCCCGGCACCGGGGGCTCCGCTACTTTCATGGGTATCGGAATAAGCGGCTCGTAACGGCCGGCTTTCTCCAAGCACGACGACGACTAACATGGCGTTCCGGTCGCGCTAGGGCGCGAAGGGCACCTGTTACGCTGATCGGCATGTCCTTGGTCTCTCCGGACGGCTGGAGGGTACGGTGACCGTGTCTCGATCGCGCTCGCTGCCCGAGCGGAATCCAGCCGTTGTCAGTCGCAAGTTCGACGACGACTACGTCGTTCTCAGCACGACGACCAACCAGGCGCACGCCCTCGACGGCGACGTGGCGCTGCTGTGGGCCGCCGCCGGAGACGGGACGTGGCCGGACCTGCGTGACGAGCGCATCAATGAGATAGTCGCCGAACTGGTCGAATCCGGTCTGCTCCTAGCCCCGGCCGGGATGTCCCGCCGCGCCCTGCTCAAGGTCGGGGCCGTCGGTGGCGCAGTTGTGGCATTTTCCGGGCTGGAGAGCATCGTGCTTCCGACCGCGGCGATGGCTGCTAGTAGCCCCACGACCGTCGGGCCGTTCTCGCCTGGCAGCCACACCCTCACCGTGCCTGGCGGGAAGGTCGTCACGTTCACGTTGGTGGGCGGCGGTGGCGGGGGCGGCG
>PMHU01000280.1 GCA_003156795.1 Acidimicrobiaceae bacterium
CACTCGTCGAGGATGAAGTCGTTCCAGGCGACGACGCAGGCGGTGGCGAGGTCCTTGTCCTCCGCCGCGAACAGCGTGCCGCCGGCAAAGCCCGGAAAGGACGGGAAGCACATCTGGGCATGGACCCCGTCGGTGTCCATGTCGGCCAGACGGGCGGTGACGTCGTAGCAACCCGACAGCATCTCGTCGAAGCTCACCGGGTCGACGCCGAAGTCCTTGGGGTCCTTGCCCGCCACGGCGTTGAGCCCGATGGTGGGGATGATCCTGTCCTCGAACTTCCACACCTGCTTGGCGCCTACCGCGACGATGTGGGGTCCGGCCTCGAGGTACTTGGCAGGCAGGCGATCGAGCCACACCCGTTCGTGCTCAATCACGTGATCGTCGACTGAAATCAGCTGGACGTCATCGGNNAACATGCCGGGCCCCCCGGAACAGCGACCCTCCCACCGGAAGAATCGTCACTTTCTGACAATGTATGCCTGGAGGGGCGGGCCTGGCAAGTGCCTTTCGTCTGCTCGGCTGATTACGAGCGCCTGACTCGTTTCTTGTGGGTCAGGTCAGGGACCGTGGCCTCTGCCGCCTCGAGGATTTCGGGGAGATTGAACTCCGACCGGCCCCACAGCTCGATGACCGCCATTTCCACTCCCACCACCAAGCCGGCGAGGATACGTGGGGTGGGATCATCCGAGCCGATCATTCCCATCGATTTCGCGCAATAGTCGGTGATTGCCGCGGTGAGCTCGTGCACTCGCTCCCCGCGAACGCGGGCATGGATCTCTGGAGCGTCGGCGGCGCCGCGACGCCAGAGCGTGAGCAACCGGACATCCGGGGTGCTANNTCGCGGACGAGCTTCCAAACACTCTGTAGGGGATTCGCGCTCGGCTCGAGGCAGCCGATCAGCGCGACCAGCTCCTGGAGTCCCCGGCGAGGGAAGCCGAGAAGAAACTCATCTTTCGAAGGGAAGTAACGGAACAGCGTCCGCGCCGATACTCCGGCTGCTTCAGCAATCTCGTCAACCGTGACCTCTCTGAATCCTCTTTTGGCAAAGAGGCCCCAGGCGATCCGCTCATACTTCGCCTGGAGCAGGCTACGTCGTTTGCCCCAACCAGACTCTTCGACATTCGTCACGACGACGATTGTCGCGCACGTCGCGGTTTTCTTTTCGAACGCTCTGCGGTCCAGGCTTGAGCCTCTTCAGTGCTCGTCGCCCAGGCCGACGACCCGCGCCAACACCTCTTCCTGTCGACTCCAGCAACCGATGGAGAATTGGCAGAGATTGACATTCTAGAAGGTTTGAGTATCCTGATTACCTGTAGTTCATGGGCGAGAGGAGACCAATGGCGACGTCTGGGGATGTGGTCAGAGACTTCTGTGCGGCAATCGACCGGAAGGATCTCGGCACGGTCGGATCCCTCCTCGATCCGAAGGTCGTTTACCACAACGTCGGCTCTGAACCTGCCGTAGGCCGGGAAGCGTCGCTCGCTGCGGTGAAGTTCCAGTTCGACATGTTCGACCCGATCTCGTTCCGTATTCGGAACCTCGCGGAGGACGGAGACACAGTGCTCACGGAGCGGGTCGACGAGGTGACGGCCAACGGAGTGATGGCCCCGGTGCCGGTCATGGGCACGTTCGAGGTGAGAGATGGTCGAATCGTTCAGTGGCGTGACTACTTCGACCTGGGGNNACTGACCTACGCCTGGACCGGATTGACAGAATCTGCCACAATCAACGGGGGTCGCGAGTGACTCAGAGTCTCAGGCCGGCCATAGCCGGTTCGGTTCAAAGGGGGGAAAGAGAGAGGGTCGGATCACTGATGGTTGATGACGTCGCGGCCGGACCGGAATCGGCAGGGGCCGAGGTCATGGCGGCGATGCTCGACCTGTCGTCGCCTCAGGCGAACTACAAGGCGGTGATTGACGGCCCCGGCCTCGTTGAGCCAGCCGAAGGTGTCGTGCTGACCTTCGACCGTGCGTTGACCGAGCATGTGCTCCGTCACCATGAACTCTTCTCTTCCCGGGTCGAAATGGGTTTGGGCAACGTACGACCGTTGATCCCGCTCAACGTCGATCCGCCGCTGCACTCGAAGTACCGCAGGCTGCTCGATCCTCTGTTTTCTCCAAAACGCATGGACGAGCAGGAGGAGGACATCACCCGGCGGGTCAGTGCCCTGATCGACGGATTCATCGATGCAGGGGAATGCAACTTCACGGAGGACTTTGCCGAGGTCTTCCCGAGCTCGGTGTTCCTCGGCTTGATGGGTCTTCCCGAAGAAGAGCTCCGTATGTTCCTGNNTGACGGAATCCTGCACCCGGAGAAGATCGACCCGGACGCTCTCGTCGATCCCGAGAAGCGGACAGCGGTCATGGCCGGGACCGGCCGAGAGATCTACGAATACTTTGGCGCCCTCGCCGATGAGCGGATGAGAAAACCGGCCGATGACGTGATGTCGAAGTTCGTCGTGTCCGAGGTTGAGGGTGAGCGACTGTCTCGGGACGATGTCGTCGATATCTGCTACCTCATGCTCATCGCGGGACTCGACACGGTGAGTGATTCACTCACCTGCATGTACGCCTTCCTGGCCAACCATCCCGAACATCGCCGCCACATTGCAGAGGACCCCGATTGCGTNNTTTGCGTCGCCAACGCGGTCGAAGAGCTGCTTCGCTGGGAGTCTCCAGTGCCCTTCGGTGTCCCGCGTGTCGCAACGGAGGACACCGAACTGCCCAATGGCTGCCCGATCAAGCAGGGAACCGCCGTCATCGTCATGTACGGCGCCGCCAACGTCGACCCAAACCAGTGTCCGGCGCCGTTCGATGTGCTCTTCGACCGTGTCTCCAATCGCCACATCGCATTCGGCGGTGGAGTGCATCGTTGCCTGGGCTCACACCTCGCCCGGAGAGAGCTGCGGGTCACGTTGACCGAATGGCACCGACGCATACCTGACTACTGGCTCAAAGCAGGCCACGAGCATCTCGAATACCCACCCGGGCTCCGACACGTGAAGGACCTCACGCTGGCTTGGCGCTGACGCCTACCGGTTCCGTGGGTGGGCTTTTCCGGGTGCAGTAGGTGCCGGATTAGAGTATCCTAAATGCGTGAACTACTCCGGGGGGAGTCCCGTGGTCGGCGGCAGAGTCCGTTGAGCCGGCGAGGCCGGGCCGGGTGAGCACCTACGGCGAGTTCTTCCTGCTCGGTCTCGGCAACGGTGGCGTGTTCGCCGCCTTGGCCGTGGCGCTCGTCGTCACCTACCGTGCCTCTGGGGTGCTCAACTTCGCCACCGGCGCCCAAGCGCTGTACGCGGCGTATACCTACTCGCTGCTGCGCAACGGGCAGTTGCTCCAGCCCATACCCGGCCTGAACCCGACCATCACCATCGGGACGAGCCTCGGCTTCTGGCCGGCGCTGCTCATCACGCTGGCCATCCAGGCGGTCATGGGCGCNNGTCTTCCGCCCGTTGCGCAACCACCGGCCCGTGGTAAAGGCAGTCGCCTCCATCGGGCTCATGGGTCTGATGACCGCCATCGTGACCTACCAGGTCGGCACCGAGGTGATTGAGGTCAACCCGATCTTTCCCCAGAACCACGTCAGCTTCCTGGGCGTCAACGTCTCCGAGGACCGGCTGCTGCTGGCGGCCACCATCATCGGGCTCGGCATCGTGCTGACCCTCCTCTTCCGATTCACCCGCTTCGGCCTGGCCACCCGGGCGTCGGCCGAGACCGAGGTGGGCGCGCTCGTGAGCGGGCTTTCGCCAGACCGGATCGCGCTGATCAACTGGATCATCAGCTTCGTGGTGTGCGGTATCGCCGGCGTCCTCATCGCTCCACTGGTGCCGCTCGTGCCGGGCACCTACACGCTGTTCATCGTGCCGGCCCTGGCTGCGGCCGTCGTGGGGCGCTTCCACTCCCTGGGCTGGGCCATTACGGCCGGGCTCGGCATCGGCGCACTCGAGTCGCTCTCCGTCTACGTCAACGGTGTCCACCCCGGCTTCCCNNCGCGCCCGCACTGGCGCCTGCCCACCGCCGTGGTCGCCACAGCCGTGGGGATCGGCGCCATCTACTTCTTCACCGGCAACGACCGGGCGGCCCTCTACACCAGCATGATCACCGGGGTGATCACGCTGTCGCTGGTGGTGGTCACCGGGTACACGGGGCAGGTCTCATTGGCTCAGCTCACCTTCGCGGGCGTGTCGGCCTACATCCTGAGCACCTTTGCCTACTCCTGGGGCATCCCGGTCCCGATCGCGCCCATCCTGTCCGCTCTGGTGGCGGCGGGGGCAGGGGTTGTGATCGGCATCCCCGCACTCCGGGTGCGCGGCTTGATGCTGGGCGTGGTCACCTTGACGTTTG
>PMHU01000288.1:0-482 GCA_003156795.1 Acidimicrobiaceae bacterium
ACTTTTACATGGCCACGGACACCGGGACGGTTCGACAGGCCAATTCGTTCCACCTGTGGGCGTCAGCTTGTCGCCCCGTGGCCCGCGAACTCTCACCTCGAACGCAGCGGTGCTGATCCGCCCTGACATGCGAAGTGGTCGCAGAGCACCGGGGATAACTCGGTGCAGCTGACGGGGAAGGGGTGCGTTATCGCATGGCTCGATTGCTCCGACTACTTAGGGCTGCTCCCAAACTGGACATTCGAGGGAGATTGACGAAGCACGCAGCGACGACGTTCTCGGACTTCGGGGTGCCCACCACCCGGCGGTATGGGATGGCCTATAAGCAGTCGGATAATTCGCCGGTCTTAGCCCCGGGGTGCGAAGAACTCAAGTGCGATGTTGTCGGGATCTCGAAACGACAATGCCGAGTAGTGAGGCGTGTCCACGATGCCACCGTTGGGGATGCCGAGTTCGTTAAGACGGATTTCCCATGCCTTTAA
>PMHU01000288.1:511-4463 GCA_003156795.1 Acidimicrobiaceae bacterium
GTGAGTAATCGCAGGGAACTCAGGCATGTCTTGTCTGCACCTCGGGCAAGGAGCGAATGCCACGTCTTTGGCTGGCCACTCTCTGGGAATAGAAACTACCGGACAGGACCAGTCCGCCGTCGCTAATGGAGGCCCAGTTCCGGCGTTAGCTGACGCGCCAGTTCCCCGAGCGTGACGACCTTCGGGGATACGCCACGCGTGATCTTGAGGACGCCGCGTAGGATCAGGGTCTGCGTACCCGCAAATGCGCCCTCTACAGGTCGCCAGTTAACCCGCGTACTCTGGACGCCTGGATCGGGTCGATCCTCCTCCGGGCCGCCCGTTATGGATCTGTCGATGGACGCAGCCCCCTGCCTTCGTCGATGAAATGTTGCAACAGGGTCCCGAGCTCGGTAACAACATTCACATCGAACGATGGCGTGAGGCCCTTCTCCTGGGCGCACTCCACGAACCGGCCGGAAAGCTCCGCGAGCCCATCCGGACCCACGATGCCGACGGCTGCCCCACCGGATCGCACCGTGACAATACGCGTGGTACGCCCCGGGAGGCGTGGAGTGCTCATTTCGCGGGCAGTTCCTCGAGATCGAGCGGCCCACGCGAATCGTGTGCACCTGGCTGTTCGAGGGGTGGCCAGATGACGAGGCAATCGAGACCGTGACCCTCGCCGAGAAGAGCGGGATCACGACCATGACCGACCTCATGGACTTCAAGACCCCCGACAACCTAGGCGATCACTTCCAAGAAAAGGAGGGTGCACAGGCAAGTTGGAACAAGCTCGACGACCTCCTAGCCGATCTCCAAGCGGAGAGCGCAGGGACCCCCGGATCGCCGACCTGACACCGACCAAACCCTGAAACGGGCGCCTCTCAGCCGGCGCTCGGGGATAGGTTTGCTCGGGAGGGCCCGTCGGGTTATTGGCGCGCCTCTTGCACAGTCCGAGCAGCGGGTCGAAGGCCTTCGGCCTCAGAGCCTTTCGCTGGTCGTCTGCAGTTCTGAGCGTTCGTCGTGCAAGTTCGCCGAAGTCACTGTCACTTAGGGTGTGGCTCCAGTGCTCATATGCGTTCTTTAAGGGTGGGGGCGCCCCGAGGCGGGAGCAGCGCCGCAGCATTAACTGCGACAAAGGTCGTTTCGGCCGGGGGGTCGGAGCCTGGGACGAATACGAGTGGCTATCGGTTCTTGGTGGCGATGACGACGAGATATTCGGCGTCGACGTGCATGGTGCCGTCGGTGGCGATGTTGAGTCGCTTCATCAGGTCGATGATCTCGGCGCGGCAGGTCTCCCATTGGCCTTCGGCGAGCAGTCGTGCGCGCGCCGAGATGGTCGGTCCGTAATTGCTCTCCATGAACGACACGTAGTCCTCGGCGGACGGGAACTGTATCGGGCTGACGCCGCGATGAAAGTCCACGTCGATAGAGTAGGGGGTGAATAGCTCGCGGACGTGGGACTCGTCGCCCCAGGCGACTGGCGGGGAGGCGAAGCTTGGCGGCGCGGGCAGATAGTGGCTCATGATCTGCAGGAGCTGTCCGACCTGGCCTTCGGGTGTCCAGTTGACCAGGCCGATGACACCACCGGGTTTGCAGACCCTGACGAGCTCGCCCGCGGCGACCGTGTGACGTGGTGCGAAAATGACGCCGAGCGCGGAGAGCACTCGGTCGAATGTGTCGTTGTCATAGGGCAGGGCTTCGGCGTCACCGACCCGCCAGTCCACCTGCACGCCCCAGTCATCGGCGCGTTGTTGGGCCTTGTCCAGTAGGGCAGGTGTTAAGTCCAGCCCGATGACCTCAGCGCCGGCCTTGGCCGCTCGGAGGGCGACGTTTCCCGATCCGGTGGCGACGTCGATGATCCGCTGTCCCGGCTCGATGCTCACCAGCCGGAGGAGATGGTCTGGCTGAGTGCTGTCGGTCAGGTTCGCCACCGCCGCGTAGTCCCCGCTGGTCCAGATGTTGCGTTGGGTCTCCTTGATAGCTGCGACTACGTTGTCGGACGGGACTGAGGTTGCTTGGTGAGTGGGCATGGCGGCGCTCCTGTGGGTTTATCGGATCGGACACCCAAGACGCTAGGGAGGCGGTGAGGCATCCGCTTCGCCCGTTCCGGCCATTTCGAAGAGCTGCCGACGATGGCCCGAATCGGCCATCGCTAGGACGTCTCAGATCAGGGAGCGACGGGTTGCCTCGGCGACCGAGGCCGCCCGTGACGGTTGGCCGAGCTTGGTGCGTACGTTGGCGACGTGGCGATGCACAGTGTGTCGGCTGAGCACAAGACGACCCGCGATCTCGTCGTCGGTGAGGCCCTGTGCCACCAATTCGAGGACCTCGCGTTCCCGGCTGGTCANNATCCCGCGATCGACGGTGCCGTCGATCGCGTCCTCCCACAGTCGTCGGGCGGCGTCGAAGTCGCCGTGGGCCTCCGCTCGCTCAGCTGCCGCGGCGTCGAGAACCGAACCGATACCGCCAGCACGTGGCGCCGAAGAGAGCTCCTCGAAGGCGGCGTCCATCGCCGCGAGCCGGCCGGCCCGCCCGTGCGCACTCACAGCGATCGCCAGGCCCGGGACGCGCGCCAGTCGCCCCTGTACAGGCAATCGGCGGAGATGACGCTCTACAAGCTCGGCCGCAGTGTCGAAGTCACCACTGTCCAAGGCGATGGCGGCAAGGCAGCGCAACGCGTCCGGATGCCACGCCACCGACTCCGCCAGCAGCCGCGCGTCGTCATACTGCTCCCGCCGACGCCGGACTTCCGCCCGACGAAGGACCACCTCGAACGCCGCGGCCGGCGCGCCGATCGCGAATGCCCGCTCGGCCTCGTCGAGCAAAGTGTCGGCGGCGGTGAGCTCTCCGCGGACAGTCATCACAGCCGCGTAGTGACAGCGGCAGAAGCCGAGGAACTGGTCGAAACGCAGACGCGTGGAAATGCTTTCCTCGATCGCCCGGCACCACTGCGCGGCCCGCGCCAGATCAAGGGCATGTTCGCAGCCGTAGATGACGAAGCAGCAGGCGAGGCTGGCCGGCAAGACGGTGTCCAGGTCACCAGCGATCAGTGCGGTTGCCGACTCGTCCAGCAGCCGCAGGCCCGCGTCAACGTCGCCGGTCACCACCATCGCCAAGCCCTCAAGGCTGCGGCCAACCGTCTCCACTTCAACGTCACCGACCGCCGTGGCAGCAGAAGTGGCGAGCTGCGCGAGCTCCCTTCCCCTGTCCGGATCGAGTCCCCCGCTCAGCAACCGACTCGCCTCACGTATCGCGAGCCACGCATGCTCGAGCGATAGCGGTCGATCATCGATCAGCCGATGTGCCCGCGCATACCAGCCGCTCGCAACCGCAAAGTCCCCGCGCAGGGCCTCATGGTTGTAGCCAAGCCAGGTCGCCACCCGGGCCGCCCCGGACACATCATCCACGTCTCGGTACAGCCGGTAAGCCCGCTCGTAGGCGGCAAACGATTCGTCATGCTGACCGAGCATCCGCGCCGCGAAAGCCTGGCCCTCCCTGGCTGCAGCATCCTCGCCGAGAGCGAGCGCCGCCGCGAATCCATCCCGAGCAAGCTCCCACTGCCCCCGACCAAGGGCAGCCCTCGCGGCCGCCAGCGTCTCCCCGTCCACGGTCACTCGCCAAGACTAGAAGTGGACGTGACTGCCAGGAAATAGCTGGACACCTGATTCCCCGATGCGTCTCTCTCCCAGCTTCTTCGTAGGCACCGTATCCCTAGTGAGCCGACGGGCCGAGGGGTCACAAAGCGCTCGCATGCGACGTCGTAGCCGCCCTTGACGCAGCGGCCGGGCTCCCGACGCCGGTGCCCGAGGCAGGGAGTCGAGGCGCGCCGAGGCTTGGAAACCGCGCTCCGAACCGGCATGGCGTATCGCTCAACGCCCCTCCTCGGAGGCCAGGACCGCCCCAAGACGCTCGTCCAAATGCCACAGAGACGCCTACCTGCCTAGCCCATAAGTGCCGTTCGGGGACG
>PMHU01000068.1 GCA_003156795.1 Acidimicrobiaceae bacterium
ACCCCGTCGGTGACGTTGCCGGCGACGTCCTTAGAAGGATCCAGCTCGGGCTCTTGGGAGAGGAACCCGACCGTGAAGCCAGCCGTGAGCCGGGCTTCACCCGTGAACCCGTCGTCGACTCCGGCCATGATCCTGAGCAGGGAGGACTTCCCGGATCCGTTGGAGCCGATCACCCCGATCTTGGCGCCCGGATAGAACGACAAGTTGATCCCACGCAGCACTTCCCGGTCGGGTGGGTAGAAGCGTCTCAAGTCGCGCATGGTGAATATGAACTGGGCCGGCATGGGTCTCAGTCTGCCCTGCCCGCTCGGTTCGCCGGTATCCGGCGCCCCGGCCCTTTCGCGGGGCCCGGCGCGCCAAACACCAGAAAAGGAGGTTGGCCTCCCATCTGATCGGGGGCCTCGCGACCTACGCTGGCTTCGTTATGAGCGAACAACCTGAGAGTTCGGTCACGTTCGGGGCCAATGCCTGGCTGGTCGACGACATGTACGAGCAGTACCGCCAGGACCCTTCGTCGGTGAGTGACAGCTGGCGGGAGTTTTTCGAGAACTACCGGCCCGGGGGCGCCAACCTGGCTCGGCCGGCCACGCCCGAGTTGCGCTTCGCCGACCGTGACGTCGAAGCCGCGGTCGACCCCGGCGCCGACGGAGCGGTCGTGTTAGACGCCGGGTCAGGTGGTGCGACTGCGGCCCCGACGACCACGCCTGCCGCGGCCCAGACCGTTACGACGGCCGCTACGGCGTCTCCGGGGGTGGCCCTGACAGATCGTCCAGCGGCAAACGGGCCAGCCGCAAACGGGCCAGCCGCGACAGCCGCCAGGGCGGCGGAGGTCGAGACTCCGCTGCGGGGTGCAGCTGCACGCGTCGTGGCCAACATGACCGCCAGCCTTGGCGTCCCTACCGCGACCAGCTTCAGGGTCGTTCCGGCCCGCCTGCTCGAGGTCAACCGCAAGATCCTCAACAATCAGCTCAGCCGTACAGGAAGCGCCGGGAAGGTGAGCTTCACCCACATCATCGGCTACGCGGTCGTCGAGGCCATCAGGGCCGTCCCGGTCATGAACTCGACCTTTGTCGCCGCGGCGGAAGGCGATCCGAAGGCGCTGGCGTCGGTCGTTCATCACGACCACCTCGGTCTCGGCATCGCCGTAGACCTCGAGAAGTCAGACGGCACTCGCACCCTTCTGGTGCCCGTGATCAAGTCGGCAGACGAGCTCGACTTCCGGAACTTCTGGGCCGCGTACGAGGATCTGATCCGAAAGGTGCGATCGGGAAAGGTCGGGGCCGACGACCTGGCTGGAGCGACGGTGAGCCTGACGAATCCGGGCACCCTCGGCACCATGCAATCGGTCCCGCGGCTCATGCCCGGCCAGGGGGTCATCATCGGCGTCGGGACGATCGACTACCCGGCCGAGTGGCAAGCGGCCGATCCGAGGGTTCTGGCCGAGCTCGGTGTGTCCAAGGTGGTGACCCTTACCTCGACATACGACCACCGGATCATCCAGGGTGCGGAGTCGGGGACGTTCCTCCAGAAGGTTCACCAGCTGCTCATCGGCGGGGACGACTTTTACCAGAGGGTCTTCAAAGCGATGGGCGTTCCCTACGAACCCGTGCGCTTCCATCGCGACGTCAACGACCTGGCCGAGGGCACCTCGGTCCACCTCCACAAGCAGATCGAGGTGGACAACGTGATCAACATGTACCGGGTGCGCGGCCACCTCATCGCCCACTTGGACCCTCTCGATTGGAAAGACCCGCACATGCACCCCGAGCTGGACCCCGCCACGCACGGCCTCAGCGTGTGGGACTTGGAGCGGGAATTCCTCACCAACGGGCTGGCCGGAAACGAGAGCATGCGCCTCGGCGACGTCCTAGGGGTCCTCCGCGACGCCTACTGCCGCACGGTAGGCGTCGAGTACATGTACATCCAGGAGCCCGACCAGAAGCACTGGATCCAGGAGCACGTCGAAGGCGTCTCCACCCAGATGACACCGGAGGAACAGCGCTGGATCCTCGACCGCCTCAACGCGGCCGAGGCCCTCGAGCAGTTCCTCAACACCAAGTACATCGGCCAGAAGCGATTCGGTCTCGAAGGGGGCGAGTCGGCCATACCGCTGATCGATGCCATCATCGACGACGCGGCAGTGGCCGGGGAGTCCCAAGTCACGATCGGCATGGCGCACCGGGGTCGTCTCAACGTTCTCATCAACATCGTGGGCAAGGGCTACGGCGAGCTGTTCGAGGAGTTCGAGGGAAACATCGACCCGGGCACTGTGCAGGGCTCCGGGGACGTCAAATACCACAAGGGTTTCCGGGGCAAGTTCACGGGCCGTTCGGGGCAGACGATCGACGTGATCCTGGCATCGAACCCGTCCCATCTCGAAGCCGTGGACCCGGTGGTGCAGGGCATGGCCCGGGCCCTTCAGGACCAGATCGTCGAAAAAGACAGCACCCATCGCCACCCGGTGCTGGCCTTGCTCATACACGGCGACGCTGCTTTCGCCGGTCAGGGGGTGGTGGCCGAAACCCTCAACATGTCGGCCCTGCCCGGCTACGAGACAGGCGGCACCGTTCATGTGGTGATCAACAATCAGGTCGGCTTCACGACCTCCCAGCAGGACGCGCGCTCCTCGGTCTACCCGACAGACGTGGCGAAGATGGTCCAGGCCCCGATCTTCCACGTCAACGGCGACGACCCCGAATCGTGCGTCCGGGTGGGACGGCTGGCCTTCCAGTTCCGCCAGGCGTTCCACAAGGACGTCGTCATCGA
>PMHU01000226.1 GCA_003156795.1 Acidimicrobiaceae bacterium
AGCATCGGCCCCCGCCAGATGACGGGCTGGTCGTCATCCACGAAGAAGCCCATCGACATGCAACGCACGCCGAAGGCCTCTGGCGGGATCATCTTCTTGTCCTGCACGGTCGGCTCGGTGTCGATCCCGAGCATTCCCGGGATCGAGAAGCCGTACACGTCGGCGTCAAGGATCGCCACGTCATGGCCGGCCCGGGCCAGCGAGACGGCCAGGTTGACCGTCACCGACGATTTGCCGACGCCGCCTTTGCCCGAGCTGACGCCAATGACCCGCGTCCGACTCGTCGGGCCGAACGGGTTGGGCCGGCCGGCTTCATGACCCAACGGTCCCGGTTGATGAGAGTGCCCCGCGTGCGCCGCGCCCGATTGGTTGGACCCGCCCGCCCAGGCTTCGGGATCGCTCGACGAGCCGCCCCGGGCGGCCATCTTCGAACGGACCGCCTGAAGCTCGTCGGGAGTCATGACGGTCAGCTCCACCTCTACGGTGCGGACGCCCTTGAGACCCACCAATGCCTCCCGTACCCGCTTGGTGATCTCGTCCCGCAAGGGGCAACCGGCGACAGTGAGGGCCACCCGCACCGCAACGCGGCCGCGGTGGATGTCAACCCGCCGGATCATGCCCAGCTCCACGATGCTGACGTGCAATTCTGGGTCCGCAACCGGCCGCAATGCTTCGATCACCTGATGCTCACTCAGCGCCAACAGAACTCCCTCTTCGGTGCGCGTCGTGATGCGCTGACGGGGAGGAAGCGATTTCCACTACCTCGGTAGGTAGAATACCCCCGTGGCGTCAGTAGCTGACCACCTCGGGGTTGGGTCATCGGAGCGGGGGGACGGCCGCGACGTCATGGCGGCACCAGCGAACGATACGCTCACCAACCACGAGTTCTCGGCCGCCGTCGCTGCTGTCACGTCCGCTTTCGGCGACCCGACCCGGCGCCAGATATACCTCTACGCACGGGAGCACGATCAAGGGGTGACGGCCTCTGAGGTGGCCGACAGGTTCGCCCTGCACTCGAACGTGGCCCGACATCACCTCGACAAGCTGACGGCGGGCGGGTACCTCGACGTCCACGTCCTTCGCCCGGCAGGAGGCGGAGCCGGTAGGCCGTCGAAGCGCTATCGCAAGTCCGCCCAGGACACGGGCTTGACTGCGCCCCGGCGAGGCGACGATCTGCTGATAATGCTTCTCGGCGAAGCCCTGTCTCGCATTCCTGCCGGCGACGCCGAGACCATGGCCGAGACGGTCGGCGAGGACTACGGGCGGCGCCTGGCTAGCCAGATGTCCCCCGGCGACGGCCATCGTTCGTTCCGCGTTGCTTTGCACGCCATCGCCGACGCCTTGACGGCCCACGGGTTCGAGGCCCACGCGGAGGCGCGGGGTGGTTCACTCGCCCTGATCAAGGACTCGTGCCCATTCTTCGATACGGCCAAGCAGCACCCCGTCATTTGCGCCGTCGACCGCGGCCTGGTGCGAGGCATGCTGTCGGGTCTTTACGGAGAGGTCGTCAACCCGACGGAATCCTCGCGAGCCCTCGGCGACGACGCCTGCGTCACCTTCATTTGAACAGCCGGTGACCGAGCCCGGTCGAGGCGGCCGCGCCGGGACGCCCGGGGAGCGCCTGGCCCGCGGTCTGAGCCGTGCCCAGACGATGGGCCGGGCCTATCTGGACCACGCTTCTACGTCTCCTCTTCGCCCCGTCGCGCTAGAGGCGATGATGGAATGGATCGACGCCGCGGACCCGGGTCGGGTCCACACGGAGGGCCGCATGGCCCGCGTCGCGCTCGAAGAAGCCCGCGACCGAGTTGCGGCCCTGGTGGGTACGCGGTCGCGGCAGGTGATCTTCACATCCGGCGCAACCGAGTCGATCAACGCGGCGGCCTATGGCGCGCTTCACGCCGGACGCGGTGAACGCGTGGTGATGGCCGACGTGGAACACAGTGCAGTCCGCGAGGCCTCCGAACGGTACGCCTCGAGCATCGTGACCATCGGCGTGGACCGAACTGGCGTCATCGACGTCGACGGTGTCCGCGAAAGCATGTCCCATCCGGGTGTGGGACTGGTCCAGTGCCAGTGGGCCAACCACGAAGTCGGAACCATGCAGCCGGTGAGCGACGTGGTCGCCGCCTGCAGCGAGCGGGGCGTGCTCATCCACATCGACGCCGCCGCGGCCGCCGGCCACGTGCCCATTGCGTTCGACGACCTGGGCGCCGACCTGATGTCGTTGTCTGCCCACAAGCTGGGCGGTCCCCGCGGCATCGGAGCTCTGCTCGTCCGGCGGGGCCTACGGGTACCGCCGCTACTGGTCGGTGGCGCCCAGGAGCGAGCGCGCCGGGGGGGTCTAGAAGACGTGGCGGCCGCCGTCGGCTTCGGGGCCGCCGCGGCTCAGCTGGCCGAGGACGACCGCCTCGGCATCGAGGCCGCGGCCGCCAACCGCCAGGTCTCTGCTCTGCGAGCGGCGGCCCTCGCCATCGCTGACGTCGAAGCCTACGGGCCCCTCGATGAGCGAATGCGACTGCCGCACTTACTGTGTCTTGGCATTGGCGGCGTGGAAGCAGAGCCCGTGCTGATCGGGCTGGACCAGGCGGGAGTAGCTGCCCACTCAGGCAGTTCGTGCTCCTCTGAGTCTCTCGAGCCGTCCCCGGTACTCGAAGCCATGGGCGTCGACGGCGAGCGAAGCCTCCGCTTTTCGGTGGGCTGGTCTACCACCGACGCCGACGTGCAGCTGGCAGCCCGAACCTTGCCGGAGGTCGTGGTTCGCCTCCGGAGCCTGACGGCAGGGGGGCAAGGCGACGCGCCCCCCGCCTTATGAAAGGCGGGGCGCCGTCAAGTCCGGGTCCCGGCCGCGTCAAAGCCACGACGGCATCGGGTCCGGCGAGCCGCCGCTGGATCAGGTGCTCCGGGGCGCCGAAGCCTTGGCTCCAGCCTGGGCCTGCTGGAGGTCTTGGCGTACTTGAGCTACCAACGTGGGGTCCGGATCGTGGGCCAGATACCACTGGAACTCCGGGGTGGCGTCGGCGTAGTCGGCTTCGTAGAGCAAGGCCAGACCCCGATAGAGGTGGGACGGGGCGTAGTCGGGGTCGGCATTCTCCGCCGACCCGAGCAAGCCGATCCCCTGCTGGAGGAGGCTCGGCTGTTGGGTTTGCACGAGAAGCCATCCCTCTGCGGTCAGGGCGTCGACCTCGGTCGGGTCAGCGCGGAGGATGGTCTGATACTCCTTGATCGCCGACACGGCATCACCCTTCGCCGCATCCGTCTGGGCTCGCTGAAGATCCTGGGCCACGGATTCGGATCCGAGGGCCTGGCCCGTGATGGTCTCTCCCGGTAGCCGGGCGGTAGAGGACGCCGTTACGGCCCAGCCCGCCCCGCCCGCAATCAGGCACACTCCGACGCCAACCAGGGCCCGGCGGGGCCAGCGTCGGACCGTTGGATCGGGCTTCGACGTGCCTCCCGCCGGCAGCAGCGGGGTTCCCGGTTCGGAGGGGAATTCCTGGGCCGCCGACTGAGATGGCAACACGCCCGCTGACGTCGACGAGTGGATCGATGCCACGGCGACCTCCGGCGCCAAGAGCGCAGTCACCGCCTCCGAGAGCTCGGCGGGCGAACCAGTCGCCTCTGTCGGTGGGGCGAATACCCGAGACGCGCCCACCTCAGCCATTTCGGGATCATCGCCGTCGTCCGCGCTGTACACCCCTGCTCCAGCGCCAGGCACCCGTTTGCGCCAACGACCGAACACGAGGATCAGGGCGGAAGCCATCAACTCNNGACCCAGACTACGAGTCCTATCCCGCTCGCTTGAGGTTTCTCCAGGATCCCGCTGCCATACGACTGCACCAGACCGGCCAGAATCTGGTCGGGCTTGTCGCCCGCTTGAAGCTCCTGGCGGATCTGAGCTCGAATCTCCACCGAGGGCGCGGCCGACGACTGAGCTGCGGTCTCACCGTCGCAGACCGGGCAGCGAACCTCTCCCGCTATGTGCATTACTTGCGAATCAAGGGTCGGGTGCGAGCTGCGGTGGGTGCCCACTGTGAAGGCCACGATGACCACCACCAGCAAGCCGATCCATGGCGACCACCGTCGGGCCCGATTCACCCTCCAGCTGCCGCTTTGGCTATGAAAGAGTTGACCTCGACGGCGGTGATGCCCCCGATGTAATAGGCCACGACCGTCCCCTCCGGATCCACGAGGTAGGACGCGGGAATGCCGATCACTCCGTAGTCGACGTCGGCTTGGCTGTCATCGAGGACGGGCCAGGTGGCTTCGCTGGACTCGAGAAACGCCCGCAGGCTGCCGATGTCGTTCTGGTCGTACGCCACGCCAAGTACCACGGCCGCGCTGGAAGGGTGGTCGCGCGAAAAGGCCAACAGCTGCGGGGTCTCCTGACGGCAGGGGATGCACCAGCTGGCCGAAAAGTTGACGAGTACCCATGCGCCTCTGAATTGCGATAGAGACACCTGCTCGGCTCCGGTCAGGGCTTTCCCTGTGATGGCCGGGGCCGGCTTTCCGATGAGCGGGCTCGAGGCGGTCCCTTGTCCGACCGACTTCGATGAAGCCAACACCGCGATCAGGACTGCGAACACCACGGCGGCGCCGACGGAGGACCACAAGACGACGTGCGAGCGCCGCGGCCGATCGCCGTCACCGGGCCGCCCATCGCCACCGTCGGCCACGCCCCAGCCGCCCTCGTTCCTGGCGGCCCCGTCGGTCATGGACCGGAGCTCGCTGACGCGACCGGCAATGGGGCCTCACGGTCGACGGCTCCACTCTCGCCACCTGCCCTTGGTGGCTCGCCCCCGCTGTCGCCGGCTGAAGCCCTGATGCCGTCGGCGTCCTCGGTGTCGTCGGCGTTACCCCGTCGGCGGAACCTGGCGGGCCACGCGGACAGCACACAGCCGCCGAGCATCACGCCGCCACCGATCCATATCCACGTTACGAGCGGCTCGATGATCACCCCAATGACGGCGGCCCCGCCGGGATTGGTCGGAGTCGACGCAAAAGTGAGATACACGTCCTCCTCCGGCGTGCTCTTGACTGAGGGGGTTCCGATCGGCTCGCTCGCATACGGATAGTCCTCGACGGCAGGGCCGTAGGTCTGGCCGCCGTCGACTCGCACCAACGCCTGAAGGCCGGTGTGAGTGGCGGTAGCCACCTCCCTGGTGCCCAGGTACGTAAACGAGTGCCCGTCAAAGCGCTCGGTCTGACCTTGCTGCATCGTCAGGTTCGTCTGGTGCGCGAAGGAATGACTGGCGGCAAACCCGACGGCGATCAACACGACGCCGAGGTGGACGACCATCCCACCGCCGGATGGGCCGGGCAGGGCGCGCCAGCCCCGCCGACGAGTGACCACGATCAGCTGGCGAATCGCGGACGCGCCGGCAAAGGTGGCCAGTCCGAACGCAAGCAGAGGGTTCAGGCCCCGCACCCCGGCCGATACGCACCCGACCAGGACGGCCACTGCCAGCGCGGCCGGCCAGAACAGGCGCTTGCGCAACAGCTCGGTCGAGGCCTTGCGCCAAGGGAGCACCGGCGCCACCGCCATCAAGAACAGCAAGCACACCACGATCGGCATGGTCATCCGGTCGAAGTAAGGCGAACCGACCGTTATCTGATTTCCGTTTACCGCTTGAGCGATCAGCGGGAAGACGGTACCGAGCACCACGACGAGCGCGAACACGCCAAACAGAAGGTTGTTGGCGAGGAGGGCACCTTCACGTGACAAAGGCGACTCGATCGAGCCGGGAGATCGCAGCCGGTCACCCCGCCTNNGAAGGCGGTGCCGGTGAGCCACGGTAGGAACGCCGCGTTTTCCACTGGGTCCCACGCCCAGTACCCACCCCAGCCGAGGACCTCGTAGCTCCACCAGGCCCCCAGGATCACGCCGACTGTGAGAAAGCCCCAAGCGAAGAGGGTCCACCGCCGCGTCTCGACCAGCCACCCTTCTCCTACGCGGCCCGTGATCAAGCCGGCGCAGGCGAACATGAAGGGAACCGTGAAACCCACCAGCCCGAGGTACAGCAGCGGTGGATGGAAGGCCACCAGGATGTGGTTCTGCAGGAGGGGGTCCGGGCCAGGCCCGTCCGTCGGCACGGTTCCCTTGATGGTCGTGAACGGATTCGACGCGGTCAGCATCAGGCCGAAAAAGAATGCGGCCACCACGTATCCGACCGCCTGGGCCCACCCGATGAGGGGGTCGGTCGCCCGCTTGCGGAAGTGGTACGCCACGGCTGCGAGGTAGCCGGCCAGCACCAGACCCCACAGGAGAATCGACCCGGCCAGGTTGGACCACATGGCGGTGATCCGGAATAGAAGCGGGGTGGACAGGCTGTCGTTGTTGGCCACGTACTGCATGCTGAAATCGCGGGTTATGAGAGCGTGCTGCATGGCGGCGGTGGCCACGACGGCACCCAGCAGGACGACCCAGGTGTAGACGCGGCCCGACCGCAGGAGGTTCTCCCGTCCGCGAACGAGTCCCACGACCAGCGTGATGAAACCGGCGACTGCGGCCCCGAAGGCCAGAAGCACCGCGCTTTCGCCGATCGCCGCGTTCACGGCGACGCCTCACCAGGTGTGGTGGTCGTCGGGAGTTGAGACTTGAGCCGGTCGGGGTGGGCTTCGGTGTAGCTGGCGCTGTGCTTGACCATGATCAGGTCGCTCGAAAAGATCGATCCGGACCAGTGGCCTTCGAGGACCACCGGTATCCCGGGCCTGAACAGCTGCGGCGGATCATTGCTATCGACCACGGCAACGGACGCTCCGTTGGCGTAGATGGAGAAGTCGGTCAGGTGATCCGCTTGTCGGACGTTCTGCTCGACAGTGCCTTCGATCCGGAACTGCTTGGTCCCGAGGTGGGCGCGCTGGGCCACGGCCTGGTCCGCGGTCAGGAAATACTCCGTCGCGTTGCTTAGGCCCTGGAAAATCAGGAACGCCATGGCACCGACGATCACCACCCCGGCCACGAACTGGCGTCGGCGCGACCCCAAGAAGGCCCGGCGGCGAACGACCCGGGGGGCTGGTGGAACCGCTATCCGGGAAGTGGACGCCGGGTCGGACGACTCGCCCGTGGTCAGCGCCACGTTTTCTCGTAGCCGGGGAGGCGGCGACCGAGCACCCGGCCCCGGCGGATGGTCCGCAAGGCGTAAAGGGCGATGGTCACCACGGTGGCCCCCCATCCGGCCGCCACATATCCGTTCACGACTGACCCGCCTTCTGGGTCGAAACCGACAACGACTCCGACAGGACCGGACTCGGACCGATCGTCACCACGCCCCCCTCGGCGCGACGCTCGGCGATGGCGACTTCGTAGCCCTCGTCCTCGAAGCGGTCTTCGAGCACTTCGACCCGGTAACGATGCACGAGTAGCCATGCGAACAGGAACCCGTAGGTGACAAAGGAGATGAGCATGGTGAGCAGCTGCCAGCCGTGGATCAACGGGTTGGGACGGAGGATGGTGTTGCCCTGATGCAGCGTCTGCCACCAGGTCGTGGCCTCGTGGTCCACGGGCACAAGGAGGGCGCACACGACGGCGACGACTGCGCAGCGCTTGGCCCGGGAGTCGGGGTCACCACCGGTACGCCGCAGAGCCAGGTAACCGAGAAACACAGCAAGGAGCAGCGCCGTTAGGGTCAAGCGGGCATCCCACGTCCACCAGACCCCCCACGCGGGACGGCCCCAGATGGAGCCGGTAACCAGCGTGAGAATGCAGAAGACCACGCCGATCTCCGCCGACGCGGCCGCCAAGCGGTCCCATCGGCGACTGCGCGTCCGCGGCCATAGGTACGCCAGGCTGGCGAACGCGCACAGCCCGAAACCGACGTAGCAGGCCGTGGCCGCGGCTGGATGTACGTAGATGAGGCGAACGAGCTGGCCTTGCACCTTGTCCGGTGGCGATACCACGAGACCGAGCCAGGCGGTCACGGCCACGAGGACCAGGGTCACCAGCCCGAGGATCCGGGTGACGCGGTCGCCGGTGCCGCGATACTCGAGCATTCGTCGAACCATGACCATCAGGCTTCTTCTACGAGGACGGAGAACGACAGCACTCCGAACGTCACGTAAATGGCGGCGAAGCTCACCAGCAGGGTCAGCCACCTCCAGCCGTCGGCTGTGGTCAGCCCGAGAGCAGCCATCCAAGCCTGGGTCGCGCCCAGCAGGACCGGGGCCACCACGGGCAGGATGAGCAACGGCAGCAACGTCTCGCGGACCCGGAGGCCGGCGGCGACCATCCCGTACAACGTCCCGGCGGAAGCGAGCCCGACGGTCGCGGCCGCGGCGCTCAGGACGAGCAGGGCCGGGTTGTGGAAAGTCGTCCCGAACAGCACAGCGATCCCCAAGCCCAGCACCACTTCGAGGATCACCAACTGGAGGGCGACGGCTGCGGCCTTGCCCAGGAATATCCCAGCGGGGTCGAGTCCCGACAGCCGTAACCCGTCGCGAGCCCCGTCGGCGGCCTCGAGGGCGAAGCTGCGCTGCACGGCGAGCATCGAGCACAGGAGCACCGCCATCCAGAAGAGGCCGGGAGCCGCCTGGCTGAGTATGGCGTGGTTTTGATCGAACGCGAACCCGAACAGCAACAGGACGAGAATGGCGTACGGAGCGACTTGGGTCGTCGTTACGCGGCTGTGCATCTCGACTCGAAGGTCCTTGCCGCCGACCACGACGGCGTCACGCCACATGGGCCGTCGCCTCAGGTTGGACCGGGGACAAAGACGGAGCCTGGGCGCTGACCACGCCCCCGGCGACGGTCACGATGCGTCCGGCCAGGCGCCTGGCCCTGTCCGCTTCGTGGGAAGCCAGCACGACTGTCGCGCCGCGGCCCACCGCTTCTTCGACGAGGACGTCGAGGAGGTCCCGGTGTTCGGCGTCGAGCCCGGCGTGGGGTTCGTCGAGCAGCCACAACTCGGGGTCGCGAGCCAGGAGGACGGCCAGGGCCACTCGTCTCCTCTGTCCGGCCGACAGGGCACCTACCGACGTGGCGGTCAGCCTGCCCGTTAGCCCGAGACGCTCCATGGCAGGAACGACAGCGCTGACCGCGCCACCCGACGCCCGCACCGCAAATCGAACGTTGTCGACGGCGTTCAAGTCCTCGTAAAGGGCAGTCGAGTGGCCGAACAGGCCGATCCTGCGGCGCACCGCCCTCGGGTCGGCGACGAGGTTCTCACCCAGCACCCAGGCCTCGCCGGCGGCGACTCTCAGCAGGCCCGCGCACGCCCGAAGGAGGCTCGTCTTGCCGGCGCCGTTGGCCCCTTGCAGCAAGACGATCTCACCTCTGGCTACGTCGAGGTCGGCGCCCGCCAGGACCGGAAAACGGCCAGCCAGGGCGACAGCGGAGCGGAAGTGGATGACTTGGTCCATGACGGCCGCCCCAACGGTAGCTATCGGACCCCTCGATGTTCCATCCGGGGCCCCGCGGTCACACCGTCGACAGGCCGCCGAGGCCGAGAGTCCGGAGAACGTCGGAGAACCAGGTGGACAGAAAGTGCAGGTTGTCGGTCAGGAGAAGGACCCCCAGAGCGGCCAGGAGCAGCCCCGAAGCGACGTTGATCACCCGGGCGTGGGTCTTGGCGAAGGCCAGGACTCCGGTGAGCCGGCCGAACGCCACGCCGGCCGCCACGAAGGGGACTCCCAAACCGAGCGAGTAGGCGACCAGCATGGCCTCTCCCCGCCCGAGCGTGTGGGTGTCGCTGGCCAGCCCGAGGACCGCGGCCAGGACCGGACCGATGCACGGCGTCCAGCCGAAGGCAAACGCCATCCCCATGACGGGTGCGGCCCACTCCCCCAGGCGGGACGGGGCCACGTGGACGCGCCTCTCTCGCATCAACCAGGCGGGCCGGAGCAGGCCGGCGAATAGGAGACCCGCCACGATGATCAGGGCTCCAGCCGCCTGATTTAGCACGTGTTGATGGGCTTGCAAGGTCCGGCCCAGACCGGAGGCAGTGGCCTCGAGGGCGGCGAACACCGCGGTGAAGCCAGCCACGAAAAGAAGCGTGGAACGCAACAGGCGGCGCTGATCGAGCCGGGACGCGGAAGCCAGCTCGGCGGAGCTGACGCCGGACATCATCGACAGGTACGAAGGCACCAGGGGCAGCACGCAAGGAGAAAGGAAGGAGACGATACCGGCCCCGAACGCCACGACGAAGCCCACCGGAGAATGCAGGATGAGGTGGTTGCCGTCCATGACCCGAACCATGATGGCATCAGCGCGGTCCGCGGCCCAACCGGGAGAGCCCGGTACCGTCGCGGGTGATGTCGCTCGCCCTGATCGCCCTCGTCTTAGGCTGCGTCGCCGGCCTGGCAATGGGAGGGAAGTTCGCCAATCTACGGCGGATGTCGTTGGGCAAAGTAAGGCTGCTTCTGGCCGGAGCGTTCTGCGAGTTCGCCGGTGACCGTTGGGTTTCCGGTTGGGCCGGAGCCGTCGTGGTGGTGGCCGGCTTCCTACTGCTTTTCGGATTCGCGGTTCGCAACATCAAGTTGACCGGAATGGTGCTGGTCGCGGCCGGGCTTCTTTCGAACCTGACGGTCGTCGCCCTGGACGGCGGCATGCCCGTCCGCGGGGTCCCGGCCGGCGTTACCTCTGGACCTCGACACCACGGGGAGAAGCCCGGGGACCACCTGATCGGTCTGGCCGACGTGGTGCACATCGCGCCCCTGGGCGAAATGGTCTCCGCTGGAGACATCGTCCTGGCGGTCGGGGTGGCGACCGTGATCGCCGGGCTGATGCGCCCGGCTCGGCGTGAGACAGCTACCGCTGATGGCGCGCCTCGAGCGCAGCCGTGGACGACCTAGCCGTCAGCCTTTCGTTCCGCTTCGGCGGGGCCGACGGGGTGTCGGTGGAGGCCGCGAAATGGCAGGCCGCGCTGCGCACCCTCGGCTATCGGGTCGGCACCGTCGCCGGCAGCGGACCGGTCGACGTGCGGATCCCCGGCCTCGACGCCGGTTCGTGGCTCACGGGCCGGAGCCCTGAAGTCTTGGACCACGACGCCTTGTCGACTGCCTTGGCCGACGCCGCCATCGTGGTGGTCGAGAACTTGTGCTCGCTACCTCTCAACCCGGCAGCTACCGAAGCCGTCGCTAACGCCTTGCGGGGTCGCCCGGCGATCATGCGCCACCATGACCTGCCTTGGCATCGGGCTCGCTTCGCCACCTCCCCGNNGACGACCCGTCCTGGGTCCACGTCACCATCAACGACCTGTCCCGCCGTGAGCTCGAGGACCGGGGAATCAGGGCGACGGTGGTCCGCAACGCGTTCGACCTGGGAGCAGCCTCCGGCGACAGGACCCGAACGCGCGGCAACCTCGGTTTGGAGGCCGGACAGATCTTGGTGCTCCAGCCGACTCGGGCCATCGCCAGAAAAGGGATTCCAGCCGGGTTGGCGGTGGCAGAAGCGCTCGGCGCCACCTACTGGATCCTGGGACCGCCGGAAGAGGGATACGGAGAAGAGCTGCAACGCATCCTTGGCCGATCCCGTGTTCCCGTCCGTCAAGGACCCGTCCCTCCGATGGATGGTCCCGCCGGCGTCGAACACGCCTACGCCGCTAGCGACGCGGTCGTCTTCCCGTCGACGTGGGAAGGCTTCGGCAACCCGCCGGTAGAGGCGGCCGTCTTCCGACGACCGGTAGCCGTCGGTCCGTACCCCGTCGGAGCCGAGCTCCGGGCCCTCGGATTCCGTTGGTTCGACTCCAGTCAGCCGGGCGACCTCAAAGACTGGCTGGCCGACCCGGACCTTCGACTGATCGATCACAACCACGACGTGGTCCGCCGCCATCTCAATCTCGCCGACCTGCCTCAGCGCTTGGCGGCGTTGATCACCGCGGCTGGATGGCGTCTCCCTCAGCGGCCGGCGGGAGGAACCAGTCGGTAACGCCTGCGGCGAACCTTGACGGCCAGGAGGCTGGTCCCGGGACGCCGCGCCGGTGACGGCCTCAAAGGCTCGGGCGGCCGGGAGGTGACCCGGTCAGGGGATTGATTCGGCGGCCTCACGCTCCAGAGTTCTGCGCGCCTGTTCGTGGTTCCTTCCCCGTAACATCAACCAGAAATTTCCGGCAAATCGTCTCAACCACCCGCACCCCGGCAAAGGCTGGCAGGATGGTGTTAGTGAGTGAACAGAGAATCACCCAACTCAAGCCTCGGCTACCGGCCGCCGTCCGCCGCAGCCAGCTCCTGGATGTAGCGACGGTTCGCTTTGCGGCCAACGGCTTTCACGAGACGTCCATGGAGGAAATAGCCGACGCCGCCGGGGTGACCAAGCCCGTCCTCTACCAGCACTTCAGTTCCAAGAAGAAGCTTTACCTGGAGATACTCGACTCGATTGGGCGCGAACTCATTGCCGCCGTCATCCAGCGGGCCGCAGCCGAGACCGACCCGTACCACCGGGTCCTCGCCGGGTTTCGCGCTTACTTCCTGTTCGCGTGTGACCATACAAGCGCCTACCAGCTGTTCTTCGGAAGCGGGGCGCGAGCCTCAGACGAACTCGCCGAGTCGATCCGCAAAGTGGAGGACGTCGTCGCCCTGATCATCGCCGGTTTCATCGACGCCGATATCGAAACCGATCACCGCGAGACGCTCGGCTACGCCCTGGTGGGACTGGGCGAAGTGGCGGGGCGGCGGTGGGTCGCGCTTCACGGCGACCCGGATGGCCCTGGGCTATTCCCAGCCGAAGCAGAGGTTCTGGCGGTGCGCTTGGCGGACCTGGTTTGGGCCGGACTCCGAGGCCTGCCTGGGAGCCCGAGCCCCCGTCCTCTCGACGAGTGACCGAGGCTCCACCCGGCCCGAAACCCCGGGTGCCGCCGAACTGCGACATGACGCTGGGGATGACGTGCGTCGACAAGTCCGAACCGGGCGTCACCGTCTGGGTCATGACCGCAGCCGAGCACATGGCCAACCCGGTAGGGGTGGTGCAGGGAGGGTTCCTCAGTGCCTTCGCCGACTCGGCCATGGCGACCGCGACGGTCACCAACCTTCAAGGCCGCAAGGCCTACACGGCCAACACAGAGCTGAAGATCAGCTTTCTCAGGGGCGCACCCGTCGGAGAAGCCCTCACTTGCAGGGCGCGCGTAATCGGCGGGGGTAAGCGGGTGACCTTCGTTGAAGCAGACATCACCGATTCCGCGGGCCGGCTGGTCGCCAAGGCTTCGTCCACCTACCTCCTCACCCCTCGGGACTGAAGCGGGCGCCACGGGCCGAACATTGGCTCAACCCTGGGCGCGATCTTCCACTCTCGGAAGCAAATTCCAGGCTTTTCGTGGCCGATTGCTACCAAGACCGCGGGAGCGCGCCCAGATAGACCGAAATTCGGTGAAACCATAGAGGCTATAAGGGTAATAAGGGGTTAAACGCCCCCCGCCCGGACCCCGCACCCCGGACCCCCGCACCCGGACCCCGCCCCGCGAGCCGGACCCGGACGCCCGAGCCACCCGGGAACCGGGTTGCTAGAGCTTGGCCAGGACCGCGTCGGCGCTGCTGACCTCCAGCCCGAGCGTCTCCTCGACGGCGAGGTCCGTCACCACACCGGCCTGGATGATGGCGGCGTAGCGCTTGGAACGGACGCCCAACCCGCCTCCAGTGAGGTCGACTTCCAGTCCAAGCTCCTTGGTGAAGGCAGCCGAACCGTCGGCGATCAGGGTCACCTTGTCGCCGACCTCGTTGGCCTCGCCCCATGCCTTCATGACAAACGCGTCGTTGACCGACACGCAGACGATCTTGTCCACGCCTTTGGCGTGCAGGTCCTCGGCCCTGACGACGAACCCTGGAAGGTGGTGGTCGCTGCAAGTCGGCGTGAAGGCCCCGGGAAGCCCGAAGAGGACAACGGTGCCCGTTCCAAGCAGGTCTCCTGTTTGCGCCGCTTCGGGGCCGCTGGGTCCGGGCAGCTGCACCTTGACGTCGGGGATCTTGTCGCCAACTGCGATGGTCATCGAGCCTCCTGGACTCCTGGGACGGTCGTTTCGATGGGCCAGCCTAGGCGCAACGGCCTTAGCCGCAAGCGGGTCCTAAAGTGGGTCTCATGGCCGAAACGTCCACTCCACCCGAAGGCGAGCTGCCGCGTTGGAGGGGAGTCAACCATCTCGCCCTCATCACCACCGACATGGACGCCACCGTGCGCTTCTATCACGGTGTCCTGGGTGCCAGATTGGTGGCCCACCTCGGCAACGCATCCTTCCGCCACTACTTCTTCGAGCTCGGCCCGGAGAATACCGTCGCCTTCTTCGAGTACCGGAACGTCGAGCTGACTCCTTTCGCCAAGCCAGCCGGATTGCCCGACCCGAGGGCGGTCCAGTTCGACCACGTGTCCTTCAATCTCCCGGACGAAACGGCGCTCCTGACGCTGCGGTCTCGGCTCAAGGAGGCGGGCTGCGAAGTTACCGACGTCGTCGATCACGGCTTCATCCGATCGATCTACTTCACCGACCCGAGCGGCATTGCGCTGGAAGCCTCGTGGTGGGTGACCGACGCCACCGGCCGCGACGCCGACTACGGCGACGGCGTGCTGTTCTCTGACCCCGATCCGGTCGCGGCCGTCGTCGAGTTGCAAGAGACGGGCCGGCTCCGCTCCGTCCCCCACACCAAGCTGGTCTAATCCGATCTTCGGAGCGCCGAGTTGGCGCCTCTGCCAAGATCGAGTGATGGCCGCCGACGTCGACTTGGAAAAGCAGGCGGCCGCATCGGCAGCAGCCTGTCTGGTCGAAGGGGGCATGACCGTCGGGCTCGGAACGGGATCAACCGTGGCCTATCTCCTGCCCGCCATCGCAGCCCGGGGACTGGACATCCGCTGCGTAGCGACCTCTCACGCCACCGAGTCCGACGCGCGACGTCTAGGCCTGGACGTCAGGCCTTTCGAGGGCATCGACCGACTGGACTTGGCCATAGACGGCGCCGACCAGGTGACGCCCGGCAACTGGCTGATCAAGGGAGGCGGCGGGGCCCATACCAGGGAGAAGGTCGTGGCGGCTGCAGCGGAGCGATTCGTCGTGATCGTTTCGTCCGACAAGCCGGTCGAGCGCCTCTCGCCTCCTGTGCCTTTGGAGCTCATGGGGTTCGGAGCCGACTCGATCCTGCGCTCGCTGCCCCAGGCCAAGCTGCGTCCGTCCACCCCTCGAACTCCCGATGGCGGGCTGATCGCCGACTGGTACGGAGAGTTCGACGATCCGGCCGCACTGTCAGCACTCCTGGAGGCCACGCCGGGAGTGGTCGGCCATGGACTGTTCTCGCCCGAGCTGGTCAGCGAGGTCTTCATAGGTCGAAAGGACGGGGTGGAGCATCGTAGGTAGAGACGAGGCTGCGGCCGACCCAGGCCAGGCGATCTCGCAGCTCGGGCGGATCGAGGACTTCGATGGCGTCGCCGAAGCCGGCGATCTCACCAGCCAGGGGCGCCACGCCGTGGCCCCGTAGCTCCACCTCGATCCGGCCGTCTGGACGAGCGGGACCGATGCCCATTCGGGTGCCGAACGCGTGCCGACAGATGGGCACGATCTCTGGATCGGCCGCCGCCCTAGCTCGCACCGGGGTACGCAGCTGGTCGACTTTCTCGCTGATCAAGCGCCAGGCGTCGGGCAGGCTGAAGCCCTCGGGGCGCACGACCGGCTCGCCCGTCGGTTCGGTCGACGTCACTCGGTCAACCCGGAACGTTCGCAGGCCGGCCTCGGTGCCGGCCACCAGATACCACACGGACCCCTTGGCGGCCAACCCCAAGGGGTCCACGACCCGGAGCGTGGCCGATCGGTCGCGGGCTACGTACCCCAACTGCAGCCGCTGCCCTTCGATGACGGCTCGCTGCACGGCATCGAGGTGCGGCGGGGCGGGTCGCTCGACCGGCCTTCGGTCCCAACCCCAAGGGTCGACGACGACCGCAGCCGATACAGCCTCCGCGCTGTCACGAAACGGCTCGGGCAAGGCCCGGACCAACTTGCGCAAGGCGGCCCTCACGTCGGGGGAGGCCGACGAAGGCCCCGCCACCAAAAACAGGGCCCTCGCTTCGGCCGCGGTAAGGCCGCTCAAATCGGTACGGCCCCCGCCAAGCAGCCTCCATCCTCCCCCGCGACCCTGAACGGAGTAGATGGGCAGGCCGGCCACGCCCAGGGCGTCGAGGTCCCTCCGGGCCGTCCGCTCCGAGATCTCGAGATCTTTGGCGACTTCCGCGGCCGTCACCTGGCCGCGGGTTTGCAGCAGCATGAGGATGGCCACCAGCCGGTCGGCTCGCACGATCCAATCATTTCACGCAAACCGGCCACTAGCTGACCTGTTTCGACCCGCAAGATGCTCATATGACCTACACCGACGCCATTGACGCCCCATCGCCAGCCCCGCCCACCGACATCCGGGCGCCTTTCGCCCGAGCCGTGGTCACCGCTCGCCCGGTGATAGCCGCGGTCCGGCCCGACCAACTTGACGACCGGACCCCGTGCGACCAGTTCGACGTCCGTCGGCTGTTGGACCATTTGGTTGGGGTGCTAGGCAAAGTCGCCAGAATCGGGAGGGGCCAGAGCCCGTTTGCCCCCGAGGAGTCCGTCGCCGAGGGGACCTGGTCAAAAGCTTGGACGGCGGCGGCTCATGAAACTCAGGCGGCGTGGGCCGATGAGAGCAAGCTGGAACGCACCGTGCGGCTGCCGTGGGCCGAGATGTCTGGGGGCCCAGGCCCTCGAGATCTACCTTGCGGAGATCACCGTGCACACCTGGGACCTCGCCACCGCGACCGGTCAGCGTCCTGTGTGGGACGCCGAGGTGGTGGACATAGGGCTTGGCGCTATGCAACGGGACCTCCCAGCCGAAGGTAGGACCGCGTCATACGAAGAAGCCTTTCAGCACATGCCTGCGGGGACCCCGACCGACCCACCGTTCGCCGAGGCGGTCGACCTTCCCGACGACGCATCGGCGATCGAGCAGCTGGTCGCCTGGACCGGCCGCCGGCCGTAGACCCGGCCCCCAGCCTTAGGCCGACGGCCCCCGCCCCCTCCCCCAGCGCCCTGCGGGTGGCAAACACAGCGCCCGGGAAGCCCGGGACCGCCCCGGGGACTCAGAGTCTGCGCCTTAGTTGATGTGGATGCCCGAAATGGCCCTGGCGATGACCAGGTGCTGGATCTCGNNAACAGCTTCGACTGGGAGCCCTCTGCGGCGTCGAAACCTACCCCGCTGATGCCCCGCCACGAGGCGTTCCAAACCAAAAGCCGGGCGGCGTCGATGTACATGCGCATCTCGGCCAGCTTGAAAGCTATGGCCTGGTTCTCGATGATGGCNNTCCTTGGCGTAGTCGAGGGCGTATTCGTAAGCGGCTCTGGCGATGCCGACCGCTTGCGCGCCGACCGCCGGCCGGGTGGTCTCGAACGTCGACAGCGCGGCCTGGGAACGCTGGCCGGTCGTACCTTCCCGGGCCCGGGCCAGGCGGGCGTCCAGCTTCTCTTTGCCCCCGAGCAGCATGCGGCCCGGGATGCGAACGTCGTCCAGGACCACTTCGGCAGTGTGGGACGCCCGGATGCCCATCTTCTT
>PMHU01000230.1 GCA_003156795.1 Acidimicrobiaceae bacterium
TCGTCGAGCAGCAGCAGGGCCGGGTCGCTCATCAGGGCCCGGGCCAGAAGCACCTGCTGGCGTTCTCCGTCGGACAGCACTCCGAACTTTCGGTCGACGATCGACTCGAAGCCGGCATCGACGAGCAGAGACCTGGCCTGATCCCGCTCGCGGTCTGAGTAGGAGTGCCACCATGGCTCCAAGGCGCCGTGGAGGGCGGAGACGACCACGTCGGTGGCGGTGATCTCGGGTACCAGTTTCTTGACGACGGCCGTGGACACCAGGCCGATGTGTTCGCGGAGCCGGCGCACGTCGACGTGGCCCAGCTGCCGGCCCAGGATATGGACCGATCCGCGGGTGGGATGGAGGTACCCCGATGCCAGCTCGAACATGGTCGTCTTGCCGGACCCGTTGGGGCCGAGAACGATCCAACGCTCGCCCTGATCGACCGCCCAGTCGATGCCGTGCAGCACCGGGGTGGTCAAGCGGTCGAGGTCGACAGCCTCGAAGCGCAACGGCGTTGACGGATCCGCAGGCATGTCGGCCGAAACGGTAGTGGCGGCGACGTCGGGGGGACTACCGGAGCGTGAGCGGGGAAACGGGTTTCCCTTTTACCCCTCCGGCAAGCGACGATGGAGCGATGGCCGGACTCAACCAGATCCTCGCGGAGCGCCTGCAGAACGCTTTTGATTCTCTCGAGCCCGGAGCGGATCCGGCTGTGCGCCCGTCCAACCGGCCCGGGGTCGATTTCCAAAGCAACGGCGCCATGGCCCTGGCCAGGCGGATGTCGGCCAAGCCGGGCGAAGTGGCTGCTCGAGTGGTGGCCTCGGCCCAGCTTCAAGGGATCTGTTCCGCGGTCGAAGCCACCCCGCAAGGCTTCATCAACCTGACCATCGAGGACAGCTTCATCGCCCGCCTCCTAGAAGAGCAGGTGTCGGACCCGCGGTCGGGAGTGGGGATGGTCTCGATCCCGAAAACGGTCGTGGTCGACTACTCATCTCCGAACGTGGCCAAGGAGATGCACGCCGGAATCCTGAGGACGACGATCATCGGCGACGCCTTGTGCCGGATGCTGACATTCGTCGGCCATCAGGTGATCCGGGAAAACCACGTGGGCGACTGGGGAACCCCGTTCGGGATGCTCATCGAGCACCTCGTCGACATCGGCGAGGAGGCGGGCGCCCACGAACTGTCCGTTGGGGACCTCGACGGGTTCTATCGCCAAGCTCGGGTCGCGTTCGACGCCAGCGATGACTTCCAGGACCGCAGTCGCCGGCGCGTCGTGATGCTCCAGTCGGGGGACCCCGAGACAATGCGCCTCTGGCGCATCCTGGTCGAAGCAAGCCTGGTCTACTTCGAAGAGGTGTACGCCAAGCTCGGCGTCCTTTTGACCCGCGACGACGTGCGGGGGGAAAGTTTCTACAACGATCTGCTCCCGGTCGTGGTCGAGGAGCTGGACGAGGACGGCATGCTCGTTGAAAGCGACGGGGCCCGCTGCGTGTTTCTCGACGGCTACACCAACCGGGAGGGAGACCCGCTCCCGCTGATAGTGCAGAAGTCCGACGGCGGCTACGGCTACGCCGCTTCCGACCTGGCCTGCTTGCGAGACCGCTTCGGGCGACTCGACGCCGACCTGGCCCTCTATGTGGTCGGGTCCCCGCAGGCCCAGCACTTCTCGATGTGCTTCCAAGCGGCGTCGGCCGCGGGCTGGATACCTGATGGAGCCGGCGCCTACCACGTGGCGTTCGGTAGCGTTCTCGGAGCCGACCGCAAGATGTTCCGGACCCGCGCCGGGGACACGGTGAAGCTGGTCGACCTCCTCGACGAGGCGGTCGCCCGGGCCCGGGCCTCGGTCGAGTCCAAGAACCCGGCGCTCGGGCCCGACGAGCGAGAAGCGGTGGCTCGGATGGTGGGCATCGGGGCTGTGAAATACGCGGACCTGTCGACCGACCGCATCCGCGACTACGTGTTCGACTGGGACCGCATGCTGGCGTTCGAAGGCAACACGGCGCCTTACTTGCAGTACGCCCGGGTGCGTTGCCTGTCGATCTTCCGCCGAGGCGAAATCGACCGGGAGCCATATGCGTCGGGACGGGTTCCTGTCGTCGTGTCTCGACCGGCGGAGAGGGCGTTGGCCGTGGTCCTGCTGGGTTTTTCGGAAGCGGTAGAGGCGGTGCTCGAGAGTTGGAGCCCGCACAAGCTGTGCACGTACCTGTTCGACCTGGCCGGTACTTACACGACGTTCTTCGAGACGTGCCCGGTCCTCCAAGCCGACAGCCCGGAGGAGCGCGACAGCCGGCTGGTGCTTTGCGCCGCCACCGCCAAGGTGCTCGGGCGCGGCCTGGAAGTCCTGGGCATCGAGGCGCCCGAGCAGATGTAGCGGACGCGGCCGGTCGGCGGCGGGCCACATCCCCGGCCGCGTAGCCTGCGACCCCATGACCGGCGAGTCCAACGTTCGGGTGGAGCGCAACGGCGCGGTCACGACCGTCATCCTCAACCGGCCCCAGGCGCGTAACGCGGTCGACCGGCCCACGGCCGAGGCCCTGGCTGACGCCTTCCGCGCTTTCGAGGACGACGCCGGCGCGGCCGTGGCGGTGTTGTGGGGCGAGGGTGGTCACTTCTGTGCCGGGGCAGATTTGAAGGCCCTAGGCACCGATCGGGCCAACCGGGTGGCCCCGGAAGGGGACGGCCCGATGGGGCCGACGCGAATGCAGCTGTCGAAGCCGGTCATCGCCGCGGTCAGCGGGTTCGCGGTCGCGGGTGGCCTCGAGCTGGCGTTGTGGTGCGACTTGCGGGTCGTCGAGGAGGACGCCGAGTTCGGGGTCTTCTGCCGGCGGTGGGGCGTACCGCTGATCGATGGGGGAACGGTACGGCTGCCCCGCCTGATCGGCACCAGCCGGGCCATGGACCTGATCCTCACGGGGCGACCCGTCCGCGCCGGCGAGGCGGAGCGATTGGGCCTGGCCAACCGGGTCGTTCCGAAGGGCCGGGCCCGCCAGGTCGCGGAAGCCCTGGCTGCCCAGATCGCCGCCTTTCCGCAAGCCTGCCTGCGCCACGACCGACTGTCCGCGCTCGAGCAAGACGGGCATCCCGAGAAGGAAGCGCTGAGGATCGAGCTGTCGCACGGCCGGGCGTCCCTCGCCAGCCCGGAGATAGCCGACGGGGTGGCGCGCTTCCAATCGGGGGTCGGTCGCCACGGAGCGTTTGGAGATTCGTAGGATCGTTCCTATGGCCAGCCCGCGCATCGCCATCGGCCCCAGCACCGCCGCCTTTGCAGAAGACGCCGTCCGAGCTGGAGGCGGCCACGTGGCCAAGCTCGGCGAGCCCTGCGATGCACTGGTGTGGCTCTCCGCCCGCGAGATCGACTGCCTGCGCGAAGTCCTGCACGACCAACCTGACATCGGTTGGGTACAGCTCCCTTTCGCCGGGATCGAGAACGTGGTCGCGGCCGGGATCCTCGACAACGACCGCCAGTGGTCGTGCGCCAAAGGGTCCTATGCCGACCCGGTCGCTGAGCACGCCTTGATGCTGGCCCTGGCCGGGCTCAGGCACCTTCCGGAGCGGGTCCGGGCCCACTCGTGGGGATCGGCGGCCGGGACTTCGCTGTTCGGCGCCCGGGTGGCCATCCTCGGTGGCGGCGGGATCACCGAAGTGCTTTTGCGGCTGCTTCGCCCTTTCGAGGTCGACGTCACCGTGGTGCGCCGCCGGGACCAGCCCGTCGAGGGGGCCAACCTGACCGTCGCCGCGGATCGCCTGGAAGAAGCGCTGGAAGGGTCCTTGGTCGTGTTCCTGGCCCTCGCCCTCACGCCCGAAACCACGGGCGTCATCGCTCGCCGAGAGCTGGAAGTCATGGACGAGCGGGCTTGGCTGGTCAACGTGGCCCGGGGCGGCCACGTGGACACCGACGCGCTGGTCGAAGCGCTCCATCGCGGCGCCATCGCCGGTGCGGCTTTGGACGTCACCGAGCCCGAGCCGTTGCCCGACGGCCACCCTCTTTGGTCGGCACCGAACTGCATCATCACCCCGCACAC
>PMHU01000334.1 GCA_003156795.1 Acidimicrobiaceae bacterium
CTCGCCGAGGACCTGGCGCAGGACGCCCTCGTCGCCGCGCTTGAGCAGTGGGCTGCCACCGGCGTCCCTGACAACCCGGTCGCGTGGCTGATAACCATCGCGAAGCGGCGCGCCATCGATCACTTCCGGCGTGCCGACAGCCTCCGCCGCAAGGTCGCGGAGCTCGAACATGCCCGAGGGAGAGAGGAGGAGACGATGCCCGACGTCGAGAGCCAGGTCGACTACATCGAGGACGACGTACTCCGGCTCATCTTCCTGTCTTGCCACCCGACGCTGACGCCTGAGTCCCGGGCCGCACTCACGCTGCGACTGGTCGGTGGGCTCACCACCGCCGAGATCGCCCGGGGGTTCCTGGCCACCGAGTCCACGATGGGCCAACGGATCTCGCGGGCGAAGAAGACCCTGTCCGAGGCGCACGCCGAGTTCGAGCTGCCGGTGGGACCGGAACGGACCAAGCGGCTCGACGACGTCATGGCGGTGATCTACCTGATCTTCAACGAGGGCTACACCGCCTCTGCTGGAGAGGAGTGGATGCGCCCCGACCTGGCGAACGAGGCGATCCGGCTGGCGCGCATACTCGCCGCTCTCGCTCCCGACGAGCCCGAAGTGCTCGCCCTGCAGGCGCTGCTGGAGATCCAGGGCTCGCGGATGGCGGCCCGGCTCGATGAGGACGGAGCTCCGGTCCTGCTGGAGGCACAGGACCGGAACCTCTGGGATCAGCTGCTGATCCGGCGTGGCCTGGCCGCCCTGGAGAAGGCGGCCCAGCTGGCTGCCCGCGGGAACCCGGTCGGGAGGTACTTCCTGCAGGCCTCGATCGCTGCGCAGCACGCCCGTGCGGTACGCGCCGAGGCCACGGACTGGCGCCGGATCGCAGGGTTGTACGACGTCCTGGCCCGGGCCGCTCCCGGCCCGGTCGTCGAGGTGAACCGGGCGGTCGCGCACGGACGGGCGTACGGCCCTAGCGCCGGGCTCGCCGTGCTGGATGAGGTGGACGCCGATTCACTGGGCGACTCACCGCTGGTTCCGAGCGTGCGCGGGGACCTGCTCGAGCGGGCCGGGCTGCACGCGCAGGCGCGCGACGCGTTCACCGAGGCAGCCTCACGTACCGCCAACGCGGGCGAACGTACCGTCCTCCAGCGCCGAGCCGACCGGAACCGGTCGCGTGGTTCCGACTCGGATGAGCCGCCCCAGCCGACGAGAGTTTGATCAGATCAGACCAGCCTTCAAGTACGCCGGGCTGCTGCTTCTCCGAGGACAAGCACGGGAACCTTTATGTCCGCGAACGAGCTCATGATTGAGAAGACTCGTCGGAGGCAGTCGTTCCACCGAGCCAGGGACTGGAGTCTGCCGACCCTCCCGTAATCGCTCCCAAACGCCAACAGATCAGATATTCGACGCTAACTCGTGATCTGGTGCCCGATTAGCGCACATGGATGGGGTGACCCGGTTCGTCGACGGGGACGATGAACGATCACGGCGATCGCGCTGCGCCGCCACATGCGACTACCGGCTGCGGAGCTCGGAGGTAGCCGACGAGATCGCAACCGTGATCTCGGTTGGTAGCGTAGGAGTCTTGAGCGGCGTACGCGAGCCGGTGCCCTTCGAGGTGTACGAACCGGGCGTGTACTTGCACGGAACTAAGGGGGACCTCGCCCTCGGTGAGCTGCTGGTCGCCAACCGTGAGTCCAACTTTGAAGAGGGTCGGGTGATGAACTATGTCTACTTCACCGCCACACTCGACGCCGCGACGTGGGGAGCCGAACTCGCCTCTGGTGAAGGCCGCGGGCGAATTTACGTCGTCGAGCCAACAGGCGACTTCGAAGACGACCCCAACCTCACGGACAAGAAGTTCCCTGGGAACCCGACGCAGTCGTTCCGTAGCCGCGAGCCGCTCCGCGTTGTCGGTGAGCTCGTCGACTGGGTCGGGCATTCGTCTGAGAAGCTGGAGGCCATGCGCGCCGGCCTGCAGCGGATAGAAGCGGGACGAATCGAAGACTGAGCGACGGTGCCCGCAGGAGTCGTGAGCGTCGCATGGAACCGGCGTACTGGGGCAGGTGAAGGGTAGAACCTCAGCTTTCGATTCTGGCCATGTTCGCCTCGTCGTGGCGGTCGCCGGCGGCGGGAGTGAGACTGTTCAACCGGTCGATCTGCTCGGGACCGAGCTCGATCCCGTCGGCCGCCGTGTTCTCCTCGACGCGTGCCACCCGCCGGGTGCCTGGGATGGGGGCAATGTCGTCCCCCTGGGCAAGGAGCCAGGCCAGTGCGATTTGCGCAGGGGTGGCTCCCGCCTCGGCGGCGACGGCTTTGACCTCGTCGACGATCCGGAGATTGCGCTCGAAATTCTCGCCAACGAATCGTGGGTTGGTCTTGCGCCAGTCGTCGTCGGGGATGTCGTCCACTGTGCGGATCTGGCCGGTGAGGAAACCGTGGCCGAGCGGCGAATAGGGCACGAAGCCGATGCCGAGCTCGCGCAGCAGCGGGATCAGTGTGTCCTCCGGATCCCTGGTCCACAGGGAGTATTCGGTCTGCAGCGCCGCGACCGGGTGCACGGCATGCGCTCGCCGTATCGTGTCCGGGCCAGCCTCGGACAGTCCGATGAAGCGGACTTTGCCCTGGGTGACGAGCTCAGCGAGAACGCCGACGGTTTCTTCAATCGGGGTACTGGGGTCCACCCGGTGTTGATAGTAGAGATCGATGTAGTCGCTCCCAAGGCGTCGAAGCGAGCCCTCCACTGCGATGCGGACGCTCTCTGCGCTGCTGTCAGGGACGCCGGCCTTTCGGCCCGAATGAGAGAGAACGCCGAACTTCGTGGCCACCACGACCTCGTCCCGTCGACCCTTGATGGCCCGACCCACCAGCTCCTCGCTGTGGAATGGGCCATAGACCTCGGCGGTGTCGATGTGGGTGACGCCCAGTTCGAGTGCTCGGTGGATAGTGCGGATCGACTCGTCATCGTCGAGACCTCCGCCTGAGGTGTAGATACCGGCCATGGTCATAGAGCCGAGGCCGATGCGGGAGACGTCGAGTCCCCCCAAAGAGATGTGCTTCATTGCTGACTCCAAACTCGCAGTTGATGTGGTACATCCCATCGAACACCCTCGAGACCACTCGGAGAAGTCCCTGATGAAAGGTGTACTGGCAGGGCACCTCAGCTAGGTGGGACGCCCAGTACGGTGATGGTCGTGGACACTCCCGAACTCCGCGACGACGTCAGGGAGTTCCTCACGTCCCGCCGAGCGAAGATCACTCCCCAGCAAGCGGGACTTCCGGCCGGGAGGAACCGACGGGTGCCTGGGCTGCGCCGCACCGAGGTGGCCTCGCTGGCCGGGATGAGCGTCGAGTACTACTCCCGGCTGGAGCGCGGGAACCTGGCTGGCGTGTCTGAAGAGGTGCTTGAGTCCCTCTGTCGCGCCCTTGAGCTGGACGAGGCGGAAGGGGCTTACCTTCACGCCCTCGCTCGGGCTGCTGCTTCGCGGCCATTGCCGCGGAAGCGGGCTCAGGCCGAGTCGGTCCGCCAGAGCCTCCAGGCCACCCTCGATGCCATCACCGCCGCGCCTGCAGTGATCAACAACGGCCGTGGTGACATGGTGGCCGCGAACACTCTTGCCCGGGCCCTCTTCTCCGAGATGTTCATCTCGTCTCCACGGCGACCGGTGAACAACGCCCGGTTCGTGTTCCTCGACCCACGTTCCACAGCCTTCTACCGGGACTGGTCGAAAGCCGCCGACGACACCGTTGCCATCCTGCGCACCCAAGCCGGAAAAGATCCCTACAACAGGGCACTATCCGATCTCGTCGGAGAGCTATCCACCCAAAGTGAAGAATTCCGGACCCGCTGGGCCGCTCACAACGTCCGACAGCACTTCACGGGCACCAAGCGTGTCCGCCACCCGGCAGTCGGGGACATCGAAGTCACCTACGAGGTCTTCGATGTCTCGACCGACGCTGATCTGAGGCTTGTCGTCTACACCACACAACCCAGCTCGACAAGCGAGGACGCTCTGAAGCTCCTGGCGAGCTGGACCGCCACCGAGGCACAAACGGGCGAGGACCTATCCACACACCCATAAGTGCCGTTCGGGGACG
>PMHU01000080.1 GCA_003156795.1 Acidimicrobiaceae bacterium
CGCCGCATCGACAACCAGCTGCGGGGCCGTTCCGGTCGCCAGGGCGACCTGGGCGAGAGCCGCTTCTTCCTCTCCCTCGAGGACGAGCTGATGCGGCTGTTCGCGACGGGCGCCATGCAGTGGGTGATGGGCCGGGCCCTACCTGACGATGTGCCGATCGACTCCAAGATGGTGTCGAAGGCCATCGAGCGAGCCCAGAACACGGTGGAGTCCCGCAACGCGGAGATCCGCAAGGACGTCCTCAAGTACGACGAGGTCATGAACGCCCAGCGCAAGGTGATATACGCCAGGCGGGAGCAGATCCTCAGGGGAGAGGACCTCCGGTCGCGGACCGTCGAGGTCTTGTGCTCGGCCATAGACGGCATCGTGTCGGCCAACTGCGCCACGACCATCGACGAGGAGGACTGGAACTTCGACGCCTTGCTCACCGAGATCCGGCAGTACTTCCCGACCGAGACCACCAAGGATCAGCTCTTGGGGCTGGGCGATACCAACGCCATGTACGAGAAGCTGGCTGCCGAGGGGATCGCGTACTACGAGCAGCGCGAAGCGACCATGCCGCCCTCGAATGACGGGGGTCCCGAGGAGACGATGCGGGCCCTCGAACGGGAGGTCATGCTCCAGCTGATCGATCAGAAGTGGCGCGAGCACCTGTCCGAGATGGACTACCTCCGGGAAGGCATCAACTTGCGGGCCATGGGCCAGCAAGACCCGCTCGTGGCTTGGCAGCGCGACGGTTACGAGATGTTCGGACAGATGATGGCGAGCATCGATGACGACTACGTCAAGATCGTGATGCACGCCCAGGTTCAGGTTCTCGAACAGATCCAGTCCGACGATGAGGCCGCCTTGGCCGGGGCCCAGTACCAGGCGGCCGAGGATCCGGTTGAGGGCTCGTCCGGGATGCAGAGGACGCTGGCTGCGGGTCCGGCGCCCGGGGAAGAGGTGGTGTTCGCGAGCGACTCCGGGGCGTCCGGCTCCAACGGCTCCGCCAATGGCGGGGCGTCGGTCTCGTCGGCGCAGCCTGGCCTCCCTGTGCCGGCCAACGTTGACATCCAGCAGCCCACCGTCAAGGAGTCTCAATTCGACCGGGCCGGCCGCAACGACCCGTGTCCTTGCGGCAGCGGCAAGAAGTTCAAGTTCTGCCACGGAAAGTAAGGACCCGTCGACGTGCGTGACTTCACCGACGATCTGAGCGCGCTCAGACGGCGACTCGAAGAGGCGGGCCACTACTTGGGAGTTGACGGTCTACGGGGCCGGCTCTCCGAGTTGGAGGCGGAGCTGGGCCGACCGGACTTGTGGGACGACACGGAGGTGGGGCAGCGCATCACCAGGGAGTACGGACAGATCAAAGGTGACGTCGATCTCCTCGACCGCCTCGCCGAGGACGTGTCCTACGCGGAGACCCTTTTCGAGATCGCCGTCGAGGAGGACGACGATTCCGTTGAGGCCGAGCTGTCGACGAAGCTGGCCGGCACCAGTGCAGAGCTCGACCGCCTCGAGTTGCGGTCGCTTTTCATCGGCGAACACGACGAGCACGACGCCGTATGCGAGATCCACGCCAAAGACGGCGGGACAGACGCCCAGGACTGGGCCGAGATGCTCGTGAGGATGTACCAGAGGTGGGCCGAGCGACGCGGTTTCGAACTCGAAGTCGAGGACGTGAGCGAAGGCCAGGAGGCGGGCATCCTGTCGGCCAGCTTCATCATTCGGGGCCGCCACGCCAACGGGCTGCTGACGTCGGAGAGGGGCGTCCATCGCTTGGTCCGGATCTCACCGTTCGATTCGCAAGCCCGCCGCCAGACCAGCTTCGCCTCGATGAGCGTGGTCCCTTTCTTCGAGGACCTATCAGGTGAGGTCGACATCGATGAGAAGGACTTGCGTATCGATACCTACCGATCCTCCGGGGCGGGAGGCCAGCACGTAAATGTGACCGACTCCGCGGTCAGGATCACCCATCTGCCGACCGGAACCGTGGTGGCGGTCCAGAACGAGCGGTCCCAGCACCAAAACAAGGCCAAGGCCCTGCAGATTCTGGCTTCGAAGCTGGCCGAGCTGCAGCGGGAAGAGCGCCAGGCCGAAATGTCCGCAATGGCCGGACCGAAAGCCCTAGTCGGGTGGGGCGCCCAGATCCGGTCGTACGTTCTCGCTCCTTACCAGCAGGTCAAGGACCTGCGCACGGATTACGAGACCGGCAACGTGCAGGCGGTCCTGGACGGGGATCTGGACCAGTTCATGGAGTCCTACCTGCGCTGGCGGCGGGCTCGAGTCGCCGGCGACGGCGCCGGTGACGGCGGGGCCGTCGATAGCCGACCGCGTGGCTGACACCTCGTCCGGGGCCCGGCCCGCTAAAATCGACCGGAGATCAGGACGGGGGGCTCATGTGTGCCGCCCGCCCTTTTTTCTTTTCTCCTGATGATCAAGCTCGAAGACGTCACCAAGGCCTACAAGGGGACCACTGTCGCTCTGCGCGACGTCAACGTGGATATTCCGAAGGGTGAGTTCGTATTCCTCGTCGGCCCATCGGGTTCGGGCAAGTCGACCTTCCTCCGCCTCGTCACCAAGGAAGAACAGGCCGACGAAGGAAAAGTGTGGGTGGCCGGCAAGGAGGTGGGCGCCCTTTCGTCGTGGAAGGTCCCCTACCTGCGCCGCAACATCGGCTGCGTTTTTCAGGACTTCCGGCTGCTCCCGACCAAGTCGGTATACGACAACGTCGCGTTTGCGTTGGAGGTGATCGGCCGCCCGCGGCACGTGGTGCGGTCCCAAGTCCCGCAAATACTGGACCTGGTCGGGCTGGGCAAGAAGCTGACGAACCTGCCCCACGAGCTGTCGGGGGGCGAGCAACAGCGGGTGGCCATCGCCCGGGCCTTCGTCAACCGACCCTTGATCCTCCTCGCCGACGAGCCGAGCGGAAACCTCGACCCCTCGACGACGGCGGGCATCATGAGGCTGTTGGACCGTATCAACCGGACCGGTACGACCGTCTTGATGGCGACGCACGACAACGGGATCGTCGACTCGATGAGGCGGCGGGTCATCGAGCTGGACCGCGGCACCGTGATCCGAGACCAGGCTCGCGGCGTCTACGGGATGGGGGCTTAGTCCCACATGGCGCTTTCCGGCGGCTATGTCGCGCGGGAAACCGCGGGCAACCTGAAGCGCAACCTTCTCATGACCCTGTCGGCGGTAGTCACCATGGCGGTTTCTTTGACGGCCCTCGGCGCCGTGCTGACCATGCGCCAGGCCATCAACAAGGCGTCGATCCAGTGGAAGGGTGGGGTGGAGATGGCGATCTTCCTCAACCCTCAAGTCTCGGCCAGCGAGACCGACGCCATCAGCCAGGAGCTTTCCACCGCCCCGGGGGTCAAGAACTTCCACTTCGTCAACAAGCCCGCCGCCTACAAAGAGTTCACAGAGATCTTTGGTGGCAACAGCGACATCGTCGGCGTTCTCACTGTTCAGGACATGCCACCTTCCTTCCGGGTGGTTCCGACCAAAGCGCAGGACATCTCGCAGCTGGGCAAGCAGTTCACGGGTCAGGCGGGCGTGCTGCAGGTGTCGTATGCCCAGCAGGAGATCGACGCCCTGCTGCATCAATTCCGGCGATGGCGCCTGGGCGGTCTCATCCTCGCTATTGGTGTGATGGTCGGGGCCGTCGCCCTCATCGTCAACACCATCCAACTCGCCATTTTCGCCCGCCGCCGCGAGGTTGCGGTCATGAAGCTCGTGGGCGCCACCAACTGGTTCATCCGGATCCCGTTCATGCTCGAAGGTTTCATTCACGGAATGGCCGGCGCCATCCTGGCGTTCACCCTCACCTACGTCATACGAAACTCGATCGCGTCGTTCCTACCGGATCAGACCATCCTCGGTTCGAACTCTTTGTACGTGACGCCGCACGAAGCGATCCTGACCGGGATCGTGCTGCTGCTGGTCGGTGCCGCGGTGGGCGTCGTCGGCTCCGCGTTTGCCGTTCGTCGTTACCTTGCCGTGTGACGGTTCGCCACCAAACAACTTGACGCAATTCTCGACATGAGGGTTGGTCATGGATCAGAACCTATTCCAAGTTGGTTCGTGACGAGCCCTGAGGATCGTCGCGGCTGCTCGGCCGTCCGGCCCGTTGGTGGACGTCGCGCACTGCGTCGGCTATCGCCTCGGGGTGGTCGAGGGGAAGCAGGTGATGGGCGCCGGGCAGCACGGTCTGGGTGGCCCCTGGTATGGCCCGCGAAAGCATTCCGCCTACGGATGGGCGTACCACGCGGTCCGCGCTGCCGTTGATGACGGCGACCGGGATCCGCAGGGCCGCCAGCCCGGGACCCAGATCATCGAGCTCTGCCAATAGGGCGCGCTGCTCGGTGACGAAGGACTGCCAAACCCTCGACCCGGTGCGGGCGCCGGTCAACCTGGTCAGGGCTTTGACGGCTTCCAAGGTCCTCCCGGCCAGCCGCTGATCCGCGAGCGACTGGACCCGGTCGATGCCGAGCAGGCGGCCGGTGGCGCCGATGGTCAACGCCGCCACCGCTTCGCCCAGGACCGGCGCGGCCAGGAGCCGGTCGTCCCAACCCACGGGCTCTCCGGGTCCGACGGACGCGGCCAGCACCAAGCCCGCCACCCTTTCGGGTTGCAGCTCCGCGAGGGCGAGAGCCACGCCCCCACCCCAGCTGTGCCCTACGGCGATGAAGCGGTCCAACTCGAGGCGATCGAGCAGCTCTACAACCGCTTGGGCGTTTCCGGCGAAGCCCGTGGCGGCGCCACCGGTTCTCCCGTAGCCGGGCCGATCCGGGGCCACGAGCGTGAAGCTGCCCTCGAGCAGATCGGCCACTCGCACCCAATCTTCACCCGAGCCGGGCTGGCCGTGCAGCAGCACGACGGCCGGGCCGTGGCCGACCACGTCGGCGACCATTCGGCGCCCGATCACCGCCTCGGACCCGCCCGCCTGGGACGCACCGGCGTCGCCGCCGCTGACCGCGGCGCTATCCGACACCGAACCAGCCGAGCACGGTCTGGCCGACCACTATGGCAGCCATGGCGCTGACAGCGAGCACCGACGCCGTCGCTACGACCCGGAAGACGGGTCCGTTGGCCGCATCCCCCAGCAGACTGCGACGGTTGGCCAGGACCAGGATGAACGTCAGGATGATCGGGGTGATTATTCCGTTCAGCTCCTGGGTGCTGATCAAGAGGTTGACCAGGTTGCCTGGCACGAGGGCGACGACGGCGCCGATCAGGATCTGACCGCTGAAGAGGGTCAGGAAGAGCGGCGCTTCGGCGAAGCTGCGTGACACCGACCTTTCGACCCCTAGCGCTTCCGAGACGGCGTACGCGGTAGATAGCGGCACGACCGCCCCAGCCAGCATCGAGGCGCCGAGCAGACCGATGGCGAAAAGGTCAACCGAGCCGGCGCCGGCCACGGGGCGGAGCGCTTCGGCCGCGTCGCGGGCCGACGTGAGCGGCAGCCTCGACTTACCGATGGCCGCCCCGGTGGCGACGATTATGAACCAGCTGATGACGTCACCGATGATCGCCCCGCCCACCGTATCCACCCTCTCGAAGCGGTATTCGTCTGGCCCCAGACCCTTGTCAGCGACCGCCGCGGCCACGTACAGCTGCATGTAGGGCGTGATGGTCGTGCCGATGAGCGCCACTCCGAGGAGGATGAAATCCTTCGATGCGATCATGTGGGGGAGCAAGGTCTGGCCGGCGACGGTCTTCCATGCCGGGTGGCCGAGAAAAGCGGCGATCGGGTAGGTGAGGAAGACCAGGGAGAGTACGAGGAAGAGCCGTTCGGCGTACCGGTAGGAGCCGAACATGACGAGGGCCCATATGGCTATGGCCGCAACCGGGATCGACAGGTAGCGGGTGACGCCCAGCAGCTGGAGCGCGGCTCCGATACCCGCGAACTCGGACACGACCAGGCCGACGTTGGCGACGACCAGGAAGAAGAGGGCGAACGACGCCAACCGGATGCTGAACTCCTCCCGAATCAAGGCGGCGAGGCCCTTGCCCGTATAGGTGCCGAGGCGGGCGCACATCTCCTGTACGACGACCAGGCCAACCGTGACCAGCACCATGAAGAATAGGGTTCGGTACTGGTACTGAGACCCGGCCGAGGCGTAAGTGATGATGCCGCCGGCGTCGTTGCCGGCGTTTGCGGCGATGATGCCTGGACCCGCAATGGCCAGATACGTAATCCACCTGCGGCGCCGCCGGACCGGTGGTCCCATGTTGGGGCTCGAGAGCCGGGCTTTGACGCCGTCGGCGCCGACAGCGTCGGTGGTCAAGACAAAAACCGGGGGAAGTGGTGGCGTCCTCGTTCGGGCAGCAGGGCGTCGAGAAGGTCGTCGGCGAGGATGCGGCCGATGGGCAGGTTGTCGGAGTCGACGACCACGACAGATGAGTGGCGGCACTCGATCAGCCGTTCGGCCACTTCGGTGATACCGGCCTCGGCTGGGACGGACACGGCATCGCCCTCAGGCAGAAGCGAGCCGATGCGGCTGTGATCCGACGCGATCGCCAATGCGTACAGGGGCACGTCCCCGAGCAGCTCTCCGGTGGCGCCCACCACGACCACGCCGTCGACGTCGCCGGCGTGATCCAGTTGTGACCTGAGGCGGTCTCGGACTTCAGCTACAGATTGGTCGGGGGGTGCCGTGACCAGGATCGTGGTCATGAATCCGCCCGCTTGATCCTGTTCGAAGTCCAACAGGCCAGCAAGCCGCTCGCGCTGCGCTGGCTCCATGTGCTCGAGCAGTTCCCGCCGGGCTTCGTCCTCGAGGTCGCGTAGCGCGTCTACCGCTTCGTCGGGCTCCATGCGAGCGACGAGGGCGGCGGCGTCCTGGGGTGGCGTCTCGCGCAGCAGTGCCTCTAACTCTTCGGGGTCCATCTCTTCCAAGGCGTCTGCGGCCTTGCCCGGCTCGAGGCTGGCCAGCAGCTCCTGGCGGGCGTCGCGACCGAGATCTTCGAGGAGATCGGCCAGCTCGCCCGGCCGGAGCCGGCGCAGCTCGTCGTGGGAAGCGCGCAGCTTCACGTTCGGAACCTCGCTGCCGAAGGGTCGAATGGTCGCCCAGTCGATGACGCGCTCGGGCGTCGGCAGGCCCCGCCAACGCTTGGGTCCCAACCGGCGAAGCAGTGTCTGCCCGCTTACATCAACTCCGACCAGCCGGAGGATGGACCCTTCTGGTCCTGGGATCAAGGCCAGATAAAGATCGGCCGGTCGGATGACCTGCACGCCGTCGACGTCGACCAGCTGGTGGTCCAGGACGTCCTTGGCCAGGAGTACCTCGCCGGGGCGGCGCACNNCTCGACCAGCTGGTGGTCGACGACGTCCCTTCCCAGCAGGACCTCCCCGTCTCGCCGCGCGAACTCCATGAGGTCGATGCGGGCGGAACCCAGCGTCACCCCGGTCCTCTCCACCGACGCCACCTGGTCCATGGACGCGAAGGCCCGACGCCCGCCGATCTTGACGACCAATCCGGTGACGGCAGGGTATGACTCCTCGCCGCCCCAACGGGCGACCACGTCGGTGACCCGCCCGATGTGATCGCCGTCCTGGTTGCGAACCGGGCCGCCTACCAGCCCGGCGACCGAAAGCAGGCTGTCGCGTACCGACCGCACCGCGAGCAGCCGGGAGCGGCGTTGCCGCCGAGCCGAACGCAACGGGCGGGCGGGATTGGCTATCAATCGGGGGCGCTGCGGCATGGCCGACCTCGACAGACGGGCCCAACGGGGACGTGGATCAAGCGGTTCGGAAGGGGCGGCGGGCCCCGACACGCTACCAGCCAGCAGCGAATGGCCGCGACAGATCCCGGCTCTACCGGGTGTTGACGAGGGCGGTTGCGGCGCTCGCAAAGTAACTGAGCATTTGGGTCTCATCCAGGGGCTTCAGACCAGCGTCTCGGACGGCCTCTGACATGTGATGCACCCAGGCGTCACGCTCCGCGGCTCCGATCGTGAATCGGGCATGTCTGGCCCGCAGCTGCGGCTGGCCCCTGGATGACTGGTAGACGGTGGGACCGCCCCAGAACTGGATCAGGAACAACTTGAGGTGAATGCGCGCCGCTTCGAAGGCCAAGGGGTCCGCCGGATATAGCGGTCGCAAGACGGCGTCGGCGNNGCGTCGTAGAAGCGGCGGGTGAGCGACTCGAAGAAGTCCTCTCCTCCAGCTCGGTCGAACATCGTCGACGCCGGTCCCATCCATGCCAGCATGGCCCAACTCGTTCAGGTCGCGGCGCCAGAGAGACGGCGCGAGGTGCCATCACCTGAGCGGCGCAGGTTCCTACACTTCCTGACGGTGGGTGCAGGAACCGCGGTTCGACGTCCTCGGGCCCTGATTCAGTTGAGTGTCGCCTTGGCGGCCCTGGCGCTCGCGGCATCCTCCTGTGGCGGCGGGGCGTCCAATAACGCAGCCGACGCCCAGTTTCTTTCAGCGGTTCACGCGGCGGCGCCCGACATCGGCTCCTACCGGACAGATACGGAACTGGTCCGCATCGGCCACGCCGCTTGCGACGGGTTCAGCGCCCACGCTTCTTATGAGCAGCTGGCCGACCAGCTGGCGCTGCACGAAGGCAGCAACCCCCTTCCGTCGGAGGACTTGGGAGCGGTCATAACGTCGGCGGTGCAGACTTTCTGTCCTCAGTTCGACAATCAGGTCTCCTGAGGGTCCCCCTGAGGAACGGCCGCGTCCGGCACGACCCACGGAGTCACGAAGGTGACGATCCTCTGGGCAAAGGCAACGTGGGTACCCGGGCGCAGAACCCGTGGCTCGTACGGGCGGAGCCGGAGCCAGTTGGGGGAGTTCAGTTCGAAGATGCAGGTTCCGCTAGCTGAACCTCGGTCGGTGACCACGACGTCCCAATCGTGGGTACGCACGTCGGCGTGTGACGTCGCAATGTCAGCCCCCTTCAGAATGAGTGGAAGCGCTTGCCCGCTCCGCACCGCCGGGTCGCGACTCGGATCCGACCCGACGACGTAGCCGCGATCGAGGCGGTACACGGTGGCGTCGTCGGCGACGAGGGCGCCCAGCGCCGGCCGCGTCCCTGTCACCGTGTAGGACGCCTCAAAAGGAATCGGCGTAGAGCACCGGACGCATGCCGGCATTCCAGGTCGGTTGAGGTGGCCACGCGCGCAGAGCACCCCGGCAACGACCGGGGCTCCCGGTACGGAGCGGTCGGGGCCACGGCCGACGGGCAGAGCGGGGCGGGTGGCGCCGGCGCCCTCCGCTCGCACGGCCAGCAGGTTGAGCGAACCCTGGGGTGGGCGTGACCGCGGCGAGTCCGGATCTGGTTCGGGTTCGAGATCCGGGCCCGGTCGGCGATCGCCGCCGACGACTGGAAGCACGGCGGTCGGGTCCGGGACCACGAGCACGGTCGTCGGCTCGTTCCTCGGGCCGGTGGCGGTCCTCAGGTGAGCCCCCGAGACCGGCGTGGACGACGGCCCGTAAGAGGCGGCAACGGTCGGGACCAGCACGAATCCGGCGCCCGGTACGACGCCCGCCTCGAGGTCCCACACCGTGTCAGGGACCAACGCCGGGGTGGGCGCCCCGGCCGATCCCACCGTGATCGCCGGCTGCGGGTCTATCGCCGCTTGCAGCCAACCGGGCTTCGGGTTGGGGGCCACCCATCGGGCGCCGTCCCACACCTGGACCGGGCCGTGGAGCAACGCCTCCCAACCCTGCTCGCTCGGTCCTACCACGGCGAAAGCCACATTCGGCTCGGGGTCGCGGTCGGACAGCACGTCTCCGATGTGGCCGGCGATCTGGTGGCCACCGAGAGGAGAGGGTCCGAGGTTGCGAGCCGACTGGGCCAAGAAGCTGATGAGCGCCGGTGACGCCGATGGCGCCGCCCACGCCACGATGCCGCCGTAGCGAATGACCGTCCCCGAGCCGCGGGTGACTTCGACGCGGTCGATCATGGCGCATCGGGGATCTGCAAACGATCCGCGAGCTCTTCGGCCGTCGTGGGTCGGGCCGCCGGGTCGGGTTCGAGGCACGATCTGATTACGTCCGCGACGTCAGGGCTGATATCCGGGTCGATCTCGGGCCGGGTGTAGAGGATGCGCTGGATGGCCGTCACCGCCGCGTCCTTTTCGATGCCCGGGTACAGCGGTCGGTCGCTCAGCGCGATATGCAGCGTGGCGCCGAGGGCCCAGACGTCCGACGAGCGAGAGCTCTCCTCGCCGCTTAGCAGGTCGGGGTCCAGTGTCACCAGGTCGCGCCAGGCGCCTACGCGGGTCAGGGCGCCAACAGGGAGGTCCAGCGGCGGTGGGGCAAGGACGGCGCCTCTGCCGGTCAGGACGACTGCTCTCGCGGTGATTCCGCCGTGGGCGACGCCGCTTTCGTGCAGTGCGTGCAGGCCCGCGGCGACCTGCCCCACGGCCTGGACTCGACTGGGCCCGTCGAGGTCTTCGACCGGATCCGATAGCCATCCCCCCGGGGCGGATTCTGTGGCCAGGTAGACACCTGCCCCGATGGGGTCCAAGTCAGGACCGACCTCGATGAGCGACATGACCCGATCAGAGCTGACCGCGGAGTAGCGGGTGAGCCGCTCGGTGAGCGCCTGCCAGCCGGCCGCGTCCACCGCCACTTCAGTGACCATCACCGTTGCGGTGCTGAGCTCGAGCCGGTCCGGTGTCCGGCATAGGTACCTGGCTCCGCCGCCCACCGACGGCAGCTCCGCGATGACTTCATAGTCCGCTACCGACGACCTCAAACGCACCTCCATCGCTTCAGCCGCGACAGGAGATCGTACCGGTGGCGGGGCGGCCGCTTGGACCGGGCCCCCGGGGGTAACGCTAGATATCATGAAATATTATGAAAAAGACTCTAGTTAGTTTGACGGTGGGTCTGGTCGTGATGGCGGGGCTGCCGCTGGTCGTAGCGGCGGCGGTCGTGCCGGCGGTGCTCAACTCCGGTTCGTTGCTCGGCGTCGGGAGCATCGAGGCGAGCACGGGCGCGGCGGCCGATGGGCGCATTCCACCTGTGATGCGAGCCCTTTACGGCCAGGCCGCGGCGACGTGTCCCGGCCTTCCATGGAGCGTCCTGGCAGCCATCGGGACCGTCGAGTCCGACAACGGCCAGTCTCGGCTACCCGGGGTGCGAACGGGGCAGAACGAAGCCGGCGCGGAGGGCCCCATGCAATTCGAACCGACCACCTTTGCCGAGTACGACTACCCGGTACCGCCGGGAGGAACGGCGCCACCGAACCCTTACGACGCGGCCGATGCCGTCTACGCGGCGGCTCGAATGCTCTGCGCCGATGGTGGTGGCGCCGCCAGCCGCTTGGGCCAGGCCGTATTCGACTACAACCACTCCGGTGCCTACGTGGATGAGGTCTTGGAAGTGGCTCGATCCTATGGCTACGACTCGGCCGACCTCAGCGGCCCACCGGCGATCGCGGCCGCTGGGCAGCCCCGTCCGAGTGGAAGGCCCCTGCCGCCATAACGGATGCAGGTGGTCGGGGCTTTGGTCGCGTCGTTACCTGAGCCCGGGAGCCTTTAGGCTTGGGCCCGTGACCGAAATCCTGGCCGTGGCCAACCAGAAAGGCGGGGTGGCCAAGACCACGACCGTGCACTCGCTCGGAGCGGCTCTGCTGGAGCGGGGCCGCCGCGTGCTCATGGTCGACTTGGACCCTCAAGGCTGCCTCACGTACTCGGCGGGAGGTGATCCGGACAAGCTGGAAGCCTCCCTCCACGACGTCCTGTTGGCCCGGGCCAGCGCGGCCGAAGTGCTCCTCACCTTGGATGGGCTGGACGTGCTGCCCGCCACCATCGACCTGGCTGGGGCCGAAGTCCACTTGCTCACCCGGCCGGGCCGCGAGCACGCTCTCAGCCGGGCGCTCGACCCGATTCGCAGCCGGTACGACGTGATCCTCATCGACTGCCCGCCGTCGCTCGGCACCTTGACCATCAACGGGCTGACGGCGGCCACGAAGGTCTTGATCCCCTTGCAGTGCGAGACGCTCAGCCACCGCGGCGTCGGCCAGCTGCTGGAAACGATCGGAGACGTCCGGTCCTTTACCAATGCCAACCTCGAAGTGCTCGGGGTCATCGCCACCATGTACGACTCGCGCACCCGGCTCGCTCAGGCCACGCTTGCGGGTGTCGGAGAGGCCTACGGGTTGAGGGTGCTGGAACCGCCGGTGCCCAAGTCGGTCCGGGTGGCCGAAGCTCCGGGCCGGGGGGTGTCGGTCCTGCGCCACGCGCCGCGTTCAGGCAGCGCCGACGCTTATAGGGCTCTGGCCGCCGCCATCGATCCCGTGGGAAGCACGACGTGAGCGGGCCCGACGGGCCCGATCCGTTCGGACGGCGGGCCTTCTTTAGCCAGGCTCCGATCGACGGCGTCCAGGTCGGGCCACCGAGCTCTCAAGGAGATGCGCCGCCCGCCCGAGACGCGTCGACAGAAGGCAAGCGTGCCCTCTTCTCCGTGCCCGAGCCGGGCGAGGCGCCCGAGACTCCCGGGCCGTCCCGGCGACCGGAGCGGACCGATCGTCGTCGGTCGCTCGAACCTTCGGAGCCGACCGAGCCGCCGTCCGGGCCGGGCGCTCGAAGCGCTGGAGCCGGGTCGGGCGGTGTCCGCGCCGGTCGTGCTTTGGTCGAGTGCAGGACGTGCCTCGAGCGAACGAACATCTCGTTGGCGTCGCTGGCCGTCAAGCTGATCCCGTCGGTGTGGGTGCCGACCCGTCCGTGGTCCCACCTGATGCTCTGCCCCAGCTGCGGCCGGCTTTCGTGGTGCCGGGTGAAGTGGCGGGGAGGGCTAGGACGTGAACGTGCCCAGGATCTTGGCCGTGGTGCCCTGAGGGGCGTCGACCAGTAGCCATATCTCCGCTCCGGAGCTCGACTGCCAGGCGTCGATTGCGGTCGCCCGGAAACCCCCCGGTCTGGTGATCTGGTAGCGGAAGGCGATGGTCGTTCCTGGGACTCGAACGGGCTGGGCGGCTCCGATATGGAACGGGCTCGGGGCGTCGACCCCAAAATCTCGGAACGCCTTCGGAGCGGCTTCGCCTTCGATTGGCGGGCTCGCTCTCGCATCGACGTGCTCGGCGACCCATCCCGAGCTCCCTGACGTGTCCAAGTCGCCGACGTCATCGGAGTAAAGGTTGTTCGTCGACCAACTCGAAGGAACCGCGTAAGCGAAGACACCGTCGCTGATGGCTTTGTAGCCGAAAGGAACGCTCAGGGGTCTCACGGACGGGACACTCTGATCGGCGACGATCGCGGCGATCAGCGCCGCCACGCCCAGTACGACCGCGGGGATGGCCACCACCAGGAACCACTGTCTATTGCGACGTCGTACCGCCTTCTCAGCTGGGGTGAGCTCGGCGTTGCGCCGAGGTTCGAGGGCACCACCACTCGCACCGTCATCGGGCCTCGCAGTCGCGGGGCTGACGGGTGTGGTCTCCGCGGGAGGGTCGGTCACGAGCTTCATGCTGTCACGGGGCCACCCGGCGGGGCCATGCGCGCGAAACCGGCACAGGAAAAGACCCGGTGGGTTTCTCCTGTGCCGGTTGCTTCGTCATCGGCTACGGCGCCACTCTCTGCTGTGGAACCGCCTCGTCCCGGATCACGCCACAACGCGATCCGGCCATAGGGCCGGTCAATCGAGGACCCGATCACCGCTGACGACCTGGTTTGGGCTCCGGGAACTCACGATCCCGCGCCCAGAGCTATCGGGGCGGACCGTCCTCCTCGGACGAGCTCCATGTTCCCACGGGCCCTCCTTTCCCTGTCACCGTCGGTCTCCCGACGTTGCTAGAACCTCCGCAGCGTCCGTTACAGCGGGGATGCGGTGACCCAATTCAAGGCCCAGGTGCAGGCCATGTCAATAGCCATTCGGCAGCATTGGCCTGAATCGGCGCAGATGACGAAAGCATCACACGCGGTGACGGCAACGCCCGTGGACGACCCTTCTCCACACGAAAGCCACCGCAGCCGTGATGAGGGCGACCCGTACGATCAAGCCGGCGACGTGAAAAAGGAAACCCAAGATCCAGAAAGCCAGCCCCAGCCCCAGGGTGGCGATCACAGCGACGCCGCAAATGAGGATGATGAGGCTCAGGACGCTGTGCTTTTGCGGGNNTCGGGGGTCGGCTCTGCGTATTGCCCCGGCCTGCCGGTCCAGCCGAACTCGTAGTTGTGCATGATTCCTCCTTGTACGATCACCCTAAGGCCAGGGTGGTCCCGTGGTCATCGTCCGCAGGAGCGATTCGGCCCTCCACCTACAGGGGGATCTTCGGGCCGACGGCCTCAGTCACAAAGACGGCCGAGGGCCTCCGGGTTCGACCAGCCCGTGGTCGTAGGCCAGGACCACCGCCTGGATACGGTCCCGTACCCCGAGCTTGCTCAGGATGTGGTTTACGTGGGTCTTGACGGTGGTCTCGCTGATGTAAAGCCGTTCCGCGATCTCGGCGTTGCTGGCTCCCCGCACGACCTCGTGGAGCACGTCGACCTCGCGTTCGGTGAGCTCGGCGAACCGGTCTGGAAGCTGTCCGGCCGGAGGCTGCCCGGGGCGCCTGGCGAACTCTTCGAGGAGGCGCTTGGTCATCTTCGGTTCGACCAGCGCGTTACCCGCGTGGGCGGCTCGGATGGCCGCCACCAGATCCTCCGGCGGGGAGGCCTTGAGCAGGAATCCGCTCGCCCCGGCCCGCACGGCTTCGAAGAGATGTTCGTCGAGATCGAAGGTTGTGAGNNGCCGGGCATCCGGACGTCCATGAGCACCACGTCAGGACGCAAACGCTGGGTCTCTTCGATGGCCTCTACCCCATCAGCCGCCTCGCCGATCACTTGGAGATCGTCCTCGGCCTCCAAGACCATACGCAGTCCCTTGCGTACCATTGCTTCGTCGTCGGCGAGCAGCAGGCGTATCACGCAGACAGTCTCGCCGCTTTGGACACTGCCAGTTGGACATCCCGATCGGTAGTGGCTCGGGAGGATCGGCCGCGGCTAGGCGACGCTGAGGAGGATCACGGGAATGGTGGCGTAAACGCGCCATCCCGGGCCAGGGCGTCTCGGACCCGCCTCGAGCGTCCCGCCCACAGCGGCCAGCCTCTCCTGCATGCCAACTAGTCCGTGGCCGCCACCCCCGGACCCGTGGCCGGCGGCGGCTGCGGCCGCCGACTTGGCCGCGCTCGACAGGGGACCGGTGCCCTCGTCGTCGACGAACACGGTGATGGCCGTGGGTGAGAAGATCACCTGGATGTCTATGGGCGCGTCACCCGCGTAGCGCACGGCGTTGGTGAGGGCCTCCTGCACGACCCGGTAGACGGTCATCTCGACGCTGGCCGGCAGCGATGGCGGGTCGCCGAGGGTGTCGTAGGAAACCTTGCGGCCAGCTTGGCGCACGGCGTCCACCAACGCCTGCAGGTCCGAGATGCGCGGGAGCGGGGTTCTGGGTCCGCCCGCCTCGTCCGGACCGGAGTCCGTCATGGCCGAGCCACCGGTGCCGGCCGCGGCGCCGATGGACGCGTCGGCGCCGCGGAGGACGGCAAGCATGCCTTCCAGCTCGCTCAAGGTCTGCCTGCCCGTCTCTTCGGCCGCTTCGAGCGACTCGTGGGCCGAATCGGGACTCTTGGTCGCCACCCTGCGGGCCGCGGCGATCTGGATGGTCATGAGCGAGACGCCGTGGGCCACGATGTCGTGCAGCTCGCGGGCGATGCGGACCCTCTCCTCGGCGACCGAGAGCTGGGCGCTGCGATCCTCTTCGACCAGTAGGCGCCTGGCCCGGTGCAGTAGCAGCCCGGCCCCAAGCGAGATGACGAACAGCGGCCAGAACAGCGAGGCAGTCACGCGGAAGATGCCCATGCTGTCCAACAGGAACGCGGCCCCCATCAACAGGAAGAACATCCCTACCGCCACGCGCGACGTTCGGTACTGGTAGGTGGCCACGGCCGTGGTGGGGCTCATGACCGACTGCACCCCGGCGTTCCGATCACGATCTGGCCGAACACCTCGTGCACGTTGAGGGTGATGGTGGGCGGGCTCCTGTTCGAGGCGACATTGCCGGGCGCGGCATTCGCGGTAGTGAAGGTGTCGTTGGACGTTGAGGCTCCGACCCCGTTGCTGCTGGTCTTGCCGTTGACGCAGATCTGCCCGGCCAGGACCCGGGCGTTGACGGTCACCGCCGAGTGGGGTGGCAGTTTGGTGACGCTGATCTGACCGGCCACGCTGTCGATGGTGAGGTTGCCACCACGAGAGAGCTTCGATGCGTCGACGGTCAAACTCCCGAAGCCGCCGTGAACCGTCTGGCCGGCAAGCGGTGTGTGGCTCATTCCTCCGAAGGAGATGTCTTGTAAGGCGCCGCCGATCCCAAACGTGCTCGACGTGGCGACGAGCAGCGCGATCATGCCGGCGCCCATCCACACGGGCCACGATCTTCGGCTCAGGCTCCAGTCGGTGCGGCCGGTGACTATCAGCGAAGCGCCGAGCAGCATGAGCCCGATAGCCACGACCGCTTCCACCGAAACGTGGACGGCGTGCACGGCGCCGAGCAGCCAGGCCACCCCGAACAGCACGGCCAGCAGGCCGAGGACGGTGCTGGCGTCCCATCGTCGGCGGACCGGCGGTCGAGGCGCCCGAGCCGGCCGGGGCGGTCTGGGCGGGCGGTAGGGATAACCGGACCAGCCCGGCGCCGTTCGCCCCTGCCCCGGTGGCGTCCCGCCGGCCGGGGCCCCGGCGGTCGAGCCCGGGACTCCCGGCGGCGCGGGCGGTGGGGCCCAGGGGGGTCGGCCCCACCAGCCGTATCCGGAGTGGTAGCTCCGTCTA
>PMHU01000246.1 GCA_003156795.1 Acidimicrobiaceae bacterium
TCAACGAGGCCTTCGCCTCGGTGGTGCTGGCCTGGGAGAAGGAGCACCACCCCGACATGGACAAGGTGAACCCGAACGGCGGGGCCATCGCCCTGGGCCATCCCCTCGGGGCCTCGGGGGGCAAGCTGTGCGCCACCCTGCTCAACGAGCTCGAGCGCACCGGCGGCCGCTACGGACTCCAGACGATGTGCGAGGGCGGCGGTCAGGCCAACGTCACCATCGTCGAACGCCTGGGCTAGTCGCCCGGCCAAACCCCGCCAGCCTGGCCGGTTCCGCCCGGACCTACCCCGGGAGGCACGTGCGAGCCTTGGCCACGTGGACGGCGGTGCCCTCGGCGTACATGGCTCTAACGACGTCCGGTGGGAACGTGGGGTGCTTGACCATACACGCGTCTATCTGTGCATTGTCTGGGGGTGGGTGGTCGGTCGGAGACAGGCATCGAGGAAGCGCCGCAGTTCGGCGTCGTCGCGGGCCGCGGTGGCCGGGTCGAGCAGGAGCGCTTGGAGCAGCCGGACCATGTGCTCGGCCAGGACAGCCCGCTGAACGTCGTCGAGGTGGTGGAGGTCGATCGGCAGTTGGGCCAGGACGAGCGTCGCCAGCCCAGGCGCCCGGGTGGACGTGATGAGGGCGTCACCGTGGCCAGGTCGAGCGATGAACGAGAGACGAGGGTCGCTCGGGAGGTTGCGCAAGCAGTAATAGACCACCTCCACGATGGCATCGGACGCATCCTCGATGCCGGCCAGATGCTCGGTCAAGCGGTCGACCAGGGCCCCGGCCGCTTCCCCTGCGACCGCCTCGAACAGCGCACTCCGGTTGGAGAAGTAGCGGTAGACGGTCTGGCGGGTTACCCCGAGTCGGAACGCCACCTTGGCGATGTCGGCCGCATCCCCGGACTGTTCGACGCACTCCACCGCGGCTTGGACGATCCGCTGCACCGCCTCTTGGTCGCTGGCGGGTGGGTTGCCTCCCCATCCGTGCGTTCGCACCCGAACGAAGATAGGAGAGCAGCATGACGGCTGTCGACGAAGGCCGGATCGGGCACGTCGGTCCGACCGACCCCGAGCTGACCAAAAGAGCCCTCGGCCACGTGCGGGCGGGCACCACCGACCTGGCTCCGGCAGTGCTGAAGGTGCCGCTGTCGTACTACGGCGACGAGGAGTTGCTGCGACGCGAGACGGACCTGCTCATGCGCACTCCGATCGCGGTGGTCGCCAGCGCCAGGGTCCGAGAGGCCCACGACTTCGTGGTCCGGGAGGTCCTCGGGACCTCAGTCCTGGTCTCGCGTGGATCAGACGGCGTCGTGCGCGCCTTCCTCAACTACTGCCGCCATCGCGGCGCCCGCCCGGCCGAAGGTTGCGGGCAAGCTCGCCGCTTCAGCTGCCCGTACCACGGCTGGGTGTACGACAGCGAGGGCGGCCTGGTAGGGATCCCAGGCCAGCGGGGTTTCACCGGCGTCCACCGTAGCGACACCGGCTTGGTGGCCTTGCCGTGCGAGGAGCGCCACGGCCTGGTCTGGGCGGTCCTCACGGCCAAGGCGCCCTTGGACCTCGACGCCCACCTCGGCCCCCTCGACGCCGAGCTGGGAGGATGGCAGCTAAGCGACTACGAGCACCTCACCTACCGAGACCTCGAGACGGAGGTTAGCTATAAGGCGGCCCTGGAGGCCTTCGCCGAGAGCTACCACTTCCCTTACGTGCACGCCAACAGCCTCATCGGGCAGAACACCATTGCGGACGTCGCTGTCCACGAGGCGTTCGGCCGGCACCACCGGATCTGCTTTCCCTTTCCGTGGATCACGAATCTGGACGAAGGCGAGGCCAGCTGGGAGCCGGTCGACAACGTGGCCGTCATCTACTGGGTCTACCCGAACCTGGTGCTCGCCTTCACCTCGGTGGGCGTCGAGCTCATCGACATCCTGCCCGCCGGCGCCCCGACGCGCTGCACCGTGCGTCACGGATGGATGGCCAGGTTTCCGGCGACCACAGACGAGGAGCGGGCCGGCTACTCGGATCTGTTCGAGCTGGTCCACGCCGCGCTGCGCGACGAGGACTGCGCCGTGCTCCGGCTGTGCGGGGACGGGATCCGCAACGGCCAGCACGGCCACATGCTCATCGGCCGAAACGAGATCGGGGTGCAGCACGTCGTGCGCACTTTCGCGGGCGCACTCGGGATCGAGTTCATGCTCGGAGAAGCCTGACGAAAGCGCCCAGCCGGGCCGTACACTCCAAGCAGAGACGGCTCGAAGTTCCCCTCACGCACCGTCGGCGCCCTGCGCCGAGGCGCGCAACAGCCGTCCTCAGCTAGGAGGCCCACCGTGGCAGCGACGGATCCGACCACCGACCCAACAACCTTGCTCGCGGGCGCTACCGGCGACTGGCGCCTCGATCCCGCGGCTACCACGATCGAGCTGCGAACGAAGGCCGCTTGGGGGCTGGCCAAGGTCAAAGGCAGCTTCGACGCGATCGAGGGACACGGAAGCGTGGGTGAGGACGGCACGTTGTCCGGTGCGCTGGTGATCGACGCCAAGTCCGTCGATACTGGGGTCAAGCGGCGCGACAAGCACCTCCGGAGCGGCGACTTCTTCGAAGTGGACAAGCATCCCACCTTCACCTACGTCGCCACCGGGGTGAGCCCCGATGGCGAGGGCCGGCTCAAAGTGAGCGGCACCCTCACCATCAAAGGGCAATCTCGCCCCCTCGACCTGATTGCCACCGCGACGGAGCCGGCCCCGGGCCGAGCGATCCTGACCGCGGAAGCCGAGATCGACCGCAGGCAGTGGGGGATCACCTGGGCCAAGATGGGAGCCGGGGTGCACAATCATCTGGTCGTGGCCGCTCATTTCACGCGTCCGTAGTTTCGGCGCCCTTCCGTAAGGCGCCACGCCCCTTCTGGCGCCGGCGCCGGTTGTGACAGGGTATTCCGATGCGATTCGTCGTCTACGGGGCCGGGGCCATCGGTGGTCTGATCGGAGCGCTGCTGGCCGAAGCCGGAGAGGATGTCCTGCTCATCGCCCGAGGGGCGCATGCTGAGGCCATTCGGCGCTCAGGGCTCGCGGTCGAGTCGCCCGAGGGGCGTCGTCTGGTCCCTTTGGCCGTGGCCGAGGGGCCGGCCGCGTCTTTCCACCCCGGGGATGTCGTCCTCTTGGCCGTGAAATCCCAGGACACCGCCGCCGCCCTGTCGGCGCTGCGACAGACGGCGCCGCCATCCATATCGGTGGTCTGCGTGCAGAACGGAGTGGATAACGAGCGCGCCGCCCTGCGTCTGTTTGCCGACGTCTATGGAGTGTGCGTCATGTGTCCGGCCGCCCACTTGGAGCCGGGGGTGGTGCAGGCCTTCTCGTCTCCGACTCCCGGTCTGCTCGATGTGGGCCGTTACCCGGTTGGCGTCGACGCACTGTGTAGCGCGCTGGCCGCGGCCTTTCGCGCCGCCACGTTCGAGTCGGTGGCACGCCCGGACATCATGCGCTGGAAGTACCGCAAGCTGTTGATGAACCTGGGCAACGCGGTGGAGGCCCTATGCGACGGTCCGGGACGCTTGGAGCTCGCGCACCTCGCCGGCGACGAGGGGGTCGCCTGCTTGCGAGCCGCCGGCATCGACGCCGCTTCGGAGGAGGAGGACGCGGCCCGGCGGGGGGACCTGCTCCAACTCCACGCTGTCGGAGGCCACCGGAGAGCCGGGGGATCCAGCTGGCAGAGCCTCCAGCGCGGCGCGGGATCGATCGAGAGCGACTACCTCAACGGCGAGATCGTCCTCCTGGGCCGGCGCCACGGAATCCCGACACCGGTGAATGCCCTGCTGCAGGAGCTGGCGTGGGAGCGGACGCTGAGCGGGGCCGGACCGGGGTCCTTATCGACTGCCGCCTTCTTCGAGCGCCTATCGGAGGGGTAGCTCGGAGCCGGGACGCGTGACCGAGTCCGGACCACGGACTCGTCCGGCCAGGTCCGCCAGCGTGGCGATGGCCTCGGCCACCATTCCTTCGATTAGCTCGGCGACCGTGGGAAGCGCTTCGATCAGACCGGTCACCTGGCCTGTGGGCAGGATCCCCGCCTCGAGGCGCCCTTCGACCATCGTGGCTCGGGTCAGCATGGGGGCGTTGGCGGCCATGGCCACTTGGGCCCAGCTCATCTCCCCGTTGCGCTTCATGGCCACGCCCTCGCGGAGTAGGTCCGCCAGGCTGGTCGAAGTGAGTTTCCGTAGGCGAAGTGCGTTGGCGACGGCCCGGGCTGCCGCCATCGGTCCGATGCGACCGTCCAAGCGGTCGACCAGGTCGGTGCGGATCACCCGCTGGGGGGCCCCGTCGATGGCGCGCGTCACGACCGTGTCGGTCAGCGCCGCGACCAGGTAGCGCTCCTTGACGTGGTCGGGGACCGTGCTCTCCTTGGTCAGCAGGAAGCGGGTTCCCATGGCCACCCCGGCGGCACCCCAAGCCATCGCCGCGATCAGTCCGCGGCCGTCGTGGAAGCCACCGGCGCCCATCACCGGGATGTCGACCTGGGCGGTTACCTGAGGCAGCAGCAAGCTGGTCGGGATGGAACCCGTGTGCCCACCGCCTTCTTGACCTTGGGCGATCACGGCATCGACGCCCATGGCCGCGACCTTCTCGGCGTGGCGGGGGGCGGCGACGGTTGGCATGGTGACGATCCCGCCGTCGCGCAGCTTGGCGACCAGGGCCGCGTTGGGCGCTTGCGCGAAGCTGGCCACCCTGATCTGCTCCTTGATCATCAGGTCGACGAAGCGTTCCACGTCAGCATGGTTGGACCTCAGGTTGACCCCGAAGGCGTTGCCGGTCCGGTCTTTGACCTCGCGGATGGCGGCCAGCAACTGGTCGTAGGTCATGGTGGCCGACGCCAGGATGCCGAGGCCACCAGCGGCCGATGTGGCTGCGGTCAGGCGGGCCCCGGCCACCCAGCCCATGCCCGTCTGCACGATGGGATAGCGGACGCCGAGGAGATCGCACGCCGGCGTGCGCAAAGCGGCGACCGGATCCAGAGGGTCACCGTTCATGTGGACAGGATGACGCAGGAGCCGTGGCCGAACAGCCCCTGATTGATCGTGAGGCCCACCCGGGCTCCGTCGACCTGCCTGGCCCCGGCCTGACCGCGTAGCTGCCACGTCACTTCGCACACTTGAGAGATGGCCTGAGCCGGGACCGCTTCCCCGAAGCAGGCGAGGCCCCCGGACGTGTTGACAGGAACCCTCCCACCGATGGTGGTCGCTCCTTCGTGCAACAGCTTCTCGGCCTCGCCGCGAGCACACAGGCCGATGTCCTCGTACCAATCCAGTTCCAACGCGGTCGAGAGGTCGTAGACCTCGGCCAGCGACAGGTCCTGCGGGCCGAGGCCGGCTTCCTCGTAGGCTGCGGCCGCGATCGACTCACGGAATCCGATGGCCGGAGCGGTCACCGTCGCAGCCGAGTCGGTGGCGATGTCCGGCAAGTCCACCGCCGTGTTCGGGAAGCGGGGCGTCACCGTCGAAACCGAGCGTATGCGCACCCGGGCCGCCGATCCCAGCTTGCGGACCGCGGCCGCCGAGCCGAGCACCACGGCGGCGGCGCCGTCGGAGGTTGCGCAAATGTCGAGCAGGCGCAAGGGATCCGACACCACCGGTGACGCCATGACGTCCTCAGCCGAGACCTCCTTGCGGTAACGGGCGTTGGGGTTGTGCACCCCGTGACGCGAGTTCTTGACCTTGACCGCGGCGAAGTCGGCCGGACCGGCGCCGTAGAGGTCCATGCGCCGCCGGGCGTACAGCCCGAAGAACGCCGGGTTGGTGGCGCCGATCAGGCGGAAGCGCAGCCAGTCGGGATCATCCCAGCGCTCCCCGGCGTTTGGTGCGAGGAAGCCCTTCGGGGTGGTGTCGGCGCCGACGACCAGGGCCAGGTCGCAAAGCCCGGCCAGGATCCGCGTCCGGGCCGCCTCGATGGCGGCCGACCCCGACGCGCAAGCGGCGTAGCACGTCGCCACTCGGGCTCCGTTCCATCCGAGGGCCCGGGCCATCGTCGATCCAGCCACGTAGCCGCCGTACCCGTTGCGTACGGTCTCGCCACCGACGATGAAGTCGACGTCCTTCCAGTCCACGCCGGCGTCGGCCAGCGCGGCGCGCGCCGCGGCCACCCCGTAGCTGACGAACGGTCGGCCCCACTTGCCCCACGGATGCATGCCGACACCGAGGACTGCCACATCGCCGCTCACCGGGCGTCACCAGCCTCGCCGCTGACGACGGGCCGCCAGCGCCAGACCAGCTTGACGGTTTCGCCATCGGTCTCGAGGGGCTCCACCACCAGCTCGACCGTGCTCCCGACGCGCAAGTCGCCCACGCCGAAGCCGTCAGCGACCTGCCCCAGGATGATGATCTGCTCCCGCTCGAGCTCCACCGCTGCGATGGCGAACGGCTGGTACGGATCGTTCCGGCTCACGTACGGCGGCGGCGGTTGGTACTGGGCGTCGGTGTAGCTCCATACCGTGCCGGTCGCCGACAGCGGGACCGTCTCCATGTCCTCGCTGATGCATCCAGGGTTGGGGCACCACGAACCGGTTGGTGGGAACTGGTAAGTCCCACACTCGGTACACCTACGGCCCAGGAGGGTGGGGGGCTCGTCGATGGTAAACCACCCGTCGATTACCGGGACAGCCGTCGTCATGAGCACTCCTCGTCGGTTTGAATCTCAGCTACCTGGGTGATCTTCGCACGTCCCATCGATCAGTCCGGTAGCTCGGCCCGGCGCAGCCCGTCGGGATCGATGATCTCGCGTATGAGCCTCAGCTCGTCGGGGGTCGGCAACCTGGACTCGCCGACCGGATCGGCCTGCGCCAGCTCGAAGCCGGTCGCGTCCAGAACTTCCTGGATCGTTACCCCTGGGTGGACGCTGATGAGGCGCATGCGGTGCCCCTCGCCCCCGAAATCGAGCACGGCCAGGTTGGTCACCACCCTCCGCACATCGAAGAACTCGAACGCGGCCGGACCGGCCGCCTCGGCCCGGTTCCACCCGACCCCGGTAACGACGTCCACTTCCTCCACGAATACCCGGGGCGAATGGTTGACCACCCAATAGCTGGTCGGGTGGTTGACGGTGTTTCCGGGCGCGCCGCGAAATCCGATCAGCTGGGTTTTGGGCGAGCGGTAGTCGGCTCCGATGGCGGCGAAGTTCTGGTTGCCCCACGGGTCGATCTGCGTGGCGCCCATGACCACGTGCCGTCGCCCCGACCAGACCACGTCGAACATCGAGCGGTACGGGTTGTAGTACTCCACGACCTTCCCATCGGGCCAGGCGAAGGCCTCGTTGCCGGCGACGAGGGCCGCTTCACCGTCTGTGACCATCAGGTCCGGTTCGAACGACGCCCGGGCCACCCGGCCGGCAATCATCGGGATGGTGCCGATCGGGTTGGCCACGATCTCACCGTCGCCACGAAAGCACTCGGCCACGGCCACGACGCACACCTCGGCTCGGGTGACGGGGGACGCCGCCAACTGGGGATCACTCATCGGGCGGCCACCTTGGTCTGGAAGTCCTGTTCGGGAATGTCGATCCACGCCTGTTTGAAAGCGGCCCAGGCTTCGGGTGACTTGGCCGATCCGGCGTATTCCTTTTGGAGGCCTTCATCCCGCTCGTAATCTGGTGTGCACGAGGTAAACAGGGCGCCCCCGGCCCGCTCGACGACGCCGTCGACCATCATTCGCCCGACCCGGAGCCGCAGCTCCGTGCCCGCTTCAGCGGCCAGCTCGGCGGTAGGCACCACCCGCTCGACCGAAACGAAGCGGCGGGTGGGCGCGGCCCGCAGGAAGAGATCGTCGAAGTACAGATCCGGCCCTAGGAAGGTGGCATTGCCGGCTTCGTCGGCGCGATTCAGGTGGCATATGGCTGCGTCGAGTTGGAAGGCCGGCACCGCCACCAGTTCGTAGGCGTCGTCGAACGGGGAGCGCACCGTGCGCAGGAGGGGGTTGTGCTTGAGCAGGTCGCTGCCGAGGCCGACCCGGGTGGGCAGGAAAGGCACCCGCCAGGCGGCGGCCTGCAGCCCGAGCAGGAACATCCCTTCGTCCCAAGGTACGTCTTCTATCAGCCCGGCTTGTCGGGCCGCTCGGAAGTGGGGCTCGAGGGCGATCGAGTCCAGGGACGCGAACGGATAGAAGGCCCGGGCCACCTTTCCGGTCGCGCACAGAAGGCCCAGGTCCGGCCCGGCGAAGCTCACGATGGTCAAGTTCCGAAGGGAGCTGCGGGCGATGGCGCGGACGATCGACATCGGCTTTCGTCGGCTGCCCCAACCGCCGATGCCAATGGCCATGCCGTCGGTTAGCTGGGCGACGACGTCGTCTTCGAGGAGGACCTTCGAGGTCATCGGTTTGTGTCGGTTCCGCGCTTGGCGACGAAAGCGTCTCGATGTTCGTCTGCGACCCCCGACAGGTTCAGCTCGAAAGTGAAACCCTGTTCGAATCGGTATGAGCGCTTGACGTCCCACAAGTCGATGCCGTTGAGCGACTCCTTGGCGGCCCGGATGACGGTGGGGGACTTGGCCGCGATTACCTCGGCCAACTCGTGGGCGGCGGAGACCAGCTCGTCGGTGGGTACGACCTTCCACACGGAACCGTACGACAGCAGCTCCTGGGCTGTCGCGGTGCTCGACGTGTACACCATGGCCCGCATCCGGTGCTGGGGTACGAGCCGGCTGAGATGAGTAGCGGCTCCCAGCGCACCGCGGTCCACTTCGGGGAGTCCGAAATAGGCGTCGTCGGATGCGATGATGACGTCGGCGTTGCCGGCCAGGCCGATGCCCCCGCCGACACAGAAGCCTTGGACTGCGGCGATCACCGGGACGGGGCAGTCGTACACCGCCGCGAACGCGGCAAAGCAACCGCGGTTGGCCCCTATGAGGGCGTCGAAGCCTTCCGTCGCCTGCATCTCCTTGATGTCGACGCCTGCGTTGAAACCCCGACCGGTCGCCCTGAGGACCACGACGCGCACGTCGGGGTTGCGGCCGAGGTCGGTTAGGCGCTCGGCGACCGCAAACCAATCGGCGACCCGCAAGGCGTTGACGGGCGGGCAGTCGATGATGACCTCGGCTACTCCGCCCTCGCGGATGTCAGATGTGACTGGCACCTCGTCCCTTCTCTCGCTCGTTGTCTGGCATATGTGGTCAGGCGACCGACGTCTTCTCGCCCGTACCTGAGGGTTGGTGCTCGGAGAACTCGAGGACGACCCAGACCGCCCGGGATATCCGGTCGTAGACCTGGGCTATCGACTGGGCGCCGACAACCCACTGGCGGAGCTGAAGGTCGAACACAGACGTGGCGACCTGCACCACGTCGGTGGCGATGTCACTCGGCAGGCCTTGCAGTGCCTCGACGTAGATCTCTGTGTTTCGGGCCATATTGCGGGCGAATATCTCTCGGGTGAAAGGATCCTCCGACGCTTCCAACGCTTGGACGACCCGGGCGAGCTGCGGCCACCCCTGGAACGCTCGCATGGACCGCTGCAAGACGTCGGTGAGCCGCTCGGCGTTGGTCGTGCCCTTGAGCGGCCTCCGTTCGACGTTGGTGCGAAGCTGACCGGCCCAATGGGCGAGCACCTCGGCGAATAGATGATCTTTGGATTGGAAGTACCGGTACACCGTCCCCAAGGCCACCCCGGCCTCGGCGGCCACATCCTTCATTTGGATCTGGTGGTGCTCGTTGGCCCGCAGGAGGGCGAGACCGGCCGTGACGATCCTGTCGCGGCGCTCTCGCTGGCCAGAGCTCAGGGTGTCGGGAAGCGGTGGGGCGGTCACCCTGGGGGCAGATCGCTTGGGCACGGGGAGAGTCTCGACGACCTTTCCGGTGGGTGGGACCGAGGACTACGGCGGCAGCGGCCCGTTGTCTAACTTTGACGTGGGCTGGAAGCTGATTCTAGCTTAAGAGCGGTTGTCGAAACGACTTGCGCGGCACGGCCAGGCTTCGCCCTGGTCGGAAGGCCCCGGCCTCGAGCCCGCGCAAGTAGTTTCGGTTCGGGCTCCACGACCCATCGCGCAGAGGAGAGCCATGCCGATACCTGAGGGAATACCGATTATCGACACCATGATCGGATTTCCTGTCGCGGACTTCGGGGCTACCTACGGCTTCATCCGCAAGCAGACCAAGGACGCCGACTCCAAGGAGGGAATGCGCTTTCCTGCCGAATACATGTTCAAGGACGTCCCCGAAGGCCACGACGGAGCCGGAGACCCGGTTGCGTCGACGCTGGCTCAGATGGACCGATTTGGCGTCGCCATAGGGGTCATCGGCACGGTTCGCGACGGGGTGTCCGACCGGGCCCTCAAAGAGCACCCGGACCGTTTCGTGGGCCGTACCAGCGTGGATCCCAACCAGGGCATGGACGCCGTGCGAAAGATCGTCGCCGATCACGACGAGCTCGGTACGAGAGCGGTGACCGTGTTCCCGGCCGGCACCTTTCCCCAAGTGCCCATCAACGACAAGAAGATGTACCCCATCTACGCCAAATGCGTGGAGCTGGGCCTTTCGGTGTGGGTCAACGCCGGCATTCCGGGACCTCGCTTGCAAGGAATGTGTCAGCACGTAGAGCTCATCGACGAAGTCATGTTCGACTTCCCGGACCTGACGTTCGTGACCATGCACGGCTGCGAGCCGTGGGAACAGCTGGCGGTAAAGCTGATGCTCAAGTGGCCCGGCTTGCACTACTGCACGTCGGCCTTCGCGCCCAAGTACTACCCCAAGGCAGTGATCGAATACGCCAATACCCGCGGCGCCGACAAGGTGATGTACGCCGGCTACTACCCGATGGGCTTGAGCCTCGAGCGGATCATGGGGGAGATGGGGGACGTGCCGTTTCGCGACCACGTATGGCCCAAGTTCCTGCAGCAGAACGCAGCGCGCGTCCTTGGGCTCGAGCAAACGTGATCGACCCGGGGGCCACCGGAGCCGTCCTGCAGTGGGCCGAAGACGGCCTGTTGACCGACTCGGCCCGGGCCGCGCTCACCGGCCCGGGTGCGCCGTTCGNNCTTGACCGACTCGGCCCGGGCCGCGCTCACCGGCCCGGGCGCGCCGTTCGAGATGGCGGAGGAGGACGTCCTGGGCGCCAAGATGGCGGTCTTTGTCCGCCGTCCCCGGACCATGCGCCAGGTGCTGGAAGGCGCAGCCGATCGCTTCGGTGACCAGCCCTTTCTTATCTTCCCTGACCGGACTTACACCTACCGCTCGATCCACCAGCCCGTCGCATCCGTCGCAGCCGTCCTTCAGGATCGCTTCGGCGTGGGACCCGGCGATCGGGTTGCCATGGTCAGCGCCAATATTCCCGGGCACGCCATCACGGCGTGGGCGGCCGTCTCGCTGGGTGCGGTAGTCGTGGAGCTCAACGGCTGGTGGACCGGCCCGGAGTTGGTGCACGGGCTCGAGCTCACCAGACCGAAAGTGGTGTTCGGCGATCGCCGTCGCCTCGACCGGCTGCCCGCCGGCTCGGTCGACATCCCGGCCGTGTGCTTCGAGGACGACTTCGACGCCATGGAAGCCGGGGACGCTCGATCGCTCCCGGCCGATCCGGCAGCCGAGGACGACCCGCTGTGCATCCTGTTCACGAGCGGTACGACGGGCCGGCCGAAGGGGGCCATGCTCTCGCATCGCAACCACGTCAACATGATGATGCAAGCCGCGCTACAGGGCCAGATCGGCGCCATGCTGGAACCAGCTTCTAGCGAACCAGCGGATCAAGCGGGGCCAGCTTGCAGCATCGGCGTGTCGCCGATGTTCCACATATCGGGCTTCTCGGTGGCCCTGATAGGGGGTCCGCTCATCGGCGCCCAGATCGCTTACCCTCCCCCCGGCCGTTGGGATCCAGAAGTTCAAATGGAGATGACCGAGCGCTTCCAGGCGGCTGCGTGGTCGGTGGTACCCACCCAGCTGTGGCGGCTCCTGGAGCATCCCCGGTTCGACGACTTCGACCTGTCGTCGCTGCGCCGCGTGGGTGGGGGAGGGTCCACATTCCAACCCGAGCTGTGGCGTCAGGTGCGGGAACGGCTACCCCAGGTCACCCGCATGGGGACCGGCTACGGCATGACGGAGACGTGCGGTGCGGGAACCCATCAGGACGGCGTCGCCGCAGTCGAGCACCCCGAAGCGGTCGGGGCGCCCGTGCCCGGTTACTGCATCACCATTCGTGATCCCGATGGTCGACCGTTGGGCGAAGGCGAGACGGGGGAGATCCACTTGCGAGGCGCTTCCAACTTCCTCGGCTACTGGGATAATCCGGACGCGACCCGCGCCGCGCTCGATCCCGACCGCTGGTACCGGACCAAAGAGCTCGGCCACGTCGAAGGCGGCCTGCTGTATCTGGACGGGCGGGGATCCGATCTGATCATTCGCGGCGGGGAGAACATCTACCCGATCGAGATCGAGAACCGCCTGATCGAGCACCCGTCTGTGGGGGAGGTGGCGGTGGTCGGCGTGGAAGACAAGGTCATGGGCGAGCAGGTCAAAGCGGTCGTGGTCCTGCAGCCCGGCGCCCAACTCGACCTGGTTGCCATGCGGGACTGGGTGGGCCAATCGGTGGCCGCTTTCAAGGTCCCGACCCAGCTCGAGATCCGCTCCGAGCTACCGCACAACGCATCGGGCAAGGTCCTCAAGAGCCGCTTACGATCCTCGCCCGACGCTCGCGACCTGGCGCCCAGCGGTTTCGAGGAGGAGTGAGATGATGAGCTCGCAGGAAGTCGCCGACAGAATCGAGATCCAAGACCTGATCGCCCGCTACGGTCGCCTCGTCGATCGAGGGGAATGGGACGGCCTGGACGGGATCTTCACCCCGGACGCGTCGATCGACTACACCGCCATGGGTGGGATCCGGGGCGGGGTCGGTGAGATCAAGGAGTACCTGCCCGACGCGCTCAGCGTCTTCGTGCGGACCCAGCACATGATGGGTGTGCCAGTCATCGAGATCGACGGGGACGTGGCCCGGGCCGAGACGTCGTGCCACAACCCGATGGTCCTGCGCGACGGCGACGACCCGAAAGTAATGGTGTGCGGACTTTGGTATCACGAGACTTTGGTGCGGACACCCGACGGGTGGCGGATCAAGGACCTCCGGGAGGAACGCTGCTACCAGAAGCTTCTCCCCGGAGCCAGGCGGGCCCCGGATCAGCCCGCACCGGACAGTTCCAACTAGGAGGGAGATCGCATGCCCCAGGTAATCGTCGAACGCGACAACAACGTCATGATCCTGACCCTCAATCGCCCGAAGCGGATGAACGCTTTCACCGGAACCATGCTGGTGACTCTCGTCGACGCATACGCGGAGGCCGCCGCCGACGACGACGTCCGATGCATAATCCTCACGGGGGCCGGCGGCAACTTCTCGTCTGGGGCCGATCTGAAGGCCATGGCGGGGGACAGCGATGAGGAAGGCAGCCGGCCCGATGTAAGTGAACGCATGCAAGCCGACCCGGATCTGCCTTGGAGGGGCTTCCTGAAGATCGACCGGCCGCTCAAGCCGATCATCGCCGCGGTGGAAGGGGTGGCGATCGCCGGAGGCACCGAGATATTGCTGGGCACCGACATTCGCGTCGCAGGCGAGAGCGCCCGGTTCGGGGTCTCCGAAGTTCGCTGGTCGCTGTATCCGATGGCCGGGTCGGCCGTGCGGCTGGGGCGGCAGATTCCCTACACCGCGGCCGCCGAGATCCTGCTGACCGGCAAGCACATCAAAGCCCCCGAAGCGAAGGAACTGGGCCTGATCGGTCACGTGGTACCCGACGGCCAGGCCTTGGACAAGGCCAAGGAGATCGCCGAGCAGATCTGCCGAAACGGTCCGCTTGCAGTAGAAGCCGTACTGGAGACCCTCCGCAGCGCGCCGGGCCTGACCGACGAGGAGGCCTTCGCTTCCGAGTGGCCGCGGGGTCAGGCGGTCTTCGCCAGCGAGGACGCCAAGGAAGGCCCGAAGGCCTTCGCCGAGAAGCGGACGCCCAACTTCCAGCGCAAGTGAAGCCCGTCGTTGCGTCCCGACCAGCGGGCCGGACCGAGGTCGGCGGACCGGCGTCGGCAGTAGGCTGCCGCGACCTTTTCATCGACGGGCCAGATCCTGGGGAGGACGCATCAAGTGGGTGCTCCGGTGCTACCTGACGACTTCGACGTAACGGACCCGGACCTGGTGCAGCGGCGCGTACCGCACGAAGAGTTCGCCGAGCTGCGCAGCCAGACCCCGGTTTGGTGGAACGCCCAGCCTCCGGGCTTCGGCTTCGACGACGGTGGATTCTGGTTGGTCACCAGCCATGCCGACGTGAGAGAGGTGTCCCTCCGATCGGACGTCTTCTCGACTTGGGCCAACACGGTCGTCATCAGGTTCTTCGAAGGGATGACTCGTGAAGAGATAGAGCTGCAAAGGCTCATGATGATCAACGTCGACCCGCCCGATCACACCAAGCTGCGGCGGATCCTCAGCCGTGGGTTCACCCCCAGAGCGATCCGGATGATCGAGACGGCACTAGCCGATCGGGCCAACAGCATCGTGCAGGAAGCGCTCGAAACGGGTGGCGGCGACTTTGTCACGCAGGTCGCGTGCGAACTTCCTCTTCAAGCCATCGCCGAGCTGATCGGCGTACCTCAGGAAGAACGAGGGAAGATCTTCGAGTGGTCCAACCAGATGATCGCTTACGACGATCCCGAGTACAGCGTGGACCCCGTTGTTGCTTCGGCCGAGATCATCGCTTTCGCCCATGCGTTGGGCCAGGCCCGAACCGAAGCCCCGAAGGACGACATCGTGACCAAGCTCGTCACGGCCGACCTCGACGAGAGGGGCCTGACGCCCGACGAGTTCGCTTTCTTTGTCCTCTTGCTGGCGGTGGCCGGCAACGAGACGACCCGCAATGCCATCACCCACGGAATGATGGGTTTCTTCGAGTTCCCCGAGCAGTGGGAGCGATACAAGGCCGAGCGACCTTCGACGGCTGCCGACGAGATCGTGCGCTGGGCCACCCCGGTTATGATCTTCCAGCGGACCGCGCTCGAGGACACCACCCTCGGAGGGGTCGAGATCTCCAAGGGTCACCGGCTCGGGATCAGCTATAGCGCCGCCAACTTCGACCCGGACGTGTTCGATGATCCGCACCGGTTCGACATCTCGCGAGACCCGAATCCCCACCTGGGATTCGGTGGCGGCGGTCCTCACTACTGCTTGGGAGCCAACCTGGCTCGGATGGAGATCAACTTGATGTTCAATGCCATTGCAGACCACCTGCCCCAGATCACCAAGGCCGGCGAGCCTCGGAGGCTGCGCTCCCCGTGGATCAACGGGATCAAGGAGCTGCCCGTGAGGTACAAGGGGTGAACCGCTTCGACGGGAAGGTCGTGATCGTGACCGGTGCCGCGTCGGGCATCGGGCGGGCCACGGCCCGACGTCTGGGCGAAGAGGGCGGCGCCATCGCCTGCCTCGACGTGACCAAGGATGCCGTGGCCGAGACGGCAGCGGCCATCGAAGCGGGCGGAAGCCAGGCCATCGCGGTCGAATGCGACGTGTCCGATCCTCAACAGGTTTCGGCGGCCGTCGACTCGGTCGTGGGCCAACTCGGGCGGCCGGACGTGCTGTGCAACGTCGCCGGGATAGGGCGCTTCTACCACAGCACCGAGATGACCCTGGAGCAGTGGAAGCGCATCATCGACATCAACTTGACCGGTACCTGGTTGGTCGCCCAGGCCTGCCTGCCCCACATGCTCGATCGGGGCGGGGTCATCGTGAATACAACTTCGACTTCGGGGATGAGCGCGCAGCCGTACCAGGCGGCCTACTGCGCGTCCAAAGGCGGGGTTTTGATGCTGACCAAGGCCCTGGCCCTCGAATACTGGGATCGCAAGGTCCGGGTCAACGCGGTCGCGCCGGGCTGGATCGNNGGGGTCGAGACCCCGCTGCTAAACGAGTTCGCCAACTTCCCTGACGGTGCCGACGTCAAGCGTTTCACGCGGTACATGTCTCCGATGGGGTTCTGCCAGCCGGAGGATCAAGCGGCGTTGTACGCCTACATCGCTTCGGACGAGGCTCACTACATGACCGGTTCGATCGTCCTGCTCGACGGCGGGATGACGCTCTAGTTGATCTCTTCGGATGGGGGCGTTGACGCCGCCACCTGACCGGCCCAGGTGTAATCAGGCTTGCCGCTCGGGGACCTAAGGATCTCGTCGACGACGTGCATCTGCCGGGGGATCTTGTAGCCGGCGATCTTGGCTCGGCAGTGGTCTCGTAGCTCCGCCAGCCCGGCCGACCGGCCGGGCCTGAACTGCACTATCGCGCTCACCCGCTGCCCCCATCGTTCGTCGGGGGTTCCGATCACAGTGGCGTCGTAGACCGTCGGGTGCGACTTGAGCGCCGACTCCACCTCTTCCGGGTAGATCTTTTCGCCACCGGAGTTGATCGACACCGAGCCCCGCCCCAACAAGGTGATGGTACCGTCGGCCTCGACCGTNNGCCGCCGTCTTGACCGGGTCCTTGTAATAGCCGAGCGGTATGTGGCCGGATCGGGCCACCTTGCCGACCGTATCGGACCCGGGAGCGACGGGCCGGAAGTCGTCGTCGAGGACGATCGTGCCCGTCAAGCTCGAGACGGTCGGCCAGCCCTTCATGCCGGTCTGTCCGGCCGACACTTGGGTGACCCCTTGGGCCCC
>PMHU01000272.1:0-490 GCA_003156795.1 Acidimicrobiaceae bacterium
CCCATGAACTGGTTGCACGGGAATCCGAGCACTGTGAAGCCACGATCGCCATATTGCTTCTGCAGTCGCTCCAACCCTTCATACTGCGGCGTGAGACCGCAGCGCGAGGCGACGTTGACGGCCAGGATGGCCTGGCCCTGGTAGGGCGCCAATGAGGAGGGGGAGCCCCCCAAGTCGCTGATGGGGATACCGAAGATGTCCATGCCACGAGCGTACCGCCCGATNNGACTCAGCCCCCGGCTGTCATCACCGTTGACGTCGCCTGTAGAGGCTCGAGCGCGGGGACGGGACGAACCCCTGACCGGCCGACCTGAGGCTTCGCCGATCGGACGGCTAGAAAGGCGCGGTAGGACAACGCCGACATCGCGCTCAAGGCCGATCCGACCGACATAATCGACAGCACCGAACCGGCGGAACCGATCGAAGCGACAGAACCTGCAGAGCCGATGCTCAATACCGATCCGGCCGAGCCGATCGACAAGATCGACCC
>PMHU01000272.1:529-976 GCA_003156795.1 Acidimicrobiaceae bacterium
TCGGCCAGCCGCCGTAGATCTGGTTGTTGCCGCCTTCCCGGAGCTGATCATGGGTGACGGTGAGACGGCAGGAATCCTCGACCGCCTGGATTTCCCAGGTGATCCTCGAAGTGCCCTCGCTCTTCACGTCATCGCTCCAGAGCGCGACCATGCTCTGGACCAGGCGACGGGGCGGGTCGACTTCGAGGTTTACTCCTTCGCCGAGGAGCTGTCCCCCCGATGGGTGACCCATCTCGAAGCGCGATCCGGGAGCCCAACTCGATTGGATGCGGGCCCCGAACTGGTACTTGGCGCGGATATCGGAGTTGGTGATGGCCTCCCAAAGGCGCTCTGGCGTGGTGCGAATATAGATTTCGAAGACCTTTTCCATGGGATTCTCCAGACTGTGCTTAAGGCCGGTGAGCGCAGCGGCCCACGGCTCGGTGTACTTGCTCACCCATCGGTCGT
>PMHU01000272.1:997-31815 GCA_003156795.1 Acidimicrobiaceae bacterium
TGACCGTCCTGACGGAAGAGCTCGTCCAGCAAGCTCCTCCTGGTGGGGTCAGCGAGCGCCCTGAACACGACATCCACGCCCTAACCATAGGTGACCTTTTAGTCACATGTCAAGCGAAAGTGGTCCTCCGCGACCCGCTTGGGAACCACCATGCGCCAGGCGTCGAAGACCAGCTCACCAAGCTCGGCCTTCTCTATGGCCGCCAGCCGCACGACGACCCAGTTGTAGCGCATATCCGACTGGCCCGGAAGCATGAACTTCTCCGGATCCGAAGCCACCAGCCCGTCGCGCTCCTCTTTGGGGAAAGCGAAGCCCATCAGCGACTCGTCGCGCGAGAAGGCCAGGTATACGATGCGACCGACCCGGAACTTGACCCGGTCGCGTACCAGCGCCTCGTAGCTGCGGGGCAGGTCCGAGACCAGATACCGGACGTCCTCGATGGTCACCACCAGGCGGCCCGACTACAGGATCGAGGCCGGCGTCCGAGCCGAGCCGAGAGAGGCAGACATGCACCCACCAACCTATCTGACTACCTCGTCAAGTACGCTCGGTGGCCGCGAGCGACGTTGAGGTCGGGAATGGTCAGAGACATCCGAGCGGTGGAGACCGAGCAGCATTGGGCCCACTTCGAGCAGGCTTGGACGGCGCTGCTCACCTACCGCTATCTCGGCAAGCTGACCCCGATTCTCGACGCGGGAGTAGACCGCGAAACCATGCCATTGCGACATGACATGCGCAACAGCACCGGAGGGGTGATGGCCGCCCCGCTCTGCATCGCCTGCCCCGAGCCGTTCTGGCGCGATGACGAGTGCGTACCGGCCCCCGTCGTCATGTCCTACGAAATCCTCGACGCGGCGCGCGACGTGCGACAGGTCGAGGTCGTTCGCGACGTCATCCACTTGGGACGGACGATGGGGTTCAGCCGATCGCGGATCGTGGACGCTGACGACCCTGATCGGCTGATCGCCGTGTCGAGCGGGACCGGCGTGAGCCTGGGCGAAGCCCCGCCCTCCTTCGGCGCCGTGGACAATCCGCCGATCCCGGTCATCGATTCGCCCAGCCTGCCACCGCTGCACCAGGTCTTCGGCGCCAACAAGGACGGCGACGGCCTCTGGCGGCTGCCAGTGCTCCGGCCGGAGCTTTCGTCCCCCCATGCTGCGCTGCACCTCGGACCCATCAACGTCGTGTTGGAAGCTGTGGCCGTCGAACAGGCTACGAGGTCGGCCGGATCCGACGCCCTCCAGATCGAGAGCTGGACGGTGATGATGGAACGTCCGGGCGTCATCGGACCCTTCCGTGCCACTGGGGAGGTTCTCAGCGACCGCTCCGACCGGCTGCCGGTGCAACTCACCCTCCACGACGAAGGCCGCTCCGACCGGGTGATCGCCACCGCCGTCGCCGTCTTCCGGCCCGTTACAGACGCGTGACCAGTTGGCGGCGCGGCCGTCTGGCGCCGGCGGCCCAACGGCTCAGGACGCCGCGTCAGGATGGAGGCTCCGCCTCGTCAGGTCATACAGTTCCCTAGGGTCTGCCCTCGGCGGCAGTGAGGAAAGCGAGGACATGGTGACGGCTTTCGCGGACCACGAGCTCGAGTCGGTCGTATTCTCATCCGGCGGCCTCCGATGAGAATCGTCATAGACCACGACCTGTGCACCGGCCACGGTCGGTGCTACGTGTTGGAGCCAGCCCTGTTCCGCGATGACGACAACGGCTACGGCCAAGTGATCGGTGACGGTACTTTCGGCGAGGAGTCGCGCCGCGCCGCGGATCGGGCCGTGCTGGCCTGCCCGGAGCAAGCGATATCGATCGAAGGTGGGTGACCCCGCCGACGCCGGGGCTGGGCTCCTCACGCGGGGGGCCCTCAGCGAAGCACGTCGACCACGTTGCGTCCCGTGACGGCGCCGGCCGTGATGGCGTCCAGGACGCCGCTGATGTCCTCGAGGCCGATCTCGCGTCCGATCTCGTCCAAGCCGGCCGGCTTGAGGTCTCCGCCCAGGCGCGCCCAGACGGCCCGCCGGCGCTCGATGGGGGTCTGGACCGAGTCCACGCCCAGCAAGGACACCCCCCGCAAGATAAAAGGCATGACCGTCGTGGGCAGCTGGGCGCCGCCGGTCAACCCGCTCGCCGCGACCGCGCCGCCGTAGCTGATTCGGCTCAGGACGTTGGCCAGGGTGATCCCGCCGACGCAGTCGATTGCCCCCGCCCAGGATGGCGACTCGAGCGGCCGACCCGGCTGGCCCAGCGCCTCGCGTTCGACGATCGTGTGAGCCCCGAGGGCCTTCAAGTAGTCAGACGCCTCAGGCTTCCCGGTACTGGCCGCGACCTGGAATCCGAGCCGGCTCAGCAGGTTGACGGCCACGCTGCCGACGCCACCACTGGCACCGGTAACCAGGACCGGCCCGTCCTCGGGACTGAGGCCGTGCTCCTCGAGGGCGACGACCGATAGCGCGGCGGTAAACCCGGCTGTGCCGATGACCATCGCCTCTCGGAGCGTGAGCCCGGCCGGAAGGGGTACCAGCCAGTCGGCCGGAACCTTGGCCATTTCGGCAAAGCCACCGTGGCGGCTCACCCCCAATTCGTATCCGTGGGCTATGACTTCGGTGCCGCTCGCAACGCCATCAGCATCGTCGGCCACGATCCCCGCCATATCGATTCCGGGCACGATTGGCGATATGCGGGCCACCTTTCCCGTCGGCGTGGATGCCAGCGCGTCCTTGTAGTTGACGCTGGACCATCGGACCTCGATGGGCACGCCGTCAGGGAGCTCACTGACGTCGAGGGTGACCACGCCGCGCTGGATGGCATCGCCGACCGTCACCGCCATGAAGGCCCGAAAGGTCGAGGTTCTCATGCCGCGGATGCTAACGGCGCCGACTGGTGGGCAAGATCATCGAGCGGCTCGTGCTCCTATGACGACCGTCGACGACTGCGCTCCCGAGCCAGCTCGGTGAGAACGGTGACCGGGTCGAGACCGGCAGCTCGGGCCCGCTCCTTGGCCGCCTCCCACTCGCCCAAGCTGGCACGCGCCCCGACCTCGTCGTCATTCCACCTCGGCGACAACGGCGTGGTTATCTCCAGGCGAACGCCGTTCGGATCGTGGAAGTAGATGCTGTAGATGATCTTGTGATCGACGGGCCCGAGCACGTCTATTTCATTCGCCTGTAGCCACTTCCGCCAGCGATCCACTGTCTGGCGCGAGTCCACTTGCATGGCCAGGTGCTGGAATGTGTCGTAGGCGGGATGAGGCGGGGGGCCCATGGGCGGCAGCTCAGGCGCCTCGAAGAAGGCCACGGTCGAGCCGTCTGCCATCCGGAAGAACGAATGGAAGTAGGGCACCGCTTCGCCGGTCGAAGGGATGGCGTCGTCGAGTATCGCGTTCACGAGCTCCATGCCGAGGATCCGCGTGTAGAAATCGACGGTTGCGGCGGTGTCACGAGTCACATAGGCGACGTGGCTGAGCATGGTTGGCTTGCCCGGGCGCAGCGCATCGCCAGGGCGGTCGGACTCGAGCTCGGTGCCCTCGTCCTTGGTGCTGGTGTCTGTCATACCGACCTCCTCTACCTCCTGCCCAACATAGATCCGCTGACGTATCTAAGTGCGGGCGGACGGTGCTCCTGCTCAGGCGGTGACTCCCCAGTCTTCCAGGAGTTGGTCGACGGTCTTGAGGGTGGCGATGAACGAGAGGGTGTGTTTGAGCATGGACTCCACGTGCTCCAGCGGGACCCCGGCGATCGCGTCGCTTGCGATGATCACTTCGAAGTCCTCGTCCACCGCCTCTGTCGCCGCCACCGGGATGGCCACATTGGCGGAAACGCCGGCCAGCACGATCGTTTCGGCGCCGATGTTGCGGAGCAGCTTGTACGTCTCGGTCCCGTAGGTAGGCGACAACCCGGTATTGCGGGATAGGACCAGGTCGTCGGGCCCGACACCTATCTCGGGTATCGGCTGGGTGTCGTGGTGGTCGCGTGTCCAATCGGAGAGGGAGTCGTTGAGCCTCTTGAAGAGAGGTGGCCGTCGGTTGGACGAGCGGTTGTTGGCCACAGGGAAGTAGGTCAGGTGGACCACTTGAACACCGGCGGAGCGCGCCCCCTGGGCCAGTCGACCCATGTTCGGTATGACCGGCGCGGCAGCCGCGGCGAGCGACTTCATCTTGCTCGACTCACCGAGCAGCCCGTTCTGGCACTCCACGAACAGAACGGCGCTGGTGGTCGGGTCAATTCCGATCGGGGTCAAGGTCATCTCCTTGCGTTCGGGCCCCGGCGACGGCGGGGCGACGACGTCGAGGCCTTCTCAGCGGTCGCCTCGGTCGACACGGAATGCTTCCCTGGGTCGCTGAACGAACTCATACGGGATTCCGTCGGGGTCGCTTATGAAGCAGATCCACATGTCCGGAACTGGTGTCCCGTGTAGCTCGACTCGCGCCGGGCGGCGGTCGAAGGTCCACCCGGCGGCGGACATGGCGTCAAAGGATGCCCTGGTGTCGTCCACTCCTACTGCGGCGCGGAACAAGCCGGCGTGATTGGGTTCGCTGACGTGCCGGCCGTGCGACGGGGGCCGATTCCACTGAATGAGCATGGCCTCGAAAGCCTCATCGGGCAGGCGAAGGCGGACCGCTTCCGCCGTGGCAACTCCGTCCAGGCCCAGGAACTCTGCGTCATCGATCGGAGTCCTATCTACCACTTCGAAGCCGAGGCCCTCGTACCACGGCAGCGACTTGGCCAGGTCGTTGACCGTAATCCGCAAGTGCCTCATCCGGGTGTGTCCCACCGGCAGCACCCCGTCTTCCACCAAGTCGATCGTCACACCGGTGGGATCGCGGATCGTCACCCACCGATTGCCGAAGGCCGACTCGCCCGCACCGGCAACCACGCAGTGAAACGCTCGTAAGCGCTCCGTCACGTCGTCGACGTCGGGAACGGTCAACCCGAGCGATCGGATGCCCACTTCGGTAGGGTCGTCGATCGGGCTGCCGACAAGGGGCGGGTCGACCCACGCTTGCACCTCGATTGCGGGGCTCACCCTTGGCCCACGCTCNNGTCCACCCGACTCGACTTCGCCTTCCAGGCCGAGGAGCGCGCCACTGCCTCGCTCGATCGGCGAAGACATCGTGTTGCGCATGGACAGCTGCTCCACGAAGAAGCGGACCACCGAATCGGCCCTGGCGCCGGTGCAGCAGTAGCAGGCGTGGAGAAACCGCCGGGCGGGCTTCAGGGCTTGGTCTGGACTAGACGTCACGGGTGCTCCCCTCACAACCGACCTTGTTCGTACCCGCACTCCATAGTTGACAGTGCCGTCAAGTATATCCAAAAGGGCAGCCGGTCGACCCGGCCTGGAAGTCGTCCGTCCAGTCGGGCCGAAACGTCAGACCCGGAGCGCGCCGCTGGTTCGGGGGGGCGCCACCGAAGGGGCTAAGCGACCAAGTGACCGGCTAAGGATCGACGTTACGATGGAGCCACCACGAGGCCGGGGGTGGATCGAAAATGCCAATCTCAGGGTACCGGCGACGGTACGAAGCGGCCGGTGCGAGCGGCGGTTGACGGAGGAACCGCAACAGACGCTCAGGACCCTCCTCGAAACCGTGATCCTCCCGATCCACCACGATCGTTGGGGAGGATCCGACGCCTGGGTCGCGTGCGTCGACTTCCAACGCCAGCTCGGCTCACACGGTTGGACGGCTCCCGGATGGCCGGTGGAAATTGGCGGTCTCGGCCTCAGCATCGAGCAACAGGTGGCTTGCGAAGGGGTCTACTTCGATCTCGGGGCGCCCCGCCGGGTCTCGGTTTACGGAGTCAACAACGTGGGCCCGACCATCGCCGCCCACGGCACCCCCGCGCAGAAGCGCCACCTCCAAGCCATCGTCGACGTAGACGAGGTCTGGTGCCAAGGCTTCAGTGAGCCCGATGCTGGAAGCGATCTGGCCAGCCTGCGGACGCGGGCCGACCGCATGGATGACGGGTTCACCATCAACGGGCAGAAGATCTGGACGTCCATCGGACTCAACGCCACCCATTGCCTGCTCCTCGCTCGCACCGATCCAGAGGCTCCGAAGCACCAGGGCATATCGGCCTTTCTCGTCCCGCTCGACCTGCCCGGGATAACCCGCAGGCCGATCAGGCAGATCAACGGCGAAGAGGAGTTCGCCGAGCTCTTCTTCGATGACGTCAAGGTGCCAGCCACCTCGGTCCTCGGACCCATTGATAGGGGTTGGCAGGTAACGATGACGACGCTCGGGTACGAGAGGGCCGGGGTGCTTTCGATATCCGGTCAACTCGCGATCGAAGCTGAGACCACCGTCCGCGACCTGGCCAGGCGTGGAGAGCTGGGCGGTCCCCGACTGGATCGAGCCATGCGAATCTTCGTGCGGGCTCAGCTGCTTCGGACGTCCGGCGAGCGGGCCTTGAGCGCCGAGGCCGGTACCCCTGGCCCCCTATCTACTGTGATCAAGTTGGCGTGGTCCAGTCTGGCAACCGACGTTGCCGAGTTCCTCGTCGACACCCGTGGGTTCGAAGTGGTGGCCGGCGCGGACCCAACAGTGTCGGAGCGGTTCCTTCGCAGCCGGGCCCTGACCATCGCCGGCGGTACGACCGAAGTCCTCAAGAATCTGGTGGCCGAGCGGGTCCTTGGACTTCCAAAGGACCCCACTCGCTGACCGCTTCGCCGACGGATGGCGAGGCCCGGTGTTCCATCGGTTGCTCCCAGTCGGGCGGTAGCTTGACGATCGTCAGAATGGAGCAGCGATGGGGAGGCAGTCCGCCGTAGCGGATGGAGCAGGCGACCCGATGGAAAGCACCCCACCGCGCCCGAGCGGATCGGTCCGCCGCACCAGCCACATCGACATCGTGCGAACAGGCGGCGGCAGCCTGCTGCTCGAGGGCGCGGCGCGCGACTTACGCACCTCTAACGGGCGGGCTTCTGTCCTGGCCGAAGCGACCGTCCGCGCCGACCTGGACCCACAGCACATCCTGGTTCGGCTGCAGCCGACTCCCCCAGCCCCCGCGGCGCAGACGCTGGTCGGCCTTTTGGTGGGCTCCGGGTTCCGTGCTGCAGTGGACGCGGCGCTACCCGACGAGCGCGCCACGTCCAGCCCCCTCCATCTACTGTTGGACGAGCTGCCGATCGCCGCCGTCATATCCGGATACGCCCTGCTCTACCGGGGCGCCATCGACTTCCAGCAGACCGACGCTGGCACCGTCAAAGCCGATATCTGCTCCGGCTGGCGCTCCGACGGGACGATGATGGTTTCCCTTCGGTCGGAAGGACGGATGCCGATCCCGGTGGGTCCGATCGCCAATACCTTGGAGTCCGACCAAGACCCCGTCGGATGGCACGAGATCGGTCCCCTCGCCCCCGGCGCCATGCGACGGCGGCGGCTGGTGGAGTTGACCGATGGCAACCCGCACGCCGTCTTCGCCATGTTCCGTGACACCCATGTAGATGGGCGCGGTATCGAGACCATCCTCCATGAGTACAGCTTCACCTCCGACCTCGAGCCGGGCGCCCTCACCTTTCGCAACTGCCGAGCGCGGCCGCGCGTGCTTCCGTGGGTCGAGTGCCCCGCCGCCGCGGCCAGCGCAGGTCGACTAGATGGTCAGCAGCCGGAGAGTCTGAGATCTCTCATCGGACGAGAGTTCCGGGGAACGAGCACGTGCACCCACCTCAACGATCTCCTTCGTTCTCTCGCGGATCTCGGCGCCTTGGCGTCCAAGCTCGTCGAGCCTGACGCCCAGCATCGCACTAAGCCCTATCGTCGGGGCGTGATGTAACGCTCGCCGAATGCCTGCAAGAACTCGAGTGTCGCGGTGAACGAGTCGGCTGGTCCGGAAACCACGATCCAGGTCACGCCCGCTTCTATCAGCTCCGCGAACGCTTCGTCGTGGCGGGCTACGTCCTTGTCGAGCGTATGGTGGACGGCGGGATCGTGGTAGGGGTAAGTGACGTCGAGGACGACGCCTCGCGTTGATGCCGTGTCCTGCATCTCGGCTACGTATTCGCCCAGCTGCTTGAGTCCCTCGAGGCCCGGGGAACGAACGGTGGCTTCGGCTCCTGGTGGGATCAGCAGCGGCATCCATCCCTGGGCCCTCTCGGCCACCCGCCGCCGCGCCAGCTTGGAGTTTCCGCCGATCCATATCGGGATGGGGTCCTGCACGGGCCTCGGCCGGGCTATGGCCTCCCTGGCCTCGAAGTGGGCTCCCTTGTAGCTGAACGGTTCGCCCTTCCAATGGAGGGGCAACGTGTCCAAGGCCTCGTCGAAGAGGGCGTTTCGTTCGTCGAAGTCGACTCCGAGCGCCCGAAACTCGCCCTTGAGGTAGCCCGTACCCGCGCCCAGAACGAAGCGTCCTCCCGAAAGCTTGTCGACCGTCGCCGCCGCCTTGGCCAGAAGGAACGGGTTCCGGTAGGGAACGACGGAAAGATAGGTGAGAAGGCGCATCCGGGTCGTGACGGCAGCTACGAACGCCAGTGCCGCAAATGGGTCCAGACTCTGGTGACCCCCGCTCTCGAGCCACCGGGCACCGGGCACCGGGTGCTCGGTGAACGAAAAGCCGGTGAAACCGGCGGCCTCGGCGGCGCGCGCTACCTCGTCGACGGGACCGGCATCGAGCATGTCCCGGTCGGTCCCGTTGGTCTCCGGGTACTGGTACATGAACTGCACCTCAAGCTCCTAACCGCTCGAATGCAACCTGAGATGACGTCTTCTCTGGCCCGGAACAGCAAGTTGACATGAGGGTCAAATTACCACGGACCTTGCCGCGGCCCGCCCGCTCGCGCCCCTCTAGGCTGCCAAGCGTGGGCCCATCGGACATCCTCCTCACGGATCAGGTCGCCATCGTCACCGGTAGCGGGGCAGGAATCGGCCAGGGCATCGCGGCCGGACTGGCCGCCTTCGGGGCCGACGTCGTCGTGGCTGAGATCGACCCCGAACGAGCCCGCGTCACGGCCGGCCTGATCGAGTCGCAAGGGCGGCGCTGCCTGGCCGTGCCCACAGACATGTCCGATACCGAGCAGATCCGGTCGATGGTCGATGAAGCGCAGCGGCATTTCGGACGCCTCGACATTCTCGTCAATAACGTCGGCGGGGTACGACAAGCGCCGTTTCTGGACCAGAGCGAGCGCAGCTGGCGGCGCCATATCGACCTCAACCTGATCAGCCTGTTCGCGACCACGGCCGCCGCGACTCCAACGATGATCAGCGGCGCCAAGGGAGGCTCGATCGTCAATGTCGCGAGCATCGAAGCCCTACGAGCCGCCCCTGAATTCGCGGTCTATGCCGCCTGCAAAGCCGCAATGACGAACTTCACGCGCACGATGGCCCTCGAACTCGCCGAGCACGGCATCCGGGTCAATGCCCTGGCACCCGACATCATCGCCACGCCCGGAATACGGGGCATCATCACGGGGCCGGTGCCATCTCCCTTGCCGCCGGCCCGCGGACGCTCATCCGAGGGAGTCACCAGATACGTCCCCCTCGGTCGGGAAGGGTCGATAGACGACTGTGCCGGCGCCGCTGTCTTCTTGTGCTCAGCCATGGCCCGGTATGTCACGGGGGTCACCTTGTCGATCGACGGTGGCACCGCAGCCTCTGCCGGCTGGGTCAGACGGGCGGACGGTCGCGGTTGGCAGCTCGTCGCAGAGCAGGCGGACGCTTAGTCGAGCAGCCGTCGGCTGGCCCCGCTGTCGCGCTCAGCCCTCAGCGTCGGAGGTCGCCGCGAACCAGCTGGCGGGGACGCATCCGTCGAGGAACACCCGCCGGTGGGCGAAACGCCACCACCCGTCGACCCGGACGTACTCGTCGAGGTAACGACCCCAGTGATCCAGGCCGTGGCTCATCAAGACCGCGAAGTACAGACGGCCGCGCGCCGCCAGCGAGCTGGTCATGTCGATCTGATGGGTTGACGTGAAGTGCCTTATGTACCCGGTCGCGCCGGCATCGGGCCGGCCCCGGATGCGCTCTTGGGCGCCGGTGAAGATTCTCTTAATCTCGGAGATGCCGTCATAGACGACGCGCTTGCCGCTGACGTCGGTGATTTCCATACTGGCGTCGGGGACGAACAGCCCGAACAAGGGGTCGAAGAGGCCGGAGTCACTGTAGGAGTTGTACCGCGCCACCAGATCGCGGATGCCATCTCTCGCCATGACGACTTCCAACCGGTCGCCCGTTCGGAGGTGGCTGCCGTCGTCTTCCACGTCACCTTCCTCAGTTCGGTGAGGCCTTACGGACCGTCCGGCTTCGCAGCAGAGCCTGCAAGACCTGAGCGATCTCAGTGTGCACCGAGGCCTCGTCGAGCTTCCCCGTGTACAGCTGGCAGTACGACCAAGCCCGTTCCAGCATGCTGAATATGACGAGACCTTGCGCAGTCGGGTCGTCGAAAGGCTCGCCGCGAAGCGATCCGAGAGCCCGGCCCATGCCGCCGCACACCTGCAGGTGTCTCTTCATGCCGGCGACGCGTATCTCCTCGTCCTGATGGGCGGCCTGGGTCCACGCGAACCCGAAGCTGGCGTGCTCATCGAATACGACGAAGCTCTTCCGTACGAACTCCTCGACATCCGACGCCTTCCACGGTGACTTGATGGCGCGCACGTAATCGACGAGCGTGGCTGCCGCGTGAGCGGACTCGGCTCCCAGGGCCAACAGAACGTCGCGCTTGGACGGGAAGTACGTGTAGAACGAGGCCCTCGATATCCCGGCGACCCGAGCTATCTCGTCGACGGTTGTACCGGCGTACCCGTGGGTAAGAAAGATCTCTTTCGTCGCGGCGAGGATGAGGGCGACGGTCCGAGTCGCACGGGGGCCCATCTCCTTGGCTGGCTGCCGCAAGGTAGGACTGACCAAGAACTCGCGGGAAGGGGGCCTTCCGTTTCTGCTCCGGGAACCGGTCAGATCAAGCTCCTCAACGTCAGGGTTGCTCACCGAGCAGTCGCTACGACTCCGATGGCACTTGGAGCAAAATACCAGGTACCGCTCTATCGGTCCGCCATTCCGGGAGCCACCAGGGTCCTTCGCCACACCGACTTCCGGTCGCACTTGACTAGTAAGTCAAGTAGGTTCGGCACGTGCGAATCGGCTTCTCGTCCATGAACACACCCGACGAGCCGCAGCCCGACCGACTCGGCCGGGAGTTGGAGGATCGCGAATTCGAATCGCTGTGGTACGGCGAGCACAGCCATATTCCGGTGGCGCGGTTGACCCCATATCCCATCGGCACGGAAATGCCCGACCAATACCGGCGGATGATGGACCCTTTCCTGTCCCTGCTCCTTGCTGCGACCGGGACCGATCGCCTACGCCTCGGTACGTGCGTGGCCCTGCCGCTCGAACACGATGTGCTGGCCCTCGCCAAGACGGTGGCGACCTTGGACCGTCATTGCGGGGGGCGGTTGTTGTTCGGCGTCGGAGTCGGTTGGAACCGTGAGGAGCTCGCCAACCACCGACCGGTCCCGTGGTCGCAGCGTTATCGAGCTCTCGCTGAATGCGTCGCGGCTCTACGGGCTCTGTGGGGCCAGGCCGACTCCGAGTTCCACGGCGAGTTCTACGACTTCGATCCCGTGTGGAGCCTGCCGAAGCCCCTACAGCAGCCGAGCCCGCCGATCCTGTGCGGAACGGGCGGCAAGACCGGGACCAGGGAAGCGGTCGCCTGGGCCGACGGATGGATGCCCATGGACGTAGCCCTCGGTGACGTGGCGGCCAAGATCGGAAAGTTCCGCGGCGCAGCCAGCGAGGNNAAAGCGAGGCCGGACGCGATCCGGCCACGATTCCCATCACCATCGTAACTTTTGGCGATCCCGACCTGCGGACCCTCGCGGTCTATCGAGACCTTGGCGTCGAGCGCGCCATCATCGGCGCCGGGCGAGCCGGTTGGGATGACCCGTCGACGACGCTCCCCTGCCTCGACCGATACGCCGAGATGATCCGCCTGCTCTACTAGGGCGCCGGCCCTCGCCGCTAAGATCGGCCACTTGACATAACTGTCGGCTTACCACCGAGGCCTCCCCGCGGGGTGACGGCATTACCATCGGAGAGAACCATGCCCTACGCCCCCACCCCACATCTGCTCGTCGAGACGGATGGGCCGGTCACGACCCTCACCCTCAACAATCCCGACATGCGCAACGCCTTCCTCGACGACATGCACGAGGCCATGCAGGAGATCTGGCTCCACCTGGCGGCGGACCACTCGGTCCGCGCCGTCGTACTAACCGGAAGCGGCAAGGCTTTTAGCGCCGGCGGCGACATCCCCGGTTTCATCCGGAGCTACGAGGATCCCGACCACCGCCGTCTTTCCCTGCGCGGGGCTCGGCGGCTGATGGACGCCATGGCGGAGTTCCCCAAACCCGTGGTGGCAGCCGTCAACGGCCCCGCCGTCGGGCTGGGCTGCAGCATCGCCGTCAGCTGCGACATCGTTTTGATTGCGGAGAGCGCGTTCATGGCCGACACCCACGTCAATGTGGGATTGGTGTGCGGAGATGGCGGCGCCGCATCGTGGCCGCTGATGATGAGCCTGCTGAAGGCCAAGGAATACCTTCTGACCGGGGACCGGATCCCCGCGGCGGTTGCGGTGGAGCTGGGTCTCGCCAACCGGGTAGTGCCCGATGACCAGCTGATGACCGAAGCCGCCGCCCTCGCCCACCGCTTGGCGGCGCAGCCGCGTCAAGCGGTGCAAGAGACCAAGCGGGCGCTCAACCTGCACCTCCAGGCGGCCATATCTCTCGTCGCTCCGTTCGCGCTCTCGGCGGAGGCCGAGTCGTTTGAGACGGACGACCTTCGTAACACCATCGAGAAGTACACCAAGGTGTGAGCTGCGGGCTTTAGGGCGGATCGTCAGCGTCCAGACAGTCCCTTGAGATTGTCCCGCATGGCCTGGCGCTGCTCATCCGGGTCGAGCGGCAGAAAGTCGGGGATCCAGGCCCGGGGCTCGGTTCGACCTTCGGGGTGGGGCCAATCGGATCCCAACAGGATCCGGTCGGGCCCGATGGAGTCTCTCACGTCGCCGATGTCGTCCTCGTAGAACGGCGCCACCCAAACGTGCTCGCGGAAGGACTCGACTGGATCCTGCCCGAACGCTTGAGGTGTCTTCCCGTAGGCGACCTTCAACCGCCGAAGCAGCTCCGGCACCCACGCGGCACCGAGCTCCAAGCTCGCCACCCTCATCTTCGGGTGACGGTCGAACACACCGTGACACACCAAGGCGGCCATCATGTCGAATATGGGTCGTTCGATGTGGATCGACATCACTTCGGTAAGCGGAGAGGTCTTCAGCCCCGTGTACCTGTCGCTCTCCCCCCAGTTGCTCAGGTACTTGGCGTACCCCGAATCGGCGGCGTGAATGGCCACGACCACGCCAGCTTCGGCGGCCATGGCCCACACCCGGTCATGGGCGGGATCGGCGGGCGAGCGCGGCTTACCGGGAACGTCCACCGGTGCCGGCCGGAAGGTCACGAACCGGGCGCCTCGCTCGATCGCCAGCTTCATGTCCGCCTCGGCCTCGCTGGGCTCAACCAAGGAGATCATCGGACCGGTTTGGATGCGACCGTCCCGGTCATAGCCCCAGTCGTCATCCAGCCAGGCGTTGTAGGCCCGAAACACGGCGTAGAGCGCCACTGGATCATCGACGAGCATCTCTTCCAGGCCGAGACCCAAACTCGGTAGCAGCCAGGCGAGGTCGACACCTTGGGCGTCCATGCGAGCGACCCGCGCTGCCCGGTCGCGATATTCCGGTTGGATGGGTTGCATCTGGATGATGTCGCGCATGGCAAGACCGTCGACGTTCTCGGCCCGGAAGTACAACTCGAGCGAGCCGGGTACGCCGACAGGGTCATAGGTCGGATTGGGCACAACCGTGAGGAGCTTGCCGTTGACCACGAGCGTTCGCCGGCCTTCGATGTCGGCCCAGCGCACGACGTTTCTGTGAGCAAGTTCCAAGTGACGGGTGAGGGCGTCCTCCGCTTCGTAGTAGTGCTCGTCGGCGTCATAGAGGCCGTAGTCGACCTTGGCGTCGGCTGTCCCGTCTGCGACCGTCGTCATCTCGAGCCCTTTCCCTGGTATCAGGTCCGCCGCACGACGGCACTTGACACCATTGTCAAGATTAGCGGACGGAGTCCTCGAAGTAAACCGCCTCAGGGTCGGTTCAGCGGGTCAGCAAGATGCAGCCGGCGATGGGCCCACCGCCGTTGGACACGACTGCTACTTCGGGTTGACGTCTCACCTGCCGCTCCCCCGCTTCCCCCCTCAGCTGCAAGCAAGCTTCGTGCAGGACCCAATAGCCGTGCATGCGACCTGCGGATAGCTGACCGCCATAGGTGTTGAGCGGGAGGTCCCCATCGAGGGCGATGCGGGTCGCTCCCTCTACGAACGGCCCGGCCTCGCCGTCTCCACAGATCCCGAGCGCCTCCAACCAGGCGAAGGTCAGGAAGGTGAAACCGTCGTACAACTCGGCGACGTCGAGGTCGGCCGGCTTGAGGTCGGTACGACTCCACATCTCGGCCGCGGCGTCCGTTGACGCCATCTTCGGGTAGTCCGGCCGGTACAACCAACCGCCCGTACCTCGAGATCCGCCGATGGCTTCGACTCGGATCGGGGTGTTCGGGCAGTCGGATGCGTAAGACGACGCGGACACCACGATCGCGATAGATCCGTCGACCGGAACGTCGCAGTCGAAGAGCCCGAACGGCGTCGAGATGGGGCGGGCTCCGAGGTATCCGTCCATGGTCATGGGCTCGCGGTACACCGCCAGCGGGTTGAGCGAGGCGTTGCGCCGAGAGTTGATGGCCAGCCAGCCGAGCTGTTGCTTGGTCGTGCCGTAGAGGTGCATGTGTCGCTGGCAGTGCAGGCCCAGCCAGTTGACGGCCGAGAACGCCTGCGCCGCCAGCAGCGTCTCCATGTCCCCCATGACGTGCTTGAGGTCGGCGAATGCATCGCCGTCGTCGTCCGGGCCGCTGGCGTCATCTCCGTGGGCGTCCTCGCTGTCATCCTGGCCGCGGCCGTCGCCGCTGGACGGCACGTACTCGCCTCCGACCATCTTTACGGTTCGGTAGATGAGGACGTGCCGGGCCCTNNCGGCGATGAACGCCGACATCACGGGCGAGAGGAGCCCGCCCGTGGAGAACCCACCGCCGCGGTAAGTCGGCTCGATTCCCAGCGCCCGCGCCGCCCGGCCCGGTGGAGTGTCGCCCATGGTCGTCAGGCCGTCGATGTCGCCAGGAGTCAGACCTGCATCGGAGATCGCGGCGCGCCCGCTTTCCACGGTCAGCTCCAAGTCGGGTATGCCGGTGCGGCGGCCGATCCGCGAGATGCCGATGCCGGAGATGATCGCTCCTTTCTCGACGGTATCGATCACGCCTCTCCCCCGTCTGGGGCGAAGAGCGGATAGAAGACCTCGTCGTGGCGCTCGAACAGGACTTGCACCGGCAAACCGCAGCGGACCGCTCCGGGGTCGCACCCGACGATGTTGGTCATGATCCGGAGGTCGTCCTGCTCGTCTAGCTGCACGATTGCGATCAGGTTCGGCGGATCGACTTCGGGATGGAACTGATGGGCATTGACCGTAAAGGTGTAGACGCTTCCTCGGCCGCTGACCGGCTCGGGTCGCACCGGCCCTTCGCAAGTGGGGCAAGCCGACGTCGGCGGGTGGACCCAACGCCGACACGCCGCGCAGCGTTGAATGAGAAGCTGACCGTTGGCGCCGCCGGTCCAGAACGCCCGGTTGAGCTCGTTGAGCGCAGGAAGCATCCGGAACCCCACCGGCTCGATGATCACTGTGCTCATCAAAGGCTCCTGTAGGCCCCTCCGTCGACGAGGATCTGAGCCCCGTTGACGTAGCACGAAGCGTCGCTCGCAAGGAAGAGGCAAACGCCGACCATGTCCTCGGGCCGGCCGATCCGCTTCATCGGGTTAATGCTCCCGGCCCGGACTTTCATTTCTGGATCCCACGCTTTCGTTATGTCAGTGTCGAAGGCTCCGGGCAGCACGAGGTTGGCGCGGACCTTGGGGTTCCAGGCCCCGGCCAGCCCCAGCGTAAGCGCATTGAGGGAGGCCTTGGCCATCGCGTACGGCAGGTCCGTGGGCATCGGTCTCAGCGAGCCGGCCGTGGTCACGTTGATGATCGACCCGCCCTCTCCCTCATTCATCCGGGTCCCCATCAAGACCGAGAGGCGGAAGGGTCCGCGGGCGTTGACGGCGTGGACCTTGTCGTAGTAGTCCGCGCCGACCGACGGGAGGTCAGGGTAGAGCGGAGACATTCCTGCGTTGTTGACCAGGACGTCGCAGCGGCCGAAGTGGCCGTACACGACATCGACCAGTCGGTCGCAGTCCTCCCACCGGCCGACGTGGCATGCGACCGCCAGCGCCCGACGGCCCGTAGCCCCTCCCACCTCCTTGGCCACAGCCTCGCAGTTGTCCAGCTTGCGACTGGCGATGACCACGTCGGCCCCCGCCCCCGCCAGACCTTCCACCACTGCCCGGCCGATGCCGCGGCTGCCACCTGTGACCACTGCGACCTTGCCCGTGAGATCGAAGCGCTCGGCCGGCCCTGGGATCATCGTGGCACTTCGACGACGGCGCCGGACGACGGCTTTGGCGATCCCGCACGTCCAGCCGCCCTCGCTATAGGGGGGCCACTCTCTCGTTGTCTCATCAGCCCGAGCATACGGTCCTTCGACGCCGTGCCCCCGGGTCCGGAGCCGTGCCGCCTGCGGCTGGCCCTCACCGGGAAGCCCTTTCTGAAGCGGCGTCGCGCAGGCCGTACCGGTGCTCCGGCGCGGCGATGCCAATGAGCCGGGAGGTCCGCTCGGCGTCGTCGAGGCCCCGCAAGTCGGCGACCCCATGTTCGGTCACAACGACACCGACGTCGCTTCGAGCGGTCGAGGTCGTCTCGACCGTCGGAACGATCGTCGAGACGCCGGCCTTCGTGACCGACGCCAGGGCGATGATCGATAGCCCGCCGACCGACCTCGACGCAGCCGCGCAGAAGTCGGCATGCCCTCCGATCCCTGCGACCAACCGTCGCCCCGCTCGCTCCACGTTGACGGATCCGTCGAAACCGACCTGCAGCGCCGTGTTGCACCCGACGTAGCCATCAAAGCCGGACAAGCGGGACAGGTCGTGTGTCTCTTCGACGGGACGGAGCCTCAACCGGCCGGCTCGGGCCAGTGCCGAGTAGGCCTGCCCACCCCACACGTAGGCGGCGGTGGCCGGACCGACCAGGAGCCCCCGAGCCTCGAGGTCCAACAGCGAATCGGTCACCAGCCCAGACCAGATACCGACCGGCTCCCGTATGGCCGCCATGATGGCCTCGGCTACGCCGCCTGGACCCAGCTGAAGGATCGGATGTGGGGGCAACACCGATATGACATGTTCGGCGATGCGCCGGTCGACGACGCCGGGCGAGCGAAGTACCGGATAGGGATCTGAATGCCTCGGGCGCTCGATGGTGGCGCAGATGTTGCCGGGGATTTCAGGACCGCCCAGGTCGAGCCCTTCAGGGTCGATCTCGACGACGACCCTCCTGGCGGCCCGAGCCGCCGCCAATCCCCACCCGGCGCTCATTCCGAAGACCAGTGTCGACCCGCGACGGACCCCCGCGACCACGGCCACCTCGGGTCGTAAGAGGTCGGCCAATAGGGCCGGCATGGCCGACAAGCGGACGGGCAGGTACGCGATCCGACCTTCGTTGACTGCGTCGGCCAAGCCGTAGCCGGCGATGATGGTACGCCCCCGATGGATGGGCTCCGACAGCCATTCTCGGTGCTCCGGAGTCCAACCGAGAAGAAGGTCGCCTGTCTTCTCGCCCAAGCCGGCGGCCGCCAGGACGACGTCCGGCCGCGACCGTGGGCTGTCCAGCCCGTCGGCGTACGCCAGGATCACGCGGTCGGGATCGACGCTCACAACCTGGCGACTCCTCTCGTTGAACCGGCACTCTATCCCACTTGACACTTCTGTTAACATCCGGCCCGGGTCCGCCAGGCTGAGGAGGATCGAGTGACGGCACCGCTGTCAGGCGTACGCATAATCGAGCTGGCGAGCTGGACTTTCGTGCCGGCGGCCGGGGCGTTCTTGGCCGACCTCGGTGCCGACGTGGTCAAGGTGGAGCCGCCCGGTGGCGACCCGCAAAGGGCCCTGCAGAACCTGCTCAATTTCGGGGTATCCGGCCCCAACCCATTCCTCGAGATCCCTAACCGGGGCAAGCGCTCGATCACCATCGACCTACGCATCGAGGCCGGCAGGGAAGTCCTGTACAGACTGGTCACCACAGCAGACGTCTTCCTCACCAGCTACCTGCCCGCAGTGAGGGCACGACTCGGCGTCGACGTCGAGGACCTTCGGGCGGTCAATCCGAACCTGATCTACGTGCGCGGCAGCGGCTGGGGACCCCAAGGTCCGATGCGCGACGTGGGTGGTTACGACCTGGCCGCCGGCTGGGCCAGCAGCGGCTTGGCGCATCGATTGAGCCCTACGGAAGGCAACGACCCCCCCGAATTCCAGCCTCCGGCCTTCTTTGACCTGCAAGGAGCCAGCACCATCGCTGGGGCCATTTCCACGGCGCTGTTTCGTCGGGAGCGCCATGGCGAAGCGTCAGTAGTAGACGTCTCGCTGCTCAGCGTCGGATGGTGGACCATGGCTCCTGACATAGTGGCGGCCCTCTACACGTCAACGTTGAACAGGATCGACCGCACCCGGCCTGGGAACCCGTTGGTGAACCCCTACCGCGCCGCTGACGGTCGGTGGCTGTACCTGGTCTGCCTGCAATCGGACCGGTTCTGGTCGGAGGTGTGCGGGATCGTCGAGCGCCCCGACCTCATCGGCGACCCCCGTTTCGTCGATGCTCAGGCTCGTTTCGCCCACCGCGAGGAGTGCGTGGCCGAGTTGGACGAGGCGTTCGCGACCCGGCCACTCACCGAGTGGCAGGACCGCTTCGCCGCCTTTACCGGCGTGTGGGCTCCCGTCCTCGCCCCCGCGGAGGTGTACGACCATCCGCAAGCGGGACCGAACGGATACCTTCCGGAGGTGACCGCAGCGGACGGGTCCACCTTCCGTTTGCCCGCCGCGCCGGTCCAATTCGACGAGATCCGAGCGGCCCCTCGGGGCGCCGCCCCCGAAGCCGGACAGCACACCGAGGAACTGCTGCTCGCAGCGGGCTACAGCTGGGAAGACATCGCAGGCCTCCACGCCGCCAGCGCGCTCGGCTGAGCTGGAGGGCGCCCCCCGGTCGGGGCGGGCCGGTGCGGCGCCGTCAGTCCGAGCTCGGCAGAGGCTTCGCTCCCTTGACGAGGAGAGGGTCGTCCCCGACCGATAGCGACGCGGGCCCCGCCTTGGTGCACAGCACTTCCAATCCAGTGGCCTCGTCCCCATATCGCTTGCCCAGCAGCGTGCCGCCGTCGAATCCCGTCTCGACGCTCAACCGCCCGGACGCATCGGCATCCAGAGACACCATCGGGTGACCGCCACAACGCAGATCGAGATCGCCCTTGACAGCCCTGACGATCACCACCTCCGTCGTGTCGGTCGCGCTGCGAAGGCGGGTACCGGCCTTCCATTCCATCTCGTTACTCCTCACTTGAATATCGAGCACCCGGCCGACTTCAGCTTCATTCTCTGATCGGCAACCTATGGCCGTGCCCGCCTTCCAGGCTGTCTACTCGCCGGGCTACTGGTCAGGATCGAGGCCAGGCGACGGCCTTGGTCTCGAGGTACTGCTCGAAGCCTTCCAGGCCATTCTGCCGGCCGATGCCGCTGGCTTTGTAGCCGCCGTACGGCGAATCGGCTCCGTACCAGAGACCCCCGTTTACTCCAATCGATCCGGTGCGTACCCGTCTCGCGATCGCAGTAGCCCGGGCCTCGGATGCAGAGTACACACCTCCAGAAAGTCCGTAGCCACTGTCATTTGCGATTCGCACGGCGTCATCGTCGTCGTCGTAAGGAATCACGCAGAGAACCGGACCGAAGATCTCCTCTTGGGCGATGGTCATGGCGTTGTCCACGTCCACGAAGAGGGTGGGCTCGACGAACCACCCCTTCGGCAGGTGGGCGGGTCGGCCTCCACCCACGAGCAGCTTCGCACCTTCCTGCTGGCCTGTCTCGATGTACCCGAGTACCCGATCCCGCTGCTTGGCGCTGATGAGCGGTCCCATGAACACGTCAGGACTCGACGGATCCCCGTACGGCATGGCGGCCATCGCAGCTGCAACCATCTCAACGCCTTCGTCGTAGCGGGAGCGCGGCAACAGCAACCGCGTTTGAATTGCGCACCCCTGGCCGCCGTGAATGCAGACCATAGACGCCCCGGGAACCACGCTGGCAAAGTCGGCGTCGTCGAGGACGACCATCGCCGACTTGCCACCGAGCTCCAGAAAAACCCGCTTGAGCGACGCCGCCCCCTTTTCGGTGATCCGCTTGCCGACGGCGGTGGATCCGGTAAAGGAGATCATGTCGACCAAAGGTGACAGTGTCAGCTCTTCGCCCAAGAGATGGTCCGACGAAGTCACGACGTTGAACACACCAGCCGGGATGTCAGTCCGCTCGGCGACCAGGCGGCCGAGCCGGGTGGCATTCCAAGGAGTATCCGGAGCCGGCTTCAGCACCGTGGTGTTCCCGGTGGCCAAGACCTGGGCGATCTTGTTGATCGTCACTTCGAACGGAAAGTTCCACGGCACGATGCAGCCCACGACGCCCATGGGCTCCTTCCAAACCGCGCGGGCGCTCTTGATTCCGAACATGGCTCCATCTGGCAGCTCGCGCTCCCATGGGAACTCCTCGATGAGCTTGGCTGGATAGCGCAGCGCCTCTTCGAGGGGCCCGTCCAGCTGGGCGCTGTAGGTCAGCAATCGAGGCGTGCCCACCTCTGCGATCAGCTCCTCGCGTAGCTCCTCCCGCTCGGCCTCCAACGCTTCCTGCAGCTGTTCCAAACAGCGCTTCCGAAGCGCACGATTCGTAGACCAGTCCGTCTCGTCGAAGGCCCGCCGGGCGGCTGCAATCGAACGCTGCATGTCCACAGCAGACGCATCGGCGACCTCTCCGAGCACCTCCTCTGTCGCCGGGTTGACGTTTGCGAACCGCTTCCCGGAATCAGCCTCAACCAGCTCTCCGTCGATGAGCATCCGGATCTCACCGGTGAACCCAGGCGCGTCCGACATCGGTATTTACCTCAATCTTTCTCTGAACTTGGGGTTTTCGTCACTGCTAGCGAAGCCCTCGCCACGGTCCGGGTGACGTCGGGCGCGATCGATGCCGCATGTGTTTGCCAGCCACTTCGGCGCAGGTTGCACGACTCTCCCAGGACCGTTCCGATCCGTCTGTTGACTATATGGTCAATAGGCACGGCATGACAAAACACCCGGAATCCCGGGCCAAGCGAGCCCGGTCTACCCCGCCGCAGAGGAGCCTGGCACGACGTCATCTAGGTCAAGGCCGCCGGCGGGCCGGAGGCGGCCCGACGCTTCTTAGGCCAGAAGACCAGGCCTAGGCCGAAGTGACGGATGTCGCGCCGAGCACGACGGGCGTGATGTAAGCCGTCCACGAGGGGTTCCTCTCGGCTGCCGCTCCCGCCGTGGGCAGCGATCCGGGTCGCCCCGAAGGGTGACGCCCGCCAGCTTGTCGCCCACCGGCGCATCCAGGTGCCGGTGCCGAGATCCCGCCGATCACTTCGATGTACTGGTCGCCATCTGAGTCTCATCCTGCACAGAGGCCTGCTCTGTTGAGGGTATCTTCCCGAGCAGTGATTGATTCGAGCTGTTCAGCCCACCAGAGTGGTCCGATACGCCGAGGTCGAGTCACGTGGGCGATCATGGCCGTAGTGGCCGGGATTCTCGCTAGTTGTGGCGGAAGCCCCCGGTCGGGCACCGGCGTTATCCCGATCAGCCTCCCGACGTTCAAGGGCTGCACCATTGACAACGCGGGTTTCGCGACGGACATCGCTGTACCGGTTCGGGTGATCCGCCCCGCCCCGGGAAACGCCATCATCACTGTCGGCGTGTGCGTCAACGGTGAAGGTCCCTTCCCGTTTGTTGTCGATACCGGCGCTTCCGCCACTGTCATTGATTCGAGCCTCGCCGCTCGCCTTCATCTCCCAACATTCGACGCGCATAGCGGCTCCAGTTTCGGATGCACGCGAACAATCTCCCTCACAACCACCCAGAGGCTCTCCATGGACGGCCTTCATCTCGATCCCCAGGTTGTAGTGGTCGGCACCATACGCTCTCCGCTGATTCCAGGGCTGATGGGCGCGATCGGGTCGGACGTGTTGAGCCGCTTCGACGCCGCCAGGTTCGACTTCCAAGCCGACACCCTCACCCTCGCGGGACCAGAAGGTCCGCCGATATCCAGCTCGGTCGGCGATAGTCACATCCACCTCGACGCGACCATGCGAGCCGGCACCAACGAGACAATCGCGGCTAGTACCCAGGCCCAGTCCGCACCAATTCCTGACCATCCCGGAGACGTGCTCTCAGTAGTGCGAGTCCACGTGCAGGTAGCGATAGCCGGTCAACGCTGGCAGACGTTCCTGGTCGACACCGGGGCAACACGAACATTCCTCGCTCCCGCCCTGGCCGCCTCCGCCGATCTCGAACAAGCCGGAGACCCCTTCGCTGGATACGCGGGATACGACTGCCGAGTCCGAATCTCCACCTACAAGCTCAACTCCTGGAGCATCGACAGCATCCCCCTCGCTCCGGCCATTATCTACAGCAGTGTTCTCCCCCCAGGACAAGACGGCCTACTCGGAGCCGGGACCCTGCAGCTCTACACCCCCGTCGTAATCGACTACCGCGACTCCGACCTACTCCTGGCCAACGACAAGCGTCCATAGAACCCCAACGGCCTTTGCTATTCGGTTTCGGCCAACGGTCCCGAACCATCCGAGCTGCTGAAAGAGTTGCCCACGGCGGTGCATACCTTGACGCCGGTGCAGGACACCCCGTATAACGCGTCGCTGGTGGCCCCGGCAGGGTTTGGAGTTGTCTGCTGCTTCCATTTGATCCCGTTCCCTACTTCCGCCAAAGTCGCAGAGGAACCACCGTTGAAGCCGCCGACCGCGGTGCAAGCGTCAGCCGCGGTACAAGACACCGCGGCCAGGTCATTGCCAGCGTCGCCAGGGTCGGCGACCATCGGCATCGTCCAGGTTGACCAATCGCCAACCTCGACCAAGATCGCCGGTTGCCCATACCCGTCCTGAAAGCTGCCGACCGCGGTACACGCGCTGGCGGCTACGCACGACACGCCCACGAGCACCGCGTATCGGCCAGGGGCGGGGTTGACGGTCGTCTGCTGCTGCCACTCGGCCCCGTTCCACGCCTCAGCCAAGGTCAAATAACCTGTGCCGTCGTAGCCGCCAACAGCTGTGCAGGCGTTCATGGCCGTGCACGCGACCGCATCGAAGCCGCTGCCTGAAAGGCTAGGACTCTCCACCAGGTTCCAAATGGTCCCGTTCCACGCCTCGGCCAGGGTCACTCACTCGGCTATCCGACTGGGCCAGCCGCGACTCGGCGACGTCGGGCCGGTGCCGATCGGGCCAGTTCGAGGGCCCGTTCGACCGCAGCATCGACCAAGCCGACGTATTCAGGTTGCACCTGGCCCGGCTGATCGATCGTCATCTTGTTGATCGAGACCACCGGCGTGCCCGTTCGAAGGGCCAGAGCCATCTCGCTGAGTGTCCCCCAACTCTGGCCCACGACGATCAGAACGTCGCACGCTCGCACCACAAGACCGTTTCGAAGCTCCCCGAGGCCGGTGGCCAACGCGAAGGTGAGATACCTGTTCCCCACCGTCCGATCCTGGCCGGGAAGTATTCCGACCGTTAGCCCGCCCACCTCGAACGCGCCCTGGCAAGCTGCCTCCATAACGCCTCCGAGGCCACCGGTTACGACGACGGCATGCGCCTTGGCACATCTGGATCCGATCTCCCGAGCCGCCTCCATCTCGGCTGGCGAGGCCTCACCAGGGCCGATCACCCCTATATAGGGAACGTCTTGTCGGTGGGGAGCGGACATGACGACAAAGCTAGCCATCCACTGCTCAATTCGTGACGTCCCGGAGGTTGAATGAACGAACGTGGTTTGGCAGTTCGACTTCGCCCAATATCAGGCGAGGAGGCCTGCCGTCTTACCGGCCGAGCGGGGCGGTATCGTTTGTCGGGTATTGCCATGCAGCTCAAGGTGCCCATAGACACCGGTAACGGTCCAGTGGTCGTCGTGCTCCACGGCTTCGCCATGCGCCCGATCACCTACAACCCTCTGGTGCGGCTCCTGGCCAGCCGCTGCCGGGTTGTGGTCCCTGACCTTTTCGCGATACGCGGAGAATGGCGTTACTCCGATGTGCTCGAGGCATTCACCTCGACGCTTGACCATCTCGGCCTTGACCGGGTCAGCCTGGTGGGACATTCCTTCGGAGGGGGAATCGAGCTCGGCTACGCCCTGCGCCAACCGGAACGCGTCGTTGAGCTCGTGTTCTCCGACACTCTGGCTGCCTCAAGGGAGTGGCGCCTAGCCCAAGAGGCGCTACGTCACCCCGGTCGTCTCATCAGTCTCGCAACGCCGACCGCGACCGCTGCCTTCGTCCAAAACTGGATCGAGCATCCCCGCCAGCTGGTCGACGCCGCCTGGTGGGCCTTCAGGAGCGGAAGGGAGTGCGACAGCCTGGCCGTCGCCAGGGCCGGCCTTCCCGCACACGTCCTGTGGGCCAATCGAGACTCGGTCCTCTCCCGCGCCGACGGACGACGATTCGCTGAGGAGCTCCAGGCCAGCTTTACCGTCGCGTCCGCGCCCGACGGAAGGGCCATCGACCACGACTGGATGTTCCAGCAGCCGGAGGTGTTCTTCGAACACCTTGAGAGCCTCCAGCTCAAGGCTCTGTCAGCCTGAGCAGAGTAACCAAGAGAGCCCCTGGAGCTCATCGAAGTGGTTCCGTCGAAGACACGACCCGATACCGTTTGCTGCTGAGCGATCAGGCGCGCTCAGGAGCTTGTGCTGAGCGCAATGCTGTGCTTCGACCCTGCGGCCATCTCGGAGACACCCGTCAGCACCATCTCGGGCAGCATCTCATTCGTCTTAGTCCCATCGCCCAACTGGCCCGAACTGTTGTCCCCCCAGGTGTAGAGGTCCCCGTCCATGGACAATGCCATGGAGTGCTCACCTCCGGCAGCGATGCACTGGATGTCGGGCATGCACTCGATGTCGGGCAAACCCATCACGGCAACGGGAACGTCAGTGCACATATTTTCAGGATTGAGGCTCTTCTGTACAGGGTCACTCGGATTGCAAATGCCGGTGACGCTTGGGTTCCCGAGTTGGCCTGACTCGTTGTCACCCCAGGCCATCACGGTACCGCCGGTCAAGAGAGCAAGGTTGTGCCCGTTAGCTTTGACGTCCCCACCGGCCGATATGGCCGTGACGCCTTGTAAGGGCATGCCGGACGAGTTGAGTACTGGTACCGGAACGTAACTGCACCAACTGGTATCGTTCGGATTCGTATTGCATGCGCTATCGACGTTCGGGTTCCCGAGTTGACCGAAATCGTTGTCGCCCCAGGTCATAAGTTCTCCATTCGACAGAAGTGCATCACCAAAGATATTCCCGGACGAAATCGCCATGGCTGGACTGGGCAAATCTACGGCGGCCGGTGAAGAGCTTGATGTTGTTGTTCCGTCGCCGAGTTCCCCGTAGGTATTGTCGCCCCAGGCCATGACTGCGCCGGATTGAAGCAATGCGTAGAAGTGCTTCCCCCCGGCAGCCACGGCCTGCACACCGCTCAAAGACATAACCTGCGTTGGTGTAGCCGAATAACAAGCAGGGCTACAAGTGCTGCAGTCTGTTGGGTCGGCGGCCGTGCCATAGTTCAAATGACCCCAGGTATACACCGCGCCCCCGCTAGTCAGAGCGATTGCGCTGCCCTCGCCCGTAGCGGTAGCGATAACGCCACTCAGTCCCAGCACTGGGACGACTGAATCGGTGGGGGTAGTGTTGCCGTCTCCGAGTTGACCGCAATCATTCTGCCCCCAGGACTTCACCGTGGTCTTATTCGTTATCGCGAGGTTGAATGAGTTGGCGGCATCGAGCGAAGAAACCTTTCCTAGTGGAGGCGACAGCTGCTGCGGAGAAGGACACGCCGAGCTACCGCAGTCAGGTCCGCCGTTGCTTGAGGATCCCCAGGAGTAGACCGCGGCTGACTGGGCTATTACGGGCCGTGCGAATAAGGTCAGGGCACCGATAACCGAAACGACACCGATTACCACCCCAGTGCTGAGAAAGAATGCCTTTGACCGTGCCATCGCTGTCCCCCCTCGGGAAATGCGCACAGCGGGGTCGTAGTCCATCGGACCATGCCCATTTAGGGAGCCCGCCAAGACGCTCGGCTATTTCATAGAGAACATAATCCGTTCGCTCGTCGACAACAAGCGCCGACCTCACCTCCTGCCTTCACCTTGTTCGCTACCAGCTGAGTCCGCTTCCTCGAACCTCCTAGGCGACAAGAGGCCGACGCCCATGACGACGGCCTGTTCCCGCGGACGAGCCCAGTCGTTGGCGGCAAGTCGAGCGCCACGGCCGAGAGTCGTCCCGCTCCGGTAACCAGCATGTATGGCGCAGGCGTCCACCGTCCACCAAAGTCCGGCTCCGTCCTGCCACCAACCACGGGCGTGCGTTGTCCCTACACATCTCGTGGGCCTCGTCATGCCGGACTCGTACACCCACCTGAAATACCTGCCCGCATCAGCCGACAATGCGTCCAAGCAGTAGACCCGGACCCTCATCGCGGGCCTCGTGGAGCGGACGACCGCCAACGAGAGCGGACGACGGGATTCGAACCCGCGACCCCAACCTTGGCAAGGTNNGGGATTCGAACCCGCGACCCCAAGCTCGGCAAGGTTACCAGGCACCCTTGTCTGAGCATCCATTATGTGGTTAGCCGCAGGTCACAAACCTGTACTCTACGTCCCTGTCCCCTCCAACCTCGCGGACTCAGTAGCCCGCAGGTGTTTGCGTCAGGTCCTGCAGGCCGCCACCTCTGGCGGCGCGTCGCCGAGGTTTGATCGCCCGGCGCGACCCGTCTTNNGTGTGAGTCGGGCGGGCCGAAGTGTACTGTCTGGACCCCGGTCCATTTACTAAAGGTGCCGAAGACCATTGCGAGGCCACCACCACGAGTGGCAGAGTCAGGGTTTTGATTCAACCCATTGGGCAATCGATGGATAGCAGATGCGAGGGGAGAGCCGCATGTGTGCTGCCAAGCTAGGGTCCCGCGGATGAGCCCGACCAGGCGCGTGCCCGGTCCAGAGGGCGTCGCCGGTGGCCGCGTCGACGGTTCCGAATGAACGACCTCGACCTCAGAACCCGTCGGGCCACGATGGCCCTGATGGCACCGGCGGGTCCGACCCGGGAACCCTACTCCCCTTCTGGCCCGCAGAGGGATCCGCAGCAATTCGCCACGATCACTGCCAGATCGCATCACCCCGGTACCCCAGGCGCACCGAGCGCACCACTGGTGGCCGTGCTGGGAGACGTACGACTCATGTGTGAATGTGTTGCGCTGATCCTTTGCGCCGACTCGATCCCTGCAGTCCTTATTGACCGTAATGATTCTGAATGTCTGGCTCTTCGCCCCGAAGGAGTCATCTTGATCCTTCGCGTCGAGACTAGCCTCGACGCCGCGCTCGACTTCGTCGAACGCTCGTGGCCGGGCCTGAGCCAACTGCTCCTAATGACCTGCTCATCTCCACCGGCCAGACTCAGATCCCGCTCGGTTCCCGTTACTCGCATCGAGGTCCAATGCCCGGTTGACAACCTCGTGAGCACGGTCGCGGCAGCGCTAGAAGGTCGACCAGGGGATTGGCCGCCGCGCGATCGCCAGCACTACGTGGCCAAGAGGCCCCAAGCATGGCTAACAGCGCGTGAAAGGGAGGTCCTCGAGATCCTCGCCAGCGGTAGCTCGATCGTCGCCGCGGCCACGCAACTGGAGGTCGCGCCCAACACCGTCCGCTCCCATCTAGCCAGTGTTCGTTCGAAAGTCGGAGTGTCGACAACACTTGAAGCGGTGTGTCTCCATCGCAACACACGCCTGAGCAGAGCGTGATGGCGTTGCTGACTGACGCGTCGCTGAGGCTGCTGATCGCGCATCCGCTATCCCTCCTGCGACAGGGACTTCGCCTCCGAGTCGCAGAAGAGCAAGACATCGCTGTCGTAGGTGAATGCGGGTCGCCGGGAAAGGCCATCGAACTGGCCCGCGTGACCGAACCGGACGTCGCCGTTGTCGGACTTGGGGACGATTGGCGGCGGTGGCTGGATGCCAGCTCGGCTATCGCCGCGGGCGGTTCCAAAGTGCTCATTGTGGAAGAACAGCAGAATGCGAGCATTGGTGCCTTGGCGGTTAAGGCCGGCGCAACAGGATTCATTTCGATGAACTCGAGCGGGCTCACAACGGCGGTAACTGCAGTGAGAACCGTCGCTGGTGGCGAGGCGTGGGTCCCGAGATCAATGGTGTCGCCCCTTCTGCGAGCGCTGATCGAAGACGGTCGAGACGACGACGCCGCAACATCGAGATTCTCGCGTCTGAGCAGTCGTGAGCGCCAGGTGCTCGCGCTGCTGGTCGAAGGCCTCGACAGCCCGCGCATCGCTTCTCGGCTTTTCGTTTCTCCGCACACCGCCCGAACGCACATCCAGCGGATCCGCGAGAAGCTCGAGGTGCACTCCCGACTTGAGGCCGTTGCCTTCGCTTTGGACCATCGCCTGATCGAGCGGTTCGGCCAGGCTGTCTGATTGAGTCCGGTACCCCCCCAAGTGTGCTCCGGGCGGCAGTCGACTGGATCATAACCCAGGTTGGCTACCGCGTCAGTTGAGGAGCGCGGCGACTGCGGCAGCAGTCAAATTCACGTCGCTACCGGCGTGCAGGACATACCACGGACAGGACCGTGTCAAAAACCCGAGCGCGTCCAGGTGGGCCTGCGAGGAGGTCGGGTCCGTAAGAAGCACGTTGGGAGCCAGTTCGAGCAGGGCTACATCGGCGGACACGGCTTCCAGCAGCGGAGCGACCGTCTCGGACCGTTCCCCGAGCAGAACGCCCGCAATGGGCGTGCAGACCCCAGCAAGTCGTACGTCGAGCACATCCTCGATGCGTAGGGAATGCTTGGGCCATCCAGGCGGCCGACATTCCGCCAATGAAGAACCCAACTCCGGGAAGTGATCCGCGGCATCGTCGAGGAGGTCGATTTCGTCAGAAAAGGGGAGAAGCAGGAGTCGTCCAACCGCTTCGGTCCCCGATACGAAAGCCAGGTCATCGCCGAGGAAATCGAGACCACATCTGACCAGGGCGACGGTCAGCGTGGTCTTGCCCGCGCCGCTCGGACCGGCCAGCAATAGAGCCCTGTCATCGGCGGCCACCGCTCCAGCGTGGACGGAGAACACTGAACGACGTTTGAGCATCTCCATGAGCGGGATCGTGATGAAGGGGTGCGAAAGTAGCCACGCGCTGGGCCCACTGGCTAGGGGAGCGTACATGGCAGCCTCGCCAACGCCCGCACGGGCCCAAGCTCGCCCTCCGGCATTGTCGAGGAGGAGCAGATCTTCGTCCTCGACGAACAAGATTCGGCCCCCGTCACTCTCGTACACCAGCCGCCCTCGGTCCCACGGGATCCGATCCAGGTCAGCGGGTGGAGCTCCGCCGACAACAATCGAGACCCGCACGTCCGGAGCGGCGGCCGGTGCGGCAAACGGCCGTAGGCGCGAAGCTACGACGGCCGCGACCTCGTCCCAGGTCGAGACGACCTCCAAGACGAGGCCGTGGACGTCGTAGCAACTCGTGATAGGAATCGCCACCCTCCGCATTGCTCACCAAGATCACTACCCGTTTCGCCGATGCTACCGGAGCCCCTCTGATCGGACCAGTGCGCATGGAACGTCGAGGGCACCGACGGGCCATTCGCCAACAACAAAGACCGGCCCCCTGAACGGGGGCCGGTCCTCATCAACAGGGCGGCAAGAGCGGGCCGCTTGGACGGCTCGTCCCGACTCAGCTGTAGATCACGATATCGGCGCCGGAATCCTCGGAACCCCGGCCTAGTAGCGTGATCTGGTTCACCGACCCGGGATGCATCGCCTGGCGGACGTCGATCGTTTGAGAGGCGCCGTCGGTCAGCGCCACCCGGAACACCTGACCGTTGACGGTGACGACAAGGTGGTTCAAGCCGGGACTCCCGTTGGTGATCTGCACCAGATGGTCGGCCTTGACGACACCGTTGAATACCTGCTTGGCGCCAGTCCCCCGAGCCACAGTCGTGAGGATCGGATCGCACTTCGTGACATCGCCAGCCACGTCCGTCACCGTCAGCGCGACCTCCGACGCCAGTGCCTGATTGATCTTCGTGGCCTTGACCACGACCGGGGACTTCGTACCGACCTTAAATTTGGGAACCTTGACCTTCGCATTGGTCTTGGTGGTCACGACGACCGATTTCAGCCCGCTACCGGTATCCCCGACGGTGACCTGGATCTGCTTGGGCGGCCCAGCGATGGTAGCCGTCAGGGCACAAGACGGTGGGGTGGTGACGCTCGAGGTCCAGTTGATGGTGGCAGCATTGGAGGTGATGGAACCGACCGCGGCCGTCTCGGTGTCGACTCCGCTAACGGTTCCCGTATAGCAATACTGCGCCGTGCCGTTAGTGGCGCTGTACGCGAACCCGGTGTTCGGGTTTACCCCGGTTACTGTGAAGTTAACCAGGACACCAGATACCGGGTTGCCATTGGTGTCGGACACGGTGGCCGTCTCGCACTCCGAAGTACCGACAGGGTCGGTGGACGTCGATGGCGCCAACGAAACGCCGGCGACAGTGGCGATCGGAGACAGAGTGAAG
>PMHU01000015.1 GCA_003156795.1 Acidimicrobiaceae bacterium
GACTACATCGACCTCTACCAGATCCACCGTCCGGATCCACAGATCGACATCGATGAGACGTTAGGGGCGCTCACCGACCTTGTCCGTCAGGGCAAGGTCAGGTACTTGGGCAGCTCGACGTTCCCTGCTTCGTCCATCGTAGAGGCCCAGTGGACCGCGGAGCGGCGTCATCGCGAGCGGTTCGTATGCGAGCAGCCGCCGTACTCGATGCTGGTGCGGGGCATCGAGGCCGACATCCTGCCGACCTGCCAGAAGTACGGGATGGGAGTCATCCCGTGGAGCCCGCTGGCGGGTGGCTGGCTATCGGGCAAGTGGCGGGTCGGCGCTGCTGACCTGACCAGCCGTAGGTCGGCGCGACTTCCCGTCCGCTACGACATGGCGCTGCCGGAGAACCAGCGCAAGCTGCAGGCGGCCGACGCCCTGGCCGTCGTGGCGGAAGAGGCGGGTATCAGCCTGATCCACATGGCGTTGGCCTTCGTTGTGCAGCATCCCGCTGTCACCTCAGCCATCATCGGTCCCCGCACGGCCGAGCACTTCGCCGGCCAGATCGGCGCGGCGGACGTGGACCTGGACGCATCGGTGCTCGACAAGATCGACGAGATCGTAACGCCAGGGACCAACTTCTCGTGGGGCGACGCCGGGTACGAGCCACCTTCCGTGGCCAACGCCTGGCGGCGGCGCCGGCCACGCCGGGACTGAGCGGTTGGCTATCAGTCGAAGATCGGGCCTTGTTCGCGCGATCTCTTGAGCTCGTAGAAGCCGGGGATACCGGCGACGAGGTTGACGCCGTCCCAAAGCCGTCCAGCCGCATCGCCCTTGGGAGCAGGCGTGACTACGGGTCCGAAGAAGGCGACGCCGTCGAAGTGGATGACCGGGGTGCCCACGTCGTAGCCGACAGGATCCATGCCTTCATGGTGGGACTTGCGCAGAGCCTCATCGAACTCGGTGCTCTCAGCCGCTTCGGCCAACCGGGCCGGGAGGCCGGCCGCTTCGAGGGCCTCGCCGAGGATCTCCGGATCGCGGCGCTGCTCGAGGTGCATCTTCTTGCCCAATTCGGTGTATAGCGGGAGCAGCACCTCGCTTCCGAATTCCTGCTCGGCCGCGATCAAGACCCGGACTGGACCCCAAGCCTTCTTGAGCAGCTCCTTGTACTTGTCGGAAAGCTCTTCCCGATTCTCGTTGAGCACAGCGAGCGACATCACGTGCCACTCGGTCTTCACAGGGCGCACCTTCTCGACCTCGAGCATCCAACGGGATGTAAGCCACGCCCACGGACACAACGGGTCGAACCAGAAGTCCACTTGCTTGCGTTCCGCCGAATCCAGGGTCTTGCTCACTGTTCCTCCAACTCGTGTCTGTACTAGTTGGAACCCCACTGAGCGTGCTTGTGTTCCGCCGGCGGCTTGTCGCCGACCTCGATGGCGGTGATATTGTCTCCGGACCGCCGCGGGGTGGAGCAGTCTGGTAGCTCGTCGGGCTCATAACCCGAAGGTCGTTGGTTCAAATCCAACCCCCGCCACCAAGTAGGGGGGCTTTTCGCGCCTTCTTGCGTATGCACAGGCCGCTGACCAGCANNACCGGCCCTTCTGTTTGTCTCAAATCATCCCTACAGATATCCCTAGCGCCACACTAGGGTGGCTGATGGTGCGTGGAACCAAGCGCAAGAAGAAGGATGGGGTTTGGGAGGTCCGGGTCTACCTGGGGCGAGACCCCGTCACGGGTAACCCGCGGCAGCTCAGCAAGACGGTTCGGGGGAGCGCCCGGGATGCCGATGATGTCCTACGTGACCTGATCGCCAAGCACGGCGGGGCGTCGTCAGATGGAGTCGGTGCTACCTTCGGGCAGCTCCTGGACCTTTGGCTGGAGGAGTGTGAGCGGCTAGACCGATCGCCGACGACGATCCGCAACTACAAGTCGCAGATCGAGAAGGGCATCCGGCCGGCGCTCGGCAAGGTGAAGCTGAGCCGCTTGAGCGCGAAGAATCTCGACGAGTTATACGGGGCGATGAAGGAAGACGGCCGTTCTGCGAAGACGATTCGCAACAACCACGCCATTATCTCGTCCGCTTTGCACCAGGCAGTCCGATGGGGTTGGGTCCGAGACAGCGTCGCCGACCGGGCGCGACCGCCGCAGGTGAGCCAGCGTCGGATCAAGGCGCCGTCAGTGGAGTCCGTCCGAGCAGTGGTGGCGGCCGCGGAGGACCGGGACCCTCGCCTAGCTCCCCTCCTTATGCTCGCGGCCCTGACGGGGATGCGGCGAGGGGAGCTGTGCGCTCTGCGCTGGAGCGATGCCGACTTGGAGACGGGCGAGCTGGACGTCTCCCGCAGCGTTGTCGTGGCGGTGGGCGGACTGACTGAGAAGGCGACCAAGACTGACCGCTTTCGGCGGGTCGCTCTCGACGAGGTCGGCGTGCTGCTTCTGCGGCAGCACCTCGCGAACGTTGAAAAGTGGGCGGCGGAGGCAGAGGCGACAGTTGCTCCAGATGCCTTTGTGTTCTCGCCTTATCTCGATGGGAGCAAGCCGTTCCGACCTGACAACGTCACCAGCTTCTTCATAAGGGTACGGGACGGGCTCGGCTTGAAGGAGGTTCGGCTACATGACCTGCGCCACTTCACGGCGACGCAGCTCATCGGTGCGGGCGTAGATGTGCGAACCGTGGCGGGGCGTCTTGGGCATTCGGACCCGTCGCTGACTCTTCGTGTCTACAGCCATCTCATCGAGGAGCGGGACCGGGCTGCTGCCTCGATCATGGGAAAAGTGCTCTCTGTACCCTCGGCGTCGACTGCGGAGACTGGTACCACGGCCTAAGCGTCGCTGAAGTCTCCCGGCCCGACCAGCCCTCCCGTACCATCTCCGAACATGATTACGGGTTCCATCAAGAGCCAGGTCGACAAGGTCTGGGACGCTTTCTGGTCTGGCGGAATTTCGAACCCGCTTGAGGTCATCGAGCAGATCACGTACCTCCTCTTCCTCCGTCGACTCGACGACATGCAGGTCCTGGAGGAGAACAAGGCTGCGCGACTCAAGAAGCCCCTGGAGCACCGAATCTTCCCTGAGGGTAAGGACGAGCTGGGACGGCCCTATGAAGACATGCGTTGGTCCAAGTTTCGGAACTTCGCACCCGATGAGATGTTCACGGTCGTTGACCGGCACGTCTTTCCGTTCCTCCGGACGCTCGGCGGCAACGGCTCGACGTATGCCCATCACATGAAGGACGCGCGGTTCACGATCCCGACTCCGCAGCTCCTCGCGAAGGTTGTCGACCTCATCGCCGAGGTGCCGATGGAAGATCGCGACACGAAGGGCGACCTCTATGAGTACATGCTTGCCAAGATCGCGACGGCTGGACAGAACGGTCAGTTCCGGACACCGCGTCACATCATCCAGCTCATGGTCGAGATGGTCGCTCCGACCCCAACGGACATCATCTGTGACCCTGCTTGCGGCACCGCGGGTTTCCTGATCGCAGCGGGCGAGTATCTGCGCCACCACAACCCCGAGATGCTCCGAGACGAAAAGCCCCGGGCGCACTTCCATCGAGAGATGTTCCACGGGTTCGACTTCGACAACACGATGCTGCGCATCGGCAGCATGAACATGCTCCTCCACGGGGTGGAGAATCCAGATATTAGGTACCGCGACTCCCTTTCCCAGGACCACGCTGGCGAGGAAGAGCGGTACAGCCTGGTCCTTGCCAATCCGCCATTCGCGGGTTCACTCGACTTCGAGCACACCGCTAAGGACTTACAAGCCATCGTCAAGACGAAAAAGACAGAGCTGTTGTTCCTGGCCCTGTTCATGCGGCTGCTCAAGCCCGGAGGTCGGGCTGCAGTCATTGTCCCGGACGGAGTCCTGTTCGGCTCCAGTAACGCCCACAAGACGCTCAGGAGGATCCTCGTCGAGGACCAGAAGCTCGAAGGCGTTGTGTCTCTACCGAGCGGCGTGTTCCGTCCATACGCCGGTGTGTCCACGGCGATCCTCGTATTCACCAAGACAACCTCTGGTGGTACGGATCACGTGTGGTTCTACGACGTGGGTGCCGACGGCTGGTCCCTTGACGACAAGAGAATCCTGCTCCTGTCCGAGGACAATCTCGGCCCCGTTCCCGCTGCTCCCCTCGCAGAAGACGGACATGCCAAGAACAACCTTCCCGACACGTTGGCCCGATGGAGGAATCGCAGCGGGAGCGAATTCAATCGCTCCCGGACTGAGCAGAGCTTCTGCGTTCCCAAAGCCGACATCGTTGCCCAGGGATACGACCTCAGTCTGAATCGCTACAAGGAAGTCGTCCACGAGGAAGCGGATCATCGGCCTCCTCTTGAGATTCTTGCTGATATCGCCAAGATCGAAGAGGACATCCAGCGGGGCGTTGAGGAGCTTGAGGAAATGCTTCGGTGAAAAGTTGGCCGACTGTACCCTTAGCGGAAGTTGCATCGGTCTTCAATGGTAAGACGCCACCAAAGTCTGAGCAGCGAAATGAAGGGCATCCAGTCCTGAAGATCAAGGACGTGGATGAGCTTGGTGGGTTTCGGGGCAGATTCCAGTCATTTGTCGACCCCGCCTTTGCCGGAAAGTTTCCGAGAGCAAGCGTATGTAATGGTGACACTCTGATCTTGAATGCCGCACACAATGCAGCATACGTGGCGTCAAAGACATACCGCGTCGAGCCATCTACAGTCGGGGCCCTAGCTACCGGGGAGTGGCTGATTATCCGTGCAGACAATTCAGCGCTGGATCCCGGCTTCCTTTACCAATGGGTCAACTCTCCGCCGACAAGGCACTCACTGCGAGAACACGTCAAGGGAATTCACCTCTATCCGAAGGACGTCGCCCGGACGGCGATTCCCATGCCATCGTTGGACGAGCAGCGACGGATCTCCAATATCCTCGATCAGGCAGATGGGCTGCGTGCACAGAGGCGAGTAGCCCTGGCCCAACTCGATTCCATCATGCAATCTGTCTTCATCGACATGTTTGGTGACCCAATACTCAACCCGCGCGGGTGGCCGACCGCCAAACTAGGTACCGTTGGCAGCTTGGATCGAGGAGTTTCCAAGCATCGACCACGAAATGCTCCGGAGTTGCTCGGCGGGCCACACCCGCTAGTTCAAACGGGTGAGGTAGCTAACTGCGATGGTTATATCCGCGAACACAACGCCACGTACTCGGACCAGGGACTTCGCCAGAGCAAACTTTGGCCAGCCGGGACACTGTGCATAACGATTGCAGCCAATATTGCGAAAACCGGCATTCTTACTTTCGACGCCTGCTTCCCGGATAGTGTTGTCGGCTTCAGCGCGGATGACCCTGCGACTGTTGAGTACGTCCGTATATGGCTAGCTTTCTTACAGCAAAAGCTTGAGGACGCTGCTCCGGAGTTTGCTCAGAAAAATATCAACCTCGCGATTCTCCGCGCACTGGAAATCCCCATTCCACCGCTTGAGTTACGGCGCAAGTTTGCGACTCGTCTCGCGGTCGCTGTGGACCTAAAGGCGTCATCTCAAGAGTCCTTGAAGCGTCTCGATAGCTTGTTCGCCTCGGTGCAGAACCGAGCGTTTCGAGGTGAACTATGAGCAACTTCAGCTTCCTTGCTAAAGAGTGGCCGGACATCCTGGAGGCCGCCGAGAAGGCTGAGGCGTCGATCAAGGACGACCCCCGAACGTCATGCTTCTACGCACGACGTGCGACGGAGCTGGTCGTCAACTGGATATACAAGGCTGACTCAGCACTGCATCTTCCGTACCAGGACAATCTTGGTGCACTGCTGCACGAGCCCACCTTCAAGCAGGCGGTGGGAGAGGCCGTCTTCAACAAGGCGGACTTGATCTCGCGCATCGGGAATCGAGCCGTCCATGACAACCGAGCCATCCCCGAATCTGCATCGGCGGCGGCAGTCCGAGAGTTGTTCCATGTGTGCTACTGGCTCGCGCATACCTACGCACGTGGGTCGAAGCCTTCGCCCGATCTTGCATACGACCCGAAGGCTGCGGCGAGGTGCACCACAGCGGCACCACATACCATTGCCAAGCTGCAGGAACTTGAGGCGTCACTCGCTGAGAGCGACCAGAAGCTCACTGAACTCTTGGTTGACCGGGAGGCGCTCGACGGCGAGCTGGTCCGCCTGCGCGCCGAGGTGGCGAAAGCCAAGAGCGAAGCCGTAGCTGATACCCACGATTACTCCGAAGCAGACACTCGTACGCAGATCATCGATGAGTACCTCCATGAGGCGGGATGGTCGCTTAGCGAGAAGCGTGATCTCGAGTACGAAGTCTCTGGCATGCCGAACCAACAGAACAAGGGGTACGTGGACTACGTGCTCTGGGGCGACGACGGCAAGCCCCTGGGCCTGGTTGAAGCGAAGCGGACGATGAAGTCACCGCTGGTCGGAAAGCAGCAGGCGAAGCTCTACGCGGATTGCCTGGAGGAGGAGTTTGGTCGCAGGCCGGTGATCTTCTATTCCAACGGCTACCACACCTGGATCTGGGACGACCAGATGTACCCACCCCGCGAGATCCAGGGCTTTTACACGAAGGNNCAGAGACGGACGAGCCGCAAGTCACTCGCGACCGCTGATATCAGCGACACGATCGTCGAGCGGTACTATCAGACGCGAGCCATCCGAAGGATCGGCGAGGCATTCCAGAACAACTTTGAACGGAAGGCTCTCCTCGTGATGGCGACTGGTGCAGGGAAAACCCGCACCGTTATCGCCCTTGCCGACCTGCTTATGCGCTGCAACTGGGCAAAGCGTGTCCTCTTCCTGGCGGATCGGATTGCACTTGTGAATCAGGCAGTCGGAGCGTTCAAGGCTCATCTGCCGTCGTCGTCTCCGGTAAACCTGGTCACCGATCGCGATGGTGATGGCCGGGTGTACGTGTCGACTTACCCGACGATGATGGGACTGATCGATGAGATGAACGAAGGCCGGCGCCGTTTCGGGCCGGGGCACTTCGACCTCATCGTGATCGACGAGGCGCATCGATCCGTCTACCAGAAGTACCGGGCAATCTTCGACTACTTCGACAGCCTCCTCGTCGGTCTCACGGCGACGCCGAAGGATGAGGTCGACATCAACACCTATCAGCTCTTTGAGCTGGAGCGAGGTGTCCCGACCGACGCGTACCAGCTAGACGATGCTATCAAGGATGGATTTCTCGTCCCACCCATCGCCGTCTCAGTGCCGATCAAGTTCCAGCGCCAGGGCATCACCTACAAGGATCTCTCTCCCGAAGAACAGGAAAAGTGGGACGCACTGGAATGGGGTGACGACGACCCGATACCCGACAAGGTGCAGTCGTCTGCGCTGAACGCTTGGCTCTTCAACGAGGACACGGTCGACAAAGTTCTCGCTCACCTCATGACAGACGGGCAGCGGGTTGCCGGCGGCGACCGGATCGGCAAGACGATCATCTTCGCCAAGAACCATGCACACGCTGACTTCATCGTTGAGCGTTTCGATGCCAGCTACCCGAAGTACAAGGGTGCGTACGCACGAACCGTTCACCACGGTGTCAATTACGCACAGTCACTGATCGACGACTTCTCGAACACGACGAAGGCTCCGCACATCGCCGTCTCCGTCGACATGCTTGACACGGGAATCGATGTCCCGGATGTCGTCAACTTGGTCTTCTTCAAACAGGTCCGGTCCAAGACGAAGTTCTGGCAGATGGTAGGGCGAGGGACCAGGCTCCGGCCGGACCTCTTCGGACCCGGAGATGACAAGAAAAGTTTCTTCATCCTGGACTACTGCGGCAACCTCGAATTCTTCAGCTTGGACCCAGCGACGGCTGACGGTCGCCTTGGAGAGACGCTCAGCACGAAACTGTTCACAACCCGCCTGGATCTCATTGCAGAGCTAGACCGAGGAAATGCGCCTGAGGCCGGAGGCGACGACCAGGCGGATAAGCTACGAGTCGAGACAGCTTCGCTCCTCCACGGCGTCGTTGCGTCCATGAATCTCGACAACTTCGTGGTGCGCCCGAAGCGCGAACATGTCGAGCGGTTCGCGAAGGCAGAGGCATGGACGGTCCTCGAACAAGACGATCTCCATGAACTTGCCTCTGAGGTCGCCCCTCTCCCTTCGGACGTTGAGGCAGAAGACGAGGAGGTCAAGCGGTTCGATCTCCTAATACTCAATCTACAGCTCAGCATCCTGCGCCACGATCCCCGCTTCCCGAAGCTGCGGGATCAGGTCATTGCCATCGCACAGATGATCGAAGAACAGGCCAGCATCCCGATGGTGAGGGCCCAGCTCGTTGTCCTAGAGGAGATCCAGTCCGAGGCGTGGTGGCAAGACGTCACAGTGGTGATGCTGGAGCAAGTCCGAAAGAAGCTGCGGGACCTCGTGCAGTTCATCGAGAAGCGCAGCCGGAAGATTCTGTTCACAGACTTCGAGGACGAGATGGGTGTTGCCACGTCGTTCGATCTTCTCGGGATCCCCCCACCCCATGACATGGACCGTTTCCGCGCCAAGGCACGAGCATTCCTGCGTGACCATCAGGACCACGTTGCGATCCACCGCCTACGGATGAACAAGCCGTTGACGCCGAGCGACTTGGAGACCTTGGAACGGATGCTGGCGGAGAACGGTATCGGCGATNNACGATCGCCCGGGTGAAGGAGGAGAGCCAGGGCCTCGGACTGTTCGTTCGATCATTGATCGGCCTTGACCGAGGCGCAGCTAAGGAGGTTTTTGCGGAGTTCCTTGAGGGACGGTCACTCACGGGTAATCAGATCGAATTCGTTGACCTAATCATCAATCACCTCACCGAGCACGGCGTCATGGGTGCAGCCCTCCTGTACGAGTCCCCTTTCACAGATATCGCCCCACATGGCCCCGACGACCTCTTTACTTCGGACGAGGTAGATCGACTCGTTGGGGTTCTGGACCGCGTTCGGGCTACGGCAGAGGCCGCCTAGCCTTGGGCTCCGGACCGGCGTTGATCGATCGACTCTGTTGGCTTCACCTCTCTGACTTCCACTTCACCGCTGCTGGAGACCAGTTTTCTCAGACAGTGGCGTGTAACGCCTTGCTACAGGATGTGACACAGCGGGTTACTGAACATGGCCCGGTCGAGTTCGTCCTCGTCACCGGCGATATCGCCTTCTCAGGGCAAACGGCTGAATACGACAAGGCGGCGCACTTCATGCGCAGCCTTGCTGAAGCGGCTTCGGTCGATATCTCTCGGTTCTTCTTCGTTCCAGGGAACCACGATGTAGACCGGCATGTCCACGAGTTTGCACACGTCGGGGCTCTGCAGATCCTTTCATCTCAGCCGCAAATCGATGCTGCCCTGGGTGACCTTGGACGAATAGCTGACCTCACTGAGCGTCAGTTGGCCTATCGTAATTTTCTCATTGCTCTCACGCCCAATCAAGAACGCCTCGAGACAGCAGATTCCTTGGGATACGTCACGATGCTCCGCGTCGATGTCTTACGCATCGCGATAGTCGGCTTAAATTCCTCATGGCTCTCCGGGGGCGATAGAGACATCACAAATCTTGTAATCGGTGAGCGGCAGGTACGGAACGCCCTCGCTCTCATTCGCGATTTTGACCCGCACTTGACGATCGCGATGGCCCACCACCCCATCGAGTGGCTGGCTGATTGGGATCAACAAAGTTGTCGCAATGTGCTGTTGCCTCAATCGCATTTCTTTCACCGGGGCCACTTGCACGAACCGGATGTCACAACCTCTCCCCATCGCCCATGTGTCGTTGTCGCTGCAGGCTCGTCCCACGCGAGTCGCTTCTACCCAAACTCCTACAACCTCATCACGCTGAACCTGGGAACTGCGATGGCGGTGATCCACACGTACCGGTATGACGCAGAGGCCCGAAAGTTTGACGACTACTCGTCCATCGACTCTCCCTGTCGCCTCTTCCAAGGTAAGCCCCCGTGGACCGCCGACGAGTTGGCAGCCGCCCTTTCCGCTGCAGCACCCAGCCACAGTCCCTTCTCCCACTACATGGCGGCGATTCTTCTGGGCCAAAAGGACGAGTTGCCAATCATGATCGACGGGAGGGTTGAGTTTCTAAGTTCGGGTGTAGTCACGGAAACCGATCCGGAGCACGCGGCCTCTGCGCTTGCGTTTCTTGCACTTCGAAACCTTCTCTTGCTTTACGACCCCGGCCTCTCTCTTACCGATCGACTGGCCGAATGTGCAGAGAGAGTGAATGCGTTTGGAGTCCACCTGGCTGGTCTTGCGGAAGCCGATCCGACGTGCGGTGCCCGCATTACAAACGCAGTACTCATCGCTGCAACCAGGAGCGCCGATCCAATGCCTCAGACGGTGGCTCTACTTGCAGCTCTGAAAGCGGAGCAAGAATGGGACACTCTTGAACTTCAAGCGAGACGCATCATTGATCGCCGGCAGACGGCGTTGGAAGGAGTTGCAACAGTCGCCTTGGTAGAGGCTCTGATGCACAGCGACGAAGGACCGAAGCGGACTGAAGCCGCCACTCTTGCTGAACAGCTAATCGAAACCACCGAAGCCACCGCGGAGCACTACTTGTTGGCAGCCGGAGCGTCAGAGGTTGCTGGGCTACCAGGCCGATCGGCGGAGATCGTGATCCGAGCGCTTGCACGATGGCCGGATCACACTGACCTTTTCTCTTACGGGCGAGCCGTCGCGACCAGGACAGGTGACCCAGCTCTTCGTTCCGCCCTTGAAGCTACACGCGGGGGTAACTGACTCATGAGCGACAACGATAGCTTTCAGGTTGGTATCGAATTTGATTCTGTTCTCTCTGCCATTTCGAAACAGATTTACGAAACCCCATTGGCCTTCATTCGGGAGAACGTTCAAAACGCCGTAGATGCTCTGCGGATTCAGGCTTCTCGCGATGCTATTAACTCATCCGATCCGATCCTGAAGGTTCAGGTCACTGCAAACAATCATGTCTGCGAGATCGCTGACAACGGTATCGGCATGAGTCTTGCGGACCTGCGAAACCTGTTCTGGACCATCGGGGCGAGCGGGAAGAGAACGCAGGAGGCTCGTGAGGCTGGTTGTGTTGGAATGTTCGGCATCGGTGGTTTCGCGAATTTCGGAGTCTGTGACGAACTGCGGGTTGTCTCCCAGTCACCGACCGATGTGATAGGGCATTGGACCCTGTTGTCACGTAGCGATATCGAAGGCGCCGGTGGGGCGATCCCGCGAGTTCAGTCCGGCGAGAGTGACGAGGTAGCTCCACGCGGGACATTGGTTCGTGGCGTACTCAAGGCACCAATGGACATCGACGCTATGACGACATTCATACGGGATTTTGTTCAATATGCCGATGAGACCGTGTTGTTCAATGGAACACTGGTGTCGCAGAGGGCCCTCCAGCTTCCCAGTGAGCGTGGCAACGACCTCACCGAGATTACTAACGAGGCGACCATCTGGTCACACGGCAATGTTGAGGTTTCGGGTCGACTCTTCGAGACGGCCGGGCACTTACTTCAGGCTGAGGTGCAAGCACTCACTGTATCGGGCGAGGCAGTTCGTATTCGAGGCTGGCTTCGATTTGAGAATGGGCCGATCGATGTTTTGAAGCGTGGCTTCAAGATATGTAGCACCACTGTTCAGACCGACATCGGTGTGTCTGGAGTAATTGACTGTGATCGACTCTCACCTACGGCCGGACGTGACTCCCTCAATCCAGAATCGAATTCTCTTCTCCAGTCAATCGTGACCAGCATGGAACATGCGGCCGTCGTAGCTGTCTTGGAGTCACCCGAACGAATTACCCAGCACACCCGAATCTTTCGGTATGTCCGCAGACACGGTATGGTCCCGATGCTTGGCCACGTTGTGGTTGAGATGGCGGATGGCAGTGAGAATCGGCTTGAAGACGTGAGAGGTAAATCCGAGGGCGACATAAAGGTGTTCTTCGCTACGAGCAAGAACAAGGCGCTGAGCCAACTGCTGCAAACCAGGGGGCACGTAGTTGTCCAGTTGTCCGGAGACAACGACAAGCAGGCAGCAATTCGTGAGTACCTAAGTTCTCTTTGTGGTGGGCAACCCTTTGAAGGTCGAATTGAATGCGCCGAGAGATACGAAGTGTCTAGCCTGTTCGAGCGCGTGTTCCTGGCTGAGCTCGAACAGACGATCACCTATGCGTACGAGATTACCGAACTCTCCATCATTCCGGGGAGGCTCACCGAGGACGTCCCCGTCTACGCGGTGGAGTCCAATTCAAAGACGCTAACTATGTACGTGGACGTTCGTCACTCCGAGATTCGTAAGTTAGAGCAACTCGGTTTCGGTGGTATTTTTTCCTCACTTGTTGCTTCGTTCGTCCGTGAGTATCTAGGAACTACTCTCCGAGGCAGGAGCCCGAAGTTTTTCGGCAGCGGAGCTGTCAACCTGGATTTCTTGGCTAAGCGGAGGTCAGAGCTGTGGGTGCTCATGACTGATGACATCGAAGTTCTACGGCGGGGTACGCAACGCGAGGTCGTTACTCAGGACGATGTCCAAGTCATCAGAGCCGGAGGGGGCGGAAGTGCAGGGCCGGCTCTTGGCAATCAAGCTCCTCCGGGAGGGAAGATTCCTAAGCTCGTGCGAATCGAGGGGGCAGAGGAGTTTGCCTCCCTCACCGGCTATTATCTACAAATTCCAAAGACAGCCTCGGAGGCTTACGGCGACGTCATCCAACAATGTGAAGGTCGTGGGGCCGTTTGGGCTGGAAACAAGGTGATGCTCATTGCGTCAGATCTGATTTCAACGGCATTCCAGTTCGAGGTGAGGTTGGATCGACTCATCACCACAGAGGGAGTTGGCGGTCCCACCGCTGGCGGTGCTGTCGAGATTGACCAACCGATGCAGGCACTATATGACCGACTGTACTTTCCGGTTCCAGAAGCACTGGAGTCATTTCTCGTTCCCACTGACAAAGATGCGGTTCGGCTTGAGGTGCGATGTGATTGGACCGACTTCACGTTGTCCCGTGCTTGGGAGCCGCAGTCGGAACCAGGAACCGCCTAGGGTTCGCCGGTCTCGTTGAGACACTGGAGAGTTCAGAACTGCATTTGTTACGGATCTGGGTTGCAGCTACCCAAAGGAGGCTTGGTGAAACCTCTCGGGGCACTGCTGGCGGTCGGTATCCCTTCGTCGAGCAGAATGCCTCCCGTGATCGTTCAGGTCAACGGCAGACACCTTCCTGGGCTTCGTTGCAATCCCGGTCCCGATGGCACGCACGACAACGTTCACGTCGGCATCGGCTCAAAATGGATCGCGACTGAACTGGTTCGTGGAGGCGCTCCCGCTGCGACATGGCGATTCGATGTACGCCACATCGTGCTGTCCGACGGCTAACTCGACTACCGAGGGTCCCTCGTTGAGGGTAAGCGGGGTGACCGGTTCTTCTATCTCAACTGGTCAACATCGAGCCCGATGGCAGGGCACGTCTGTTCCGTCGTGCGAGGGTGATGCTGTCAGGGTTAGATGCCTCCGTTGTCGGTCGAGCGATCGCCGAAGACAGCGAGCTGCATTGCGCTGTCGCACTCACGGATGCAAAAGGAAATCCGAGCTGCGCCCGTTTCGGGCACAACGCCATCACTTGGAGCGTTGTCGAATGGGTCGGCTGACGAGCTAGTCCTGAATCACTAGGAACACAACATCTCCTATCTGTGTCTCAATTGCCGGGTTGTGAGATCGCTGAACTTCGTTGCAGAAACGACCGTTTACGCAACATCGCAGGTCAGCGACATGATCGCTGTTGGGTACGTACGCGTCTCTACGGCCGACCAGGCCGCCGGGGGGCTCGGTCTTGACGCCCAACGATCGTCGATTGAGGCAGCCTGTCGCCGGCGGCGATGGGACTTGATCGCCATCCACGAGGATGCGGGATTTAGCGCCAAGACGAATTACCGTCCTGGCCTAAAGCGCGCGGTAGCCGAGTGCGGCTCGCACCCGGCGAGCCTCCTAGTCGTGGCGAAGCTCGATCGCCTTGCGCGATCACTCACGGCGTACGCCAACCTCGTCGATCAAGCGAAGAGCGAGAACTGGAGAATCGTCGCACTCGACACTCCGGAAACCGACACACCGCAGGGTGAAGCAATGCAGGCGATGACGGCCGTCTTCGCACAACTGGAACGAAGACTGATCGCGCAGAGAACGCGAGAGGCCCTATCGGTAGCCCGCAGCCGGGGAGTTCGTTTGGGGAGACCTCCAGCACTCTCTTCGGAAGTCTGCGAAGCGATATTTCTCTTTGTTGATCAGGGATGGAGTGCCACGCGGATTGCACGGCATCTTCAGGAAAGCGGCGTGCAAGCGCCGCACGGCGGCAGTCGGTGGTACGCGAGCACGATTACGCGGATGCTTCGCCGACCCAGAACCACTGACTCCGACTGCTGAGACTGCGGACGCCTACCCGGACCGCCCCGGTCGGCCGACGACGAATCCAACCGGTCTGGCCAGCGCCCATCTCGACGCACAACCACTGCTTCCACCAGTTGCCAGCTTTGCGGTGGAATAGGATGCGTGTATGCCAAACACGGCCGGGCAGGCGCACGAGCCGATCCGCACCGACGAGTTGCAGGCGGATGTTCGACAGTCTGTCTTGGAACTTGCCCTCCAACAGTTGGACCAAGCCAATCAGCAGGCTGCCAATGAACGAATAACTGCGCAGGCGTATGCGGGCGTCGCGGCTGCGATTGCTCTGGGACTATGTGTCGCCCGGGCGGACGCCCCAGCCGGTCTGTTGAAGACGGACTCAGGATTCGACGACTGGTGGTGGATACCTCTCGTCTTATTAGCTCTAGCATTCGTCGTCTATATGGTGTCGACTTTTCGGAGCCGAGCTGATTTGGCCCGAGATCCTTCAGAAATTGCCGAAGGTATTGTGAAGACATCGCTAGCCAACCAATATGACGCTTACTTGCTTTCGTTGAAGGCTGCGAGGGAGAAGACGCTGGAGCCACAGGGAATGCTCTACGTGCTACCAGCGATTGGGCATGCCCTTCTGGCTATCGGGTTAGTCTTGGCAGCAGTGATATTTACTGTAGTATGATTCTCGTAACATGAAAGTCATCGGAAGATGGACGAATCGGATGAAATGGTTTTTGCGAAGGACTGACACCTCACCGCGGCCGACCGCGGAGGACGAGTTGCGGCGACTCTACCCAGAGGTAGCTAAGGCTACCGAAATCGTGGTTGAGCGTCCGTTGGGTCTCCTTAGGTACAAGGGCCACGCCGTCGTCGACACCGACGCACCGGAAGACACCGCTCCTCACGAGGAGTACCACGTAGGAGCTTGACTGCAGACCGGGCTCCTTGGCGCTCGGACGTGTTTGCGAGGCGCCAAGGCAGACGCGGGCCGTTGTGCCTGAGCTGAAGATGACGGTGTTTCCGGATCTTCTTACTCGACTACGCAGAATTGAGCTGTAACCCGAGACTCTCTTGGGCGCTATCTGTCGAGTCTTACCACTGCACAATAAACCGCTATTTATGTTGCGTAAACGGTCGTTTCTGCAACAGGGAAATGGTGGTGTAGATGGCTCGAATGGAGTCAGGCTATATGACGAGTGACCGGAATGCCGTGCATATTGCCCGGCAGAAAGGAGCAACGTGCGATTCACTCGTCGTCTCATCGTTGCATCCGGAAGCGCCATGGTCATCGCCATGGCGTTCGCAGCTCCCGCCTTCGCCTACACAGGCTGGCACTAGGAGTGGTGGTCTGGTGGGGTGACCCACCAGGCCATACCGGTCAGTAGTTCGGGATCGTCAGGCAGAGGCGGGTGCCCCTTCCGGGCTGTGAATCGACAGTCAGAGTGGCTCCACGTTCAGTGGCGACCTCGACCAAGCCGCGGGTGCCGACGTGGCCCTCTTGGCGGCGCCGTTGGAGGTCAGCCGGCGAGAAGCCTCGGCCGTCATCGATGACGAGAAGGGTCACGTGCTCGTCGGAGACGGCGACCCTTAGTTCCACGGTAGTGGCGGCTGCATGAGCGCTGATGTTGCGTAGGGCTTCTTGGGCAACCCGGTAGATCAACTCTGAGTCCTCAATGGCAGGCGCTATGTCGGGGCATTCGAGATGGACGGCCACGCCGGCTTCAGCGAGGGGCTTGAGGAGGGCCGACAGTGTGACCGCCAGTCCGTCTCGCTCCAGGGTTGGAGGTGCAATCTGGACGATGAGTGTCCGGAGATCACGAGCTGCATCGCGTAGGTGCTCGGCCGTCTCCTTCACTCGTTCCCTCGAAATGGCCGCAGCCGAGAGTTCGGCTTGAGCTGCCAGCGTCATTGCCGATCCGGCGACGACTTGCACGACGGTGTCGTGGAGATCACGGGCGATACGGCGGCGCTCACCTGCTTCCGCTTCTCGGAGTTCTTGCTGATGGGCGTGGGTTCGTCGGGCCAGCAGGACAAGGAATGCTTGGCCGGCGACGACGGGCGCGAGGAGCATCGTGAACCCGGCGGTTCCCGCCTCCCGGTAGAGGAGAGCAACTCCAGCCGCAGCCCAACCGTACGCAAGCTCGTATGGCAGGACGGCCAGACTGGATCGCATCGATGTGCTCAGCCGGGCTTGCCTACCGGAGGCGAGCCGGATGACGATTGCGACCAGGACGTGGTTCACCAACCATGCCGCTCCTCCAGCTGCCATCCCTGCCAAGGGAGCCAGGGCGGGATGCTGCTGGTATGGAATCCGGCTCGCGATCGACCAGGCGCTCAGGCTGCTCAGGGTGAATGTCGCAGTGTTGAAGATGCACCGGAACCAGCCTGCTCGAACGAGTCCCCTCCCGATGAGCCCATCGCCGATGGCGGCGGCCACGGCTCCAGGTGGCCCGAGACAAAGCGTCATCCCGAGGTGTACGAAGACCGACGCAGACCATGCTGCGCTGACCCCGCTGATAGTGCGAACGGCAAAGGCCGACAATCCTGCGGTCGCCTCGATACCGACGAGAAGCGTGAACGGGTCGGAGATCGGACGCCAGGCAATTGCGGCGAGGATGATTGCTGCGAAGATAACGACGCCGACGTATCCCACCAAGCCAGGCGTATAGGTAATCGGCGACGGAGGCTCCTCGCTGGGCAGGACGAGCCTCGCCTCGATTGATGCGAGAAGTCGTTGAGTGAGCGCTGGCGCGACGGTGTCTCCGTTACGAGAGATCGGCTTCACGTGAATTATGATGGGAGTACGACGAATTAGTGACTTGAGATCCTCGGCTTTGCGTGCATTCCGGCGCCGGGTCTTGCACGCTTGCACCTGTTTCAGAAGCGGCTCTTCGGACCCCTCGCCGTTCAAGGGCAGAATCGGTCGGACGCGTGACGCTCCAGGACACAGACAGATTGACGCACCTGCGGTGGCTCTTGGCCGGAGCCCTGCTCGGTTCCGCAATAACTCCTATTTGGCTGCGCCGCTCAGTGACCGCGAAGTAGCGGGACCCGGAGCCGAGGCTCCGAGTCCCGCATAGCCCATCATTCTTGAGGCTGCTCGCCTCGCTTCGGCGTGAGAGCCTGAAATCGGTCGGCGACGACCTCGACGCTGCGGCGCTGAGTGCCGTCAGAGGCTTCCCAGGATCGTCCTTGAAGCCGGCCCTCGACGTAGACGAGGCGGCCTTTGGTCATGTAGCCGCTGGCGAAGTCCGCCATCTGGCGCCACAGGACTACATCGTGGAACTCGGCCTGCTCCCGGTCGTTGGTAGCGACCCGGACGGTCGTGACGTGAGTGCCGTTACTGGTCACCCGGAGTTCGGGGGTGGCAACGAGCCGCCCGACGAGTGTCACCCGGTTGACAGACGTGCTGCGGGAATGCTTGTTGGTCTCCGTCGATTCGATCGACGTCTCGGTGGATTGGGTCTGGCTTGCCATTGGTTGTACCTCCTAAGTGTTGGATCGATGCAGCGGTGTCCACCAGGACCGAGCGCCGAACGGAATAGCCCCGAGCGCAGCGAGTGCACTTCAGGGCTTGCAGTGGATAGGCGCCGGTCTGGTAGCCGTGTGCGATGAGAGACGACACCAAGGAGGTGCAACCGGGCTGCCGGAGCCGTTACACGGGACTCTCGAAGTCGGAGGGCATCAAGGTTTTCCAAAACTGGGGGCGTGCTGTCGATCGGGAGTGACTGGGCTGGGTTTCGGCGGGAGCGCCCTCACCGAGTGACCTCGCTTTGTTTGCCGAACTCGCAGTACGGGCAGTTGATCACCCATAGGCTGGACCATTCCATCAGGAAGTTGTGATCTTGCGATGGTGGTGCGTACCAAGGCCGGAACCAGTCCTGGTATTCGAACGTTGCCTGCTGGATAACGCTGTCTGAGTCAATCTCGACGAGCAGTCGAGCGGCGGGTCCGCCGGTCGCGATCAGGATCTCCCAGGTGCAGTGTCCTCGAAGCGAGTGCGTGAGTTGGGTGACAGACAGAGGCCAAGGAATGTCCTCGTCCTCGCGGTTGAACTGGTCGTACCTGTCGTAGTCGCCGTCTAGCTCAGCCAAGATGGCTTCGTTTCTGTAGTAGCAATCGGAGGGTTTGCCAAAGCACGCCTCGTAGTACTTCTGGGCATCGCGGTGAAATTCCGCAGTCACTGGATCCAAGTCGTTCGGTTCATAAGTCATCGAAGTTCTCCCACGTTCATCTCTGACCGGTGCGTCAGCACCCACAGGTGCAGTCTGGCCTCGGAAGGTGGACAGGGAGGTCAACCGATGGGGGTCGGCCGCGGCGGCCAGAGGATCGGCCGGTATGGANNGGAGCCGCCACCTCCGAGGCACGCGGAGCGGAGCAACTACCTCACGCGGCCAGTCTCGGATCGAGGGGCAAGGACGGGTTAGCTGCTGAAGGTAATGCTGAACCCAGGGTGGCACAGCCACATCGGCTGCCGAGGTCAAGGGCGGCGTGCCGGCGGAGCGGACCCTTGACGGAGGTCTAACTTCGACATCCTTGAGATTGAGCTGCGCCAGCAGCTCTTGGGAGCCAAATCTGACTCCACCGGCGTCACCGATGCTCGCCGTCGCCGTCGTGCCAGCGACAATCCGAGCACCAGAAGCTGCCGTCGTCGGAGTATCCGGCTCCGTCGGGTCCGATCAGCTCGCTGTAAACCCACGTTCCGCAGGTATCGCAAGCGATGATGAGGCCGGATTCCTGCTGTGGCCGGCTGATCATTCCCTCTATGTTCTCGATGAGCCGGCTGAGGTTGTCATCCGCTTCGGTCTCGTCCTCAGTAGAGAGAACTAGGTGATGGAGGATCAGTTCGGTGATGTCGTCGATGGTGTACGCCATGACCCGCCGCCTCACGCCGCGTTCTCGGATGTTGATGAGGTGGTCTCGACGCCAGCGATGATCGCAGCTGCGGTCCTCTGGATTCGACTGCCCGCTGACTTGATGCGGGCGATTGCCTCGTCGCCACCGCCTGACCATGTCGCCACATAGCCAAAGCTGTAGTCGGAGGAGTCGATGCCGAGGGCGTCGCAGACGATGTAGGCGACCGACTCGGCTTCCAGCTCAGCTAGGGACCGGTCATCGAAGCCCTCGTGAAGGGTTGCGTGGGCCAGCTCGTGGACAAGGGTCTTGACCTGCTGAGCGGGCTGGTTACGCTTCTCGACCCGGATGCGGCGGAGGTCGAAGGTGCAGTCGCCATTGACACCGCCTGAAAGCTCGTCGTGTTCGACGGTGTAACCGATTGTGTGGGCGACGGCCACGAGACGGCTGTACGCGCCCATGACATCCTCGCCCTCCAGGCGTGTGCAGATCTCGGGCAGCTCATCGCCGTCGGTCTGGCTGATGTCGAAGACGGCGGCCGGCTTGAACGCTACCGGGCTTCGGTGGGCGACGGTCTCGGGCTCACCGGCATCGTTGGTGCGCTCGGTCTCGACCTTGCGGGTCACGGGTGCGAGGATCCAGATGGCCTTCTCGCCCTTGCGGACGTTGCGGCCAAGTCGGCGCCAGGCGTTGAATCCTGCGACCCGGGTTGCGTCGGGTTGTTGCAAAGCGATGAGCAGGGCGTTGTTGAAGCTGTTGCGGTGGAATCGGCTCTGGACTGTGAGCCAGTCCTGCCAGCGGTCGCTGCTGGTGAGTTCGGCTATTCCGGCGAGTAGGCCGGTCATGACTTCGTCCTTGCGGTTGGTGGGCACTGGGTGTTCCTCCTTGGGCTAGCGCGATTGCGATGCGCTCCCAGTGGCGGAGGAGGAGCTGCTGTCAGCCCCGGCGCCGAAGGCGTCAGCGAACCCTCATGAGCGTGCAGCGTGGGGTTGACAGCAGGCGACGACTGCGGCAGGGTGCAGCATCACGGCAGTCGTGCTCGCCAAGGAGGCGCAGCGGGATTTCCGGCCGACTCGGGAGCAAGGAATCGGATACCTCGCCGATACGTGACTCAGAAGCCGTCGTATGGCCCAGGGCGTCCGCTCTGAAGACGAGCCAACACCGATGCCGCCGCTATTAGCAGCGGGTAAGCGACCCAACATATAGCGACGGTGAGACGCTGTCCGGGCCATGCGGCGAGGGCGTACGCTCCGACGAAGGCCCATTGGGTTCCGATGACGCCGGCCTCGATGGTGACAAGCCAGGTCCAGCGCCACGCCCGGTTGGCCCACCACCAGCCGCAGATCCCCAGTGGCACCCACGTCCACCATATGAAGAGGATTGCGGTCGACGTCATCGCTAGGGGAACCGAGATCATCGCAGTCCACGGGCGGGCGATCCGTCGCACGACGCGCCGGCTCAGAAGCCCAATGACGCGCCCAGAGTCGGTCACCGGACGCGACAGGGCGATGCGGTCTCGAAGGTTCATCTCGGGATTGGAGGTGCGTGGGGGTTGCCGGTTCCGTTACAGCCGGGGCCGCGCCAACTATTCCAGTGAGAGGTCGGTCTTCAGGTCGGCGAGAGTGATCGCCGCGGCTCGCCGTGCACGAAGCGACAGCACCCGCACGTGGCCAGCGGTAAGTCCGAGCAGCGCGCCTACCTGTTCAGAGGTAAGCCGCTGGACGTAAAGCATGTACAGCAGCCGGTAGTCACGGGGACCGATCCGTGACGCGACTGCGTCAAGCCAGATTCGATCTGCGGCTATGATTGACGCATCGACGAGATGGTGTTCGCTGCCATGTTCAACGTGATGATCGTGGGCTAGATCGTCAACATGTTCAACGAGAACTTCGGGTCTTCGATATCGCTGGCGATGCCACGTCGCGCAGACTCGTGCTGCGACTTCGGCGAACCAGGCCGTCGGAGCATGGATGCGCGACCTGTCGGCTTGTAGGTAGCGCAGCATCGTCTCTTGGGCGGCGTCTTGAGCGTCGTGCTCGGTCGGGAGACGGAGACGGCAGACTCGTAGGACGAAGTCGTGATGTAGGGAGACAACGCCCTCGATGTCGTCATGGGTCCCGCCTGTTGAAACCGGCTGAACAGCCACGCGGCGTGCACTCCGTGGTCATAGGGGTTGCTCCGTCCCCAAGGGTGTGCACTGGCGGCACGTAATCTGTTACAAGGGAGCACCAAACCACCGAAGTTCGTATTTGCGAAAGACAGATCTCGGATTCAGACGAGGAATGGCGTGCCTACCGCCGGGCTTATATCCGGTGAAGCAATCGTCCGAGGGGGCCTTCTTGGAAGTCCGCATCGTCGGGGCGAGGCTGCTGTAGGGCCTCGATACGCAACTCGGTGGGCGGATGTGAGGCCATGATGACCTCCTCCCACCCCGAGCGGGCGGGCTCGAAGATCGAGATCTGACGGAGGGCCTCGATCAAAGGCTGGGCAAGACCGATCTGTGCTGCGGCCGCGTCGGCTTCGTACTCGTAGCGGCGGCCTCGTGCAGCAGTCGCCGGACCGATAACCACCTTCATGAGAACCCAGGTCGGCCACAGAATGGCCCATCCGACGATGGCCATCAGGCCTCTATAGGCGTTGGGGATCTGCACGGTGGGCGTGTCTTGTTGGCGCCGCCCGGCCATAACGCGGCCAAGGTTGTAAAGGACGGCGACTGGGAGTGCGGCGGCCCATACAATGCGCAGGCTCACCGAATCGCCTCGGCGCCAGTGGTGCATCTCGTGGGCGAGGACCGCGGCCAGCTCGTCTTCCTCAAGGGCTTGGAGGAGTCCGGTGGTGATCACTACGTGACGCATGTGGGTCCAAGCACCCGGGACGGCTGAGTCCCAGATGCAGAATCGAGGGTATGCCGAGAGTTTCATGGCGGTGCCGACCCGTTGAACGACGGGGGCTAGCTGCCTGGCCTCATCCCGGCTCGGTCGGCGGTAGCCGCGCAGGACGAGGAGATCCTGCTCGAAGCGAGAAATGACGCCGACGGTCACGACTGTGACCAGGAATGCGCCGACGACGGTGATCAGGACCTGGATCGGCCCGTGAAGGACGAGGATGGCGACGTACACGACGCCAAACGCGATGAATGCGCTGACGACTGCACTGGCGACGACGCTGATGATGGTGACGGAGCCGCCCGTGCCCACTGCGATGGCCCGGGTGATGCTGTTGCTGTCGATGAGGCCGGCTCCGACCAGGCCGCCCAGGACCAGACCCGCTACGGCGGCCCACAGCGCCAGGAAGACGCCGGTATAGCTGGCCAGGAGGGCCAGGGTTGTGGCCCATGGTTGGCGGGCCAACCCAACGCGGAACCAGGCCACGCGGTCGGGATAGTCCTGTGGAATCTGCGACGGCTCGGGAAGTCCCTGAGCGGGACGAGGGCGGGCGGGGGCCCGTCGGCCTCCGCTTGCTGATCCAATTCCCGGGCTGAGCGCCGCTGCTGCGCCACGAGGCTTGCCGCCGGCGGCCGAGCCCGAGACCACTTCTCTGGTTGGTGGCTTCGCAATCGGTGTTCTCCCCGAGGTGTCCGCCCTGATCGGCCGGGGGGCCCGTTTCTTGATTGGGCTAGGAGCGTCGTCCTTGGCGACACCTATGTCCAGTTCCCACACCGGGGGCGGAACCCTGCGCCGAGGTTGATCGGGTGTCGGGAGTGGGGTGGTGTCGTCGTCTGCTGGCATTACCCCTCCTTTTGTCAGAGGTCGTCTCTTTGGATTCGGACGATGGCGCGGCGGTGCGAGTGCCTGGCGTAGACGACGGCTTGGCCGACGTCGAGTTCGCGTAGGACGTTGGGGTGGATGCGGTACTCGTCTACCGGTCGGACGCTGCCCTTGTCGACCTCGCCGCTGTCGAAGTCGACCTGCGAGGTCAGGTACGGAACTTTGCGGGTGCCCAGCTCGTTGGCGAGCGCCTCGGCGTCCTCGGCGTTGACTCGGTGGCAGACGAGGACACCGGATTGCAGAACGGCCGCTCGAATCTCGGGATCGAGCGGAAGGTATTGCTGCGCTACCACGGTAGGCATGAGCGCCTGCCGAGCTTGGAGCAGGAGGTCGCGGATTTGTGGTGCCTCGCGTAAGGCGGTGAACTCGTCGAAGACGACCAAGAGAGGCGAGACCACCACACCCTTGGCGATCGCCCGCAATCGGCGGGCGCAAAGTTGCTTGAGGTCTTGGACTATGACCCGTCCGAAGAGTTCGACGTCCTCGGCCGCCGCGGTCGTCGGCAGGCCGAGGTAAGTCACACCAGGATGGGATGAGACGTCGCCCCAGTCCAACGCCGGGCGTCGGTTGATGACTTCGGCGAACTTGCCTTCGGAGATCGCTCGAAGGCGGAAGCGGAGGCCGGTGTAGCCGGATTGAGCGAGTTCCGATCGGGCGTCCTCTTGAAGGTTGTCGAGGCGGGGACCGAACTCGGGCGGGGCTTTGCGTTTCAGAAGCGCGAACCCGCCGGTCGATAGGGCCTCACAAATCGAGTCGAGGGTCACGGGCTCGCCAGATGCTTGGATTGCTCGGACGATGACGGGCAGGGCCTGCATCGCCATTTGCTTGTAGATGTCGGCCTCGGAAGAGAAGGGGAATGCCCCGACCAGCTTGTTGGCGACATCGGACGGGTCGCCGGTGCATACGTCATATCCGGCGCTGTCAGGGTCATCGGGGTGCACCAGAACAAACGGAACTGTCGAACGCTCCGCGAGTTTGCGTGCCTCCCCGGCGAGCGGTCCGGCCTTGCCATCGACGATCGCAACGGAATACCCGTTCGCCACTGCTCCCGACGCGAGCCGAACGATGGTGGTTGTCTTGCCGCTCCCAGTGGCTCCCGGGAGGAGCACGTGCTCGCCGATGTCGGATATGGCGAAGTCGAAGAGGGCGCCGGCCTGGTCAATCCCTAGGCGAATCGAACCTGCCAAGCCTGCCTGGCGAGCCGGACCCCCCTGGGGTTGGTAGCCGGGTTGGAGTGCAGGCGCGCGGCGGCTGTGATCCTTAGCGTTCACGTGGACCTGCCCGAGAATCGTTCGCGCTCGCAGCATCAGGCCTACCTCGGTGAGCAGCGCGAGGGCGGGGCCGAGCGTCGCCTCGGCGGCGAGGCTGTGAACTACAGCCGAGACAGACAAACCGAGTGAGGCCGAGGGGGCAATCCCGGTCCCGGCCAGCCGCCAGGGCCATGCGAACACCAGCACCGGGGCCGCGACGAGTAACAGGCCGGCGCTGACCACTGCCGTGAGGAAACGGCGCGCAAGGGGCGTGTCGGTAACTCGCCAGAGCAGTCGGGAGGCCAAGGCGGTAGGGACGGCTCCGGGGCACGCCAAGGCCACGAAGCCAGCGACGCTGAGGGCGAGCCCCGCTCCGGTTGCGTAGAGATTCTGCCGGCCCGTGATCGGGCGTAATTGATCCTGAGTGGTCAAATCCGTGCCGCCACCTCATTGGCCCTCCCCGGGTGACGGTCGAAGAGGACGGACCGAGACGAGGTCGTCGGCCCGATTTCGGCGCACGATTTCCTTCAGGCGAGGAACGACCCTTGGTCGCACGTACCACCAGATCGCGTCGTACGATTCGGTGAGATAGGTCCGCAGGATGTGCTCCAAGTCGTTGGAGCGCTTTGAGGTGAGGTCGAGTTCCAGGGCGATGCGCTTGCCCTTCAGGGTGAGCACCCCATCGGGGAGTCGACCTCGCCCAGCCCGGCGTGACCGGGCGGCCAGCTCCCCTCGCCGTTCGATGCGGAGTTCCCGTTCGGTCTCAATCGTCGATCCGGGATGCGCCTGGAGAAGGTCCTCGATGAGGTCCACGAGCGCTAGCGAATGGCGTACCTCGGCGAGCACGAGGCTTGCCGGTCCCACCCCGACGTCAGCGAGCTTGGCTCCTTTGCTAGTGACCCTCTGGACTGAGGGCTCCATATAGAAGGTGTGGTCACTCCGCAGGAGATCGAGTTCCCGTAGCTTTCTCAGACGTCGGTAGGCGGCGCCCTTCCCGACACCTCCGTCAGGTCGGGAGAAGAAGCGGCGAGCAACCTGATCCGGTGTGACCACGCCGTGCCGGCAGACCCACCGGAGGAGGTCCAGATCTCGGGCGGTGAGTGCCGGCCCTCGAGTCGCCGGCAGTCGCACTATCTGGGCGGACCAGGGGGAGGCAACCTGCCCGATTGTTGGCTCAGCTTGAGGTGACCGCCCCCGAGTCACGGCTGGCCATCATTCGTTCGTCGGCGGGACGGTTCCTGCGCCGGAAGGGATCGCTGCCTCACCGGGAGGACGTGGACGTGAAGACGCGCCAGCGTTACGGACGACCACTGTGGACACCAACCGCGTCATCGGCATAAGCCTAGATCCGGTTCAGTCCGCCCGCTCATGTCGTTCCGTTGAGACCCACCAGCTCTTCACCATCGAGAAGAGATAGGGCTCTCTCAAACTCCTCTCCTTCCTCGCCCGCCGCCCTCTTCGACGTCAATTCTCCTCTACTACTACTCGCAACCCTCCGCCGCCGGACAACTCAGACCTTCCGCCAACCGCCTGCCCGCGCCACCTCCGGTACCGCACCCCATCCACTTCCTACAACTTCATGTTGTGTGGGTGGGGTGCGGGACCAGAGGGTGTTCACTGAGCAACGCGCAGTGGNNAAGGCGGAATCGCTTACAGGAAAAGGGAATTCCGGCGGCGGAGGGTTGCGGAAGATAGGGGCACTAACTGTAACGACGAGTGCTACAGCCTGGAGAACAGTGTTGCGCTGAAGGCCACCGACAACTTTCCCACAGCATAGGTGTCCCAACATTTGGCCGGTGGACCCGTTGCTGTTGGCAAATGCCAACCGGGAGTTCATCGCCGTGTGCGATGGTGGCGGCATGACCTTCCGGGCTGGTCATCTGTACGGTGCAGTCGTCTGAGAGGCGTCGGCCGGTACCGAGGAAGCCATCCACCTTGTGAAGGCCTTCAAAAATGGCAACGACGCGCTCCGAGTAGCGATGGAGGCCTGCCAACAGGGCGAGGGGAGGAGGACTATTGCTGAACCGCTAAGAGCTAGGTTGCTCGCCGCACAATCGAAGCACGAGCCTGTTTAGTATTTGCGGGCGACACCCCTTGAACTCGCTGCCGCCAAGGTGGTGACCGCCAGTGCGGCGATGCACGCGAAGATGACCACCCAAATCCACGGAATGATCGACACAGCCGCCAGAACGGATAAGACACCCATAACCGCTAGGGATGCAATCAGCTGCTCCAGTCGCAAAACTCTCGGTGGTTTGACTGGAGCACCTTCGGATGTCACCGTTGCAGTCATGGCCAAGGTCTTGGTCCGTTTGTACGAACCTACTCCGCCCAAGATGCCGGCGAGGGCTGCCGCCATGACAACAAAGACAATAACTGCGACATTCATGGCCCGCAGTTCTGTTGGACTAGATTCATCGCTCCAGTTCCACCGACGGCGCCACCAGCCGCAGCAAATCCGCCAAGATGGACTCCTTCTGCGATATCTAGTGCACCACCAGCCGCGATCCCACCACCGACAGCGGCGCCAGCCGCTCCCAATGAACCAACCAGTATCACACCGGCTGAAGCTGCGAATGCCTGGCACGAAGCATTTTGGTTCTGCCAGTTGATCTGCCCGGCGGCGACTTGGAATGCTGCCCCCGTTTGCCGTACCGCGGTCTGGGCTTGGTCCTCAGTAATTGTCGCCCCAAAGATGGTGGTACTTCCACTGCATCGCGCCCGGCTCGCAATTTGCTCTGCAACGCCATTTAGGTCGGCATCTTGCTGCGCAATGTCATGACACTCCTGGGCACTGCCACACATAGCCGCCGCCATGCACATACCCATTCCGGAACCCCATTGAGAGCACTGTTGGATGAACTGCTGCATCATCTGGACCGCACCCTGGATCCCGTCGGATCTGACCATCTGGTCAAACGAGATCTTCCCGCTCGGATCGGTCCGATTCAACGGGTTCCCCGCGACATACGCATACGGTGACATGGTCGATTCCACCGCAGGATCGACGGTCAGGAACTGGGCCGTAACGGGATCGTAGTATCTCACTCCTAGGTAGTAGAGGTTGGACTCGTCGTCTCGGTATTGGCCGGCGTAGTCGAGTGGATTGGTCACAGTCGTAACGCCGCTGCAGATGTTTAGGCCGCCCACCGTCACCGTTGTACCCGCGCAAGCAGTGATGTTTCCGTACGGGTCGTATGTGTAGGTGGCCTCAGTTGCTCCACTGCCGTTGAGGATAACTCTGGTGGAGCCGAGCTGGTCATGTTGATACCAAGACGTGACGCCTGCAGAGGTGATTTGTTCGAGCGGTAGTCCACCCGGACCATACACATACGATGTGCTGGCGGACGAGGTGCTCTCTTGGAGAAGCAGGGGGAGGCTGCCGGAGAGGTCCCAGGCGAAGGACGTGGTGGTTGACCCGACGGTCTTGCTCATCCGCAGGCCGTTGGCGTTGTAGGTGTAGCTGCCGACGGTCGTCGGGCTCGTGCAACTTGAGCCGGTGCCGGTCTCGATGGTGGTGAGCCGGTTGGCTTGGTCGTAGAGGTCGCATGTCGCGGCTCCGGTGCTCGGGACAGTTGCCGTTCGGTCTCCTTGAGTGTTATAGGAGTAAGTGGTCCCACCGGTCGGCGTGCTGTTGCAAGCGTTGGTGCTCGGCGATGGAGCGGTCCAGCAAAGCTCGTCTCCGGCATTGAATGCCTGGGTGGTGGTGCCGTCTTGGACGAGGTTGTCTGCGGCATCGTACGTGAACGGCTGAGACTGAGCCGGCGGGCTTGTACAGGCTGCGGTGTTGGTGGATCCGGCGTAGCAGACCTGGTTGAGTGCCGTGTACCCGTAGCTGTTGACGTTTGTCGGCTGGGAGCTGTCGGTGGTGAGCTGCCCGTTGTTGTCGCGGCCGTAGGTGGCTGTGAACACTGTGGTGGTCGCGTTCTTGTCCTTAATGGAAGTCATCTGGTCGGCGGCGTTGTACTTGTACGTATCAAGGACCTGCGCTGTCGTCGGCAAGGATTCGCTGGTTAGGTTGGAGTTGGGGTCGTACCCGAACATGGTCTCGTTGCCATTCCAGTCGGTGACGCTGTTCCAGCGACCGGCGTTGTCGTAGCCATTGGTGACCGAATTTGTGCTGTTCGGGTATGTGATCTGGGTCGGTAGGTTGCGCAGGTTGTACTGGTAGCTGGTTGTTCCGTTGTTGCCCTCGGTGACCGAGGTCAGGCGGTGTAGGGAGTCGTAGGTCCAGATCCAGGTGCCGGTGTTGTCGGTCATGCTGGTGCGCTGGCCGTCGGCGTCGTAGGTGATGTTGGTGACGTTCTCCGAGGGTGTGTCGGTGTAACTGACACTTGTCAGCTGGTTCGCCGCGTCGTAGGTGTAGGTGGTGCACCCGACGGTTGGGGTCGGGAGACAGGAGCCTCCGGGGTTTTGCTGGGTGAGCCGGTTGCCGGCCGGGTCGTAGGTGTAGGTGGTGACGTTCCCGAGCGCGTCTTTGACGGTGGTCACCCGAGCCAGGGAGTCGTAGCCGTAGGTCTGAATGGCGTTGCCTTTGCCGTCCTTCTGATCGGCCACCGTGCCGTCACGGTTGTAGTCGGTTATCAGTTTCGTGTGCGGTTTGCCGGGGCGGATGACTTCGGTCTGCTCGTTGGCCAGGTCGTACACGTAGGTGGTGAGATTGCCGTTGGCGTCCTTCACGCTGGTTTGGTTTCGGTCGGCGTCATATCCGGTGGTGGTTATATGGCCGAGGGGGTCTTTCACGGTTTGTACGTCGCCGAACTCGTCGGTCTTCGATGTGCCTGGGATGATGTAGCTGTCGGTGGTGGTGAACTTGGTCGCGCAGTTGCAGCCGGCGACGTTGCCCTTGGGCGAGACCGTAGTCAGCGGCCAGCCATCCGCGTTGAAGGTCGCGGTCGTCTCGTTGCCGACCGGGTCGGTGGTTTGAGTGCGGTAGCCGTACTTGTCGTAGCCATATGTCCAGACGTTTGTGTCAGGGTCGGTCATCGACTCGACGTCACCTTGCTGGTAGGTGTTAGCGCCGACGGTGCATGTCGTGGATTCGCAGACCGTGTAGATGGTCGTTTGGGTGGCGGCGGGAGTGCAGTCCGGGCAGGGTGTCGATACCTGGGTTAGATTCCCGTCGCTGTCATAGGTGTTGGTGGTCGTGACCCCCGTCGGGTCGGTGACCGTGGCCGGCTCGTTGAGGCTGTTGTACGTCCACTTTGTTTCGCGGCCGAGGGCGTCGGTCTCGGTCAGCATGTTCCCCGAGGAGTCGTAGGTCATCGAGGTCGCATTCCCGTCCGGGTCGACGACCAGGATCGGCTGGCCGGTTGCCGGGTCGTAGCGGTATGTCGTGGTGGCCGCCTGTGCCGTGCCATACCCACGGGTTTCCGAAACGAGCACACCGTACTCGTAGGTGTCCAACGTCTCGTTGCCCATCGGATCGGTGATCGTCGTCGTGCCCCCGGTAGCGGCCGCCGGATCGCCCGCGTAGAGGAAGGTGGTCTTACGGCCAAGCTGATCAGTCTGCGACGTCACCTGCCCAGCTTTGTAGTGAGTGACGATGCCCGGGCAGCCTGAGGTGGCGTAGCACTTCGGGTCTAACATGGCCGTCATCTCGTGCGATTTGTTATACACGTAGTGGGTGTGCCCGCCGTCGACGTCTATGACGTCTGTCAGGTCACCCGCGGAGTTGTACGTGAAGTGCACTACTCGAGCTGGAGACACGTTCGCGTCAGTGACAGTCGTGATCAGACCTCCTGTGTAGGCCAGCTTCAGACTGCGACCGGCGCTGTCGGTCACATTGGCAAGCCGGCCTTTGCTGTTGTACGTGTAGCTCGTCATGTAGCCGTTCAAATCCTTCATGGACATCAACTGGCCAGAGCTGTTGAACCTCAACGTCTGCTGCGCCTGGCGGACAACCGTCCACGTACCACTGTTGTCGGTCAACGTGGCGATATCGCGAGGTGGCGCCGCCCACGCGGTTCCGTTGTAGGTGAAGGTGGTTTGGGCGCCGTTCTCCTCCGTTAGAGTCGCGGTACTCCCGGTGCTCACAGTCGATGGAAGCGTCAGGCTCGCGCCGAGATTGTCCACCCACCCATAACCCAAGTGGGACCCGTTGGTGTCGGCCGCCATCGAGTTGTACGTGCGCGTGAACGCGAGCGGGATTCCCCTTCCGGGAATCTCCAGGTCGTTGAAGGTGTGGTACATGTTGCCATCTTCGGTGTCCACCGGCGCCCCGAAGATCGTGTGGATGGTGGACTTCATCAAGCACGGTAGACAGAAGCCGCCGCCACCGAAGAGTTCTTGCGCGCTGACAGCGCCGCCGATAAGTGCAATTTGTGGTCCTCCAACCAGTGCGTGAGTGGAGACCTCATCGCCTCGCAACTCGTACGGGTAGACCGCCACCTCGTCGAACGATCCAGCGGTGCCGCCTCCCGACCAGTTGCCGAGGGTGAAGCCCGAGAGCCCGTCTACCTGGTTGCAGCTGCTGGAGGAGCCGACCAAAGCACCATCGAGTGACACGCTACAGCCACCATCCCTCTCTACGTCAAAGAGGTGCCACTTCCCGTCGTTGACCGGATAGGGTAGGCCAAACGGCCCGGTTGGAAAGTTGCCCCCATTCGCAACGTAGAGTTCGGTTCCTCCGTTCATAAGCTGGGCGCCACCTCCCGGCAAGCTGTACAGATCCAGTGTTCCTNNCCAGTTGCCGAGGGTGAAGCCCGGAAAGGACTGCTCGTTGCAACTGTCGTCTGATCCGACAAAGCTTCCGTCGAGGAAGACGTTGCAGCCGCTCTCGAGGTCAAAAAGATGCCAGTTCCCGTCGTTGACCGGGTAGGGCAAACCAAAAGGACCTGGTTGAGAGTTCCCCGATGTCGCTAGCTTGATTTCGGTGCCGCCGTTCAAGAGTTGAGCCGCCCCTCCCTGCGAGCTGTACAGATCCAGTGTTCCTGAGCTGTATTGAGAAGATGGAACCTTGAACCAGAACTCCACCGTCACCGACGATGCTGGGATAGACGCGGCCGTGTCGCTCACGGATGCCCCCGAGCTGGTGAACGTGATCGCAGTGTCCGCGTCATTGAACAGAGCACCACGCACCCCATACGCAATACCCGACGATGCGTAGGTTCCGCTGTTGCCGTTGCCCGAGCTGTCAGCTGCCGCACAACAACTGGAATCGTCGAGCCGCCAGTAGATCGATGGGCCGTCGGCCAGAACGGTGGCGGAGTAGCTCTGATTAGCCGCAGCGGCCGGAGTAGCCACGACGGTGATCGCTACCGGCGACGTCAGCAGCGTCGCGAACACCGCCGCTATGACCGTCAACTTTCGTCGTCCGGCGACATGCGTACCTAATGACCCCATTCGCCGACCTCTTCCCTCTGGCCCTGAGAGGAACCGCAGACGGCGACGTGCGGTCGCAAGCCGGGTGGTCGAGGTTGTGGTCCCGACGATGTCTAGCACCCACCCGTAGCGAATGCAATGAAAATCGTCTAATTACCCAGGATGTTTTTACCTACTGGTAACGTAATCGCGGACTGTGGTTGTGAACGCACTCAGTGACTCAGGTTCGCGACGATGTGGCACTTTGAATTAGGCCCGCGTATTGCCGTCGTTGCGCCCGGGTAGGGCCGTCGTCAGGTTTGCGACTACCCGATTTGCCAGGACGCCCAGTTCCTGCTGGCCGAGGCGAGCCGAGTTTGTAACGCACGTCTCCGCAACTGCCACGTACATGGCATGGGAGTCGTTGTGCATCCGGGCCGGCTGCGTTGGGAGTTGGCGCGGCGAGGATTGTCAGAGCGAGAGCTGGCTCGGGAGGCCCGCATCAGCGCAGCCACTGTCAGTGCTGCGATGTCGGGACGAGCGATAGCGGCGACTTCGTTGTCGTTGATTGCGAACGCGTTGTTGCGGATTCCACCGGTCGAGATCATCGATCAGTTGTTGCGCACTGACAATGAGAGGTTGGGAGTCGACTGAAGTCGACTGAAGTCGACAGGTTGCACCGTCGGATCGGACGCGCGACAACCGAGTCAAGTTTTGTACCATTATCGTAAGCATTCGAGATGCTTCGAGTTTGTTCGCATCATCCGAATATCCCTTCTGATAGGAGGGGGTTTCGGGGTTAGCCGGTGGGACTGAACTCGAAAGCAGCGCATTTGGAGGGCGTTGATAAGAAGAGGAATTCTGGATCAGCCAATCAGAGGTTCGAATCCTCTCTCCCCAGCCAACGGCAAAATCCCTTTGTAGATAAAGGGAATTCGAGTTTCTTCGGGTGTGTACAACCTGTGTACAAGTCCATCACGTATCACCCACTCATCCGTTCCAAAGCATTGGCCTCGGGGAGTCAGCCACTGATAATGAAACATGTCAACCGTGCAATGAGGGCCAAACCATGGCCATGCGACTCCTCGACGGCGGGATGCCGTCACCACTCGATCGTCTTGTCGACGATTACCTGCTGAGTTGTCACGCACGCGGCTTAGTGCCAAAGAGTCTTCGCCAGTACAAGCAGTCGCTCTGCTCCGTCTTTCTCCCTTGGTGTGCGACTGAGGGGATCACAGACGTTGCGCAGCTTGACCGGCGCACCCTGGACCGCTTCACCAACTCGCTCTTGATGTACCGCACCGCGAGTGGCAAGGAACTCTCCAAGCACTCCGTGCATTCGTACATTCGTCCAGTACGCCTCATGCTGACCTGGGCAGCTCGCGAAGGCGAACCCGTGGTTGCCAAGCCGCAGCTGCCGCGGCGAGAAAAGCCGGTCCGGGATGTGCTCAGCAGAGCCGAGATCGAACGCCTGGAGATGGTGATGCCGACCGAGCGGGACAAGGTCATCATCCGTGTCTTCGGTGACTGCGGTCTGCGCCTCGACGAGCTAACCCGCCTTTCGACCACCGACATCGTGCGGTCGGGCCGGCAGGCGCATTTGCGAGTGCACGGCAAGCGGGGCCGAATCAGGGATGTGCCGCTGCCGCCGCAGCTCCTGCGGCGGCTGGACCGTCTCATCCGGGGCCGACCGGAGGAGTGCTCATCGGACCGTCTCTTCCTCACCATCCGGCNNCTCTAACCCAGGGGGGCGTCTACCAGGTGGTGAAGGAGGCAGCCGAAAGGGCCCGCATCACCAAGCGGGTCTATCCGCACCTGCTGCGTCACTCCTGGATGACCGAGATGCTGCGAAACGGCATGAATCCCATCCAGCTGTCCTTCATCGCCGGGGCCTCCCCCGACGTCATCGCCTCCTGCTACTCCCACCTGACCAAGGACGACGCGTACGAGGCGATGCTCCGTGTGCTGACGGCCCAACGGTGACCCTGGTGGGGTCAATGCGGAGTCTGGGCGCCGCTAGGTAAGTAGGAGGTTATCCATGATTTACGTGAGTTGCCTCCGTGTCACGCAACATAGCACTAATTCACGTATACTGTGAACTACCACATAACTGACTTGCAGGAGCCCGGATGGCCCGTAACCTGAAACTGATCGACGAACTGCTGGCCCAAGGCCGGCAGGAGTTCACCTTTAACGTCGCTCAGGATGCGCTCGGAACGTCGGCGTCGGTGACGGCCAACGTTCTACGCCGCTTGAGTGATCAGGGGTTGGTGGACCGGCTCACACGCGGCCATTATGCGATCCGTCCGCTGGGCTCGCTGGGAACGTCGGCCGTCACCGAGAACCTGAGTGCGGCGGTCGGGGCGGCCTTCGAGGGTCGGGAGCATCGGATCGCCTACCTCAATGCCTTGAGCGAGCTGTCGGTGCTGAGCCACCCGGTCCGGTCCGTTCAGGTGGCGTGCACACAGCAAGTCCGCTTCACGATGGTGAGCAAGCGACCTTTGAAGCTTGTTATCGAGCGGCCGGAGACTATCCACCTGGAGGCCGATCCCGTCGGGAAGTCATGGATGTCGAACCTGGAGCGAGCCCTCTTCGAGTCGGCGCTTCGGGTGGACCTCGTCGGTGGATCGGAGCGATTGGCCGAAGCACTCGGCAACAGTGCGGGACGCGCTGATCCGGCAAGGCGCGTGCGACTGGGCAAGGCGTTCGGACCTCGTGGTCGGGCGGCTGAGCGCAGGCTCGCGTCCCTCGCCGCCACGCTCAACCTCCCCCTCCACCTCGAACCCACCGTCGGGAATCGTCAGCCGATCATCCGCCTCGACCCGCGTGACGCCAGACGTGAATGGGTCGACACAAGGTTTCGGGTCGCCTGGAACCTGACGCCAGACGAGATCTGGGCGGTCGTTGGCAGCTGAGCCATGCTGACCCGTCACCTGATCACCCGACGTGCCGATGAAGACGGCGTTGATGCCGCTATCGCCGAGCGTGACTATGTCCTCGCCCACATCGTGAGCCAGCTTCATTTCGCTCGGCCCATGGACGGCGGTCGTCTGGTCTTCAAGGGTGGTACGGCGCTGCGGCTCGTCCACATGAGGGACTACCGATACTCCGCCGATCTCGACTTCACCATCGTGGGCGGTGGTGTCGATGCGTCAATTACGGCGCTCTCAGTTTCGATCGAGGCGGCCCGCGACCAGGCCGGATTCCCCTTACTGGAACTGACCTCCGACGCAACGGGAGTGGCCTATGTCGGTCCGCTGGGCGCGAAGCCTCGGCGGATCAAGCTGGACATGGCCACGGATGAGTACGTCGAGACAGTTACGCATGCGGCCGTACTGGATGGCGTTTGGAATGACCTGCCGGCGCGCGAGCCGTTCGATGTCTACCCGGTCGACGAGATCGCGGCGGAAAAGCTTCGCTGCATAATCCAACGTGTCCAGTGCCGAGATCTCTATGACTTATATCGCTTGGCCGATGACATGAACGTCTCCTTCGCTGAGGTAAGGCCGCTGTTCGAGCGGAAGGCAGAAGCTAAGGGGTTAGACCCCGCAGCCTTTCCCGACAAGTTCGGGGACCGACTCGACCGTTACCGACAGCGTTGGGAAAGGGAGATGTCCGAACATGTGGCTCCTGTTCCTAGATTCGACGATGTCGTCCGAGTTGTGCGGCGTCACTTACGCAACGCTGGCATGGTCTCAGACCGAAGTTGAGGAATGTCAGTCGGCCACCGCTTCATGCAGAAGGTCCCAGCGCTCCTTGTAATCCTCTAACCAGTCTTGCTTATAGCCGGGCCACTGATCCTCGTACAAAGGCCGGATGCGACGCATCTTGTTGTCCTTGCGCTGCTGCCCCTGCTTCCCTGGCGTCGCCAACCAGGCTTGGTGCGACTTCCGCACCGTCTCGGCGACGACCTTGCTCGGGACGATGTAAACGACCGGAGGCTCGGGCTCCAGGTCGACGAAGGCGTAGAAGCATCGCGGTTGGACAAAGGACTCGTGCTTCACGCTCATGTGCCAACCGCCATCCGGACCGTATGTGCGGGCCTTGACCTGAAGGGTCGCAATGACGGTCTCGTTCGGGTTCATGACCAGGACGTCGATGGTTGGCGAGCCTGGGGGAGCTAGCGAAGCGAGCATTCCCTTCATGTAGAGGCGGTACAAGACGTAGTGCTCGCCTGCCGGACCGACGAGCGACTTCTCCAAGGTGGATCGCGGAGGTCGAGGCATGTTTCCTATTCTGACTGGTCGGCGTTACTGGAACCTTCACCTACGAGGCGGCCGAGTTGCGCTCTGGGAATCAGGATGCGGCGACCGATCCGGATGTGGGGGATCTCGTTACGCGAGACAGCCTCATATGCGAGCGCCCGGCTGATCCCGAGCGCCTTGGCAGCTTCCTCCACCGACATCGTGAGGCGGGCCCCGCTCTCGGCGGCAATTCCGTGGACTCCTTTTAAAGAGGTGGGCCTTCCATCGTTCCCGATACCGGTTGCGACAGCGATCGCTTCGGCCAGTTCTCCGTGCTGCTCGGCCCAGTACGACGGGTCGGCGATCGTGAGGATCGTTTCGGGGTCGATACGTGCCTGCGATGGATCGGGGACGGTTCCGGCGCGGTCAGCGTGAGTGCGAAGGATCTGGGCGAGCTGAAACGAGTGCTCGGTCCAGTAGCCAGGATTGGGCACCTTCACCTCGACGGGCATGGCGACCCAGACGCTAGCTCTGTCAGGAGACCTGCCAGATTACGCGCTGGATCACCAAACACTGCCCGAACGTGATCACCGTCGTGATGGAGATCGTCGCAGGAATCGTGCTGGTGATCGTCCACATAGTCCTGGTCGCGTACATTCTCCTCGCTCATCGTCATGGCGGTGGTTATGCGCCTTCTCCGCGCCTGGCGGCGCTCGGTAAGATCGGGGCATGGGAAACGCGAGGTAGAAGGTGGATGCGATCCAGGTAATCGTGACGGCCCTAGCTGCGGGTGTCGTATCAGGTCTGTCTGACACTGCCTCATCCGCCATAGCAGCGGCCTATGATGCGCTGGTTCTCCGTGTGAAGCATCGACTCAGGGATCGGCGTGATGCTGATTTGATTCTTGCTAGCCACGCGAAAGACCCTCAAAGCTGGCAAGCAGCCCTCACGACAGAACTCGTCGAGGCTGGAGCAGAGAGCGATCGTCCTCTTTTGGATGCCGCACAGCAGCTTCTGGCCCTCGTCGATGAGGCCGGTGCCAAAGCCGGAAGGTACGCAATTGACCTGCACGGCGCTCAGGGCATTCAGATAGGCGACCACTCGAAAATGCACAACATTTTCAACGTTCATCCCAGCAGTTGAGCTAGGAAGATGACGGCCGCCACCGGCCCCGACTCGGCCCCTTGGCGCAAGACACAAGCGCCACAACGTTCTCAGCCGGGCCGAGACAAAACGAGGCGGCGAGCACTGGAAAATGAGACGCCAGCTCCGCGCGAGATTGGAGCGGATGACCACCCGGAACTCGCCTTTGGTCCGAAGACCACTGCACTGGGGGTCCAGGTCGGCAACTTCAACATCCAACATAACTACAACTACTTCGACCCCCTCTCGGTTGACAATCAACCTGCTGGTCTAGCCGTCCCGAAGCAGTTGCCACACGATGTTTGGAACTTCAAAGGTCGTGATACCGAGCTTTGGACACTCGATCTGCTTCTGCAGCGCGCGACAGAGGGCCCATCGCACGTGCCATTAGTCGTGATCTCAGGAGGTCCCGGGGTCGGAAAGACAGCACTCGCGGTTAGGTGGTCTTACACGTCTCTCACGGCATTTCCTGACGGACAGATTTACATTGACCTACAGGGTTACAGTATCGGCCCCCCAGTTTCGACGGCGCAAGCCCTGGCAATCATTCTAGAGGGGCTAGGCTATCTGGACGCCCAAAGGATACCTGACCTAGCCACAAGATCGGCGATGGTTCGTACCTTACTTGCAGATCGCCGCATACTAGTTATCTTGGATAACGCACATTCCGTGTCTCAAGTGCGGCCCCTGATTCCAGGTGGCCGCACGAGCTTCGTGATTGTGACTTGTCGTGATGATCTTTCTGGACTAGTGGCGCGGGATGGAGCCCAACGGTTAGACCTAGCGCGATTGCGCATCGAGGATGCAACTGAACTTTTAGAGAGCTTAATCGGGCCACGAACAACCGAAGAGAACCAGCAACTGCGGTTGCTGGCTGAGCAATGCGCATGTCTGCCACTCGCGCTGAGAATAGCGGCGGAGGTAGTGGTTAGTCACCCGGACAAGACTGTCCAGGAGCTTTGTCTGGACCTTCGTGACCAACGACAGAGAATCAAGATCCTAAGTGACAGTGATGATCCAGAGGCCGCCATATCGTCCGTTTTATCGTGGTCCTACGACAAGCTACAGCCGATCCATGCTTCTGCCTTTCGGCGCCTATCCCTTCACCCTGGAGCAGACTACGACATCTTTGCCGTTGCGGCACTACTCGAAGGAAGCGCGGAGAACGCGTTGGGGGTAATGGAGGTCCTTCGTCGTAAGAATCTCATTGAGACGCTCGCGGGTGAGAGATTTCGTATTCACGACATCCTGAGGGGGTATGCGAGTGCGCTTTCACACCAGGAGGACTCGGCGCCGGAACGACTTGAGTGCTTCAAGCGGCTGTCCGACTACTACGTCGGAACCGCGACCATAGCAATGAACCTGCTCTTCCCAGTGGATCGCGAAAAGCGCGTGGGTCTTGACCGCGTTACCGTAACAGGTCCACAGCTGACGGACCGTTCCGGTGCCCGACGCTGGTTAACTTCAGAGCGAGCGAACATCGCCCAGATTGCAGGATTGCCTAGATCTTCACAGGGGGCCGCGGAACTTCTGCAGACGGTGTGGCGCTTCTATACCACTAGTGGGTATTACGACGACGCGCACCGGATAGCGGATGCCTCAATGAAATCGGCAAGAGACAGTGGCGACTCTGCAGCCGAGGCTGTCGCCCTTCAGCTATCAGGTCTAATCTCGATACTAGAGGGAAGACCAGATCGGGCGCCCGAGTCCCTCCTGCAAGCTATAGACATCCAGCGAGCAAATGTGATCCCAGCCGTTTTGGCAACTTCATTGTTCTATCTGGGCCAAGCTTACGCCCATATGGGTGAATACACCAGGGCACTAGTGCATCATCAGGACGCGCTCGCTTTGTATAAGGTCGCTAATGACAGACTCGGGATTGCGAACGCGGAGGGCAATATCGGCTACGTCCTGTGGCGGCTTGGGCGCTATACCGAGTCGTATGCCTCACACGGCAAAGCCCTCAGACAGCATTGGGCGCTTCGGCACGAGCCCGGAGTAGCCAGCACTCTTGATAGCCTTGGTCGCCTTAATCGAAGTATGGGTCGCATTCGAAAGGCGATTCAGCAGCACCGGACAGCTGTTCGGCGTCAAAGGCAGTTAGAGCATCATCTTGGCGAAGCTAAGGCCTTCGAGAACCTCGGACTATGTTATTCGGTCTTAAAGGACTTCCCAGTGGCGAGAAGACAATTTGATGAGGCGTTAGCTATTTGCGATGTACGTGGATTCGAGAGACTGGAGCGCAGGATACTGAATAGCAGGGCCGAAGCTGCGCTGGCATCTAAGGACGTTCGCAACGCTGAACGTGATTATGCAACGGTGTTGGCCAGCGCCGTACCAGCAGGTGATCGGGAAGAAGAGGCCCGAGCTTGCAAAGGCGTTTGCGAGATTCGGGAGGTGGAGGGTCGCCCTGCAGAAGCTGTAGGGTTTGCACGTCGATCGTTGGACATATATCGGGCCTTGGGCGTCCCTGAGGCAATCGCAGCGGCCGATCGTTTTGACGCGCTTCTCCGACACTGCGGGACCTAGGGAGAGCCACTGGGAAGACGTTATGCCGGACGAGTGCAGCGCAATGAGGGGGAGCATCGTGGGTTTGAGTGTAAGAGGAGATATGGAGCTTGCCGAAGGTTTCGATCATCACTGCATGCGCGCCGAACGCGGCACAGTTCCTGTCAGAAGCATGGTGTTCCATAAAGAGTTCGGTACTGCCGGTTGGATGGCAGATCGAGTGGTGTCTTCAGGAAGACGGGCCAGATCGAACGGTTGACCCTCTATTGGTCTCGCAGCCAACGATCAGTTACGACGTGAATGGTTGCTCACTTGGAACCGCGACGACACGGAATCTCGCGCTGGTGCGATCGGTCGGAGATATCGTGGTCGGCTTGGACGCGGACGACATGTTGGCGCCAGGTGGTCTGTTGGCATTGGTTAAAGCGGTAAGCGTCTCGTCACTCCTCGCCTGGTCAGTAGGGCGCGATTGCCACCTTATGCCGAATGGTGAGCTGGTAAACCAGGTGGCGTCTCTTAGGCCGGGTGTTTATCGGCCGGGGGAGGTTGTGGAGAAATGGCTAGAGCTAGGACGAGCGCCCTTCCGGTCCTCATTGGCGTGCATGCGGACAAAGGCGGTGTGGCGGGTCGGCGGCTGGCCGGCCCTCGGTCGCTTAGATGACGCAGCACTCGTGTATGCGCTCTCAGCGCTCTACCCCGGCGTCATCGTGCCCGACAATACCCTCATTTATCGCAGGTGGAGCGGACAGAAGACGATTCAAGACTGGTCCAAGAATCTGATCGCGCCATCCAAGGACTTCACCGTCCGCTGGGTACGAGCGATGACCGAGGACTGCAAAGACTCGCGCTGACAGAGCGGAGACTGTTTGCAAGTTCGTGACCCGAGGGATATCCGCATGGTGGGCCCCCCTCTCGGTGAGTCGCTGAGATGCGTGGCACAAGGATGGTCTTCCAATATGGATCGGAGGAATCTCGTTCAGACGGACGGCTGCTGCCTCCTCCGCGGTGAGCGTCATTCGCTTTCCGGCGGGGGCCGTCCCTACGCCGGTTCCGCCCGAGTCCAGCGCAAGAGGCAGTCGGCCAGCTGCCATACGCAGTGCGGCGGCGAGTTCGGACCGATGCTCTCTCCGCCAGAACGTCGTGAAACTCGGTGACTTCGGGTGATGAATTGGCCGAGCTGCGAGGGGTACCGAGGCACGCCAAGAGGCGCCGACGCGAGCCAGAGACCCGCGCCAGCTGGGGCACGCTGTCGATCCATAGGGAGGTCGAGCACTTTCAAAGACGGTGCCGCGGCCATACGCAACGCTACTGAGCAGGCCGAGTCCGGGATTTTCTACTGGCTGTGGACGGGTCGGGATAGTGTCGCCCGCCAGCGTGATGGGG